>JAQUVV010000001.1:0-57824 GCA_028693195.1 Lachnospira sp.
CATGTTTCACGGAGAAGAAGAAAATATAACGCTGCGCTGTGAGAACAGCATGGCCGGTATTATCATTGATCGTTTTGGAAAGGAAGTCCCTCTTCGCAAGGATGGTGATGAATATTTTACGGCTCGTGTAAAGGTGGCAGTCAGTCACCAGTTCTATGGATGGGTGGTTGGTCTGGGAACAGGGATACAAATTGCTGCCCCAGAAAAAATAAAAGCAGATTATAAGGAATATCTAAAACACATTATAAGTGTTCTTCATTGAAAGAAATCTGAATTCCAGCTATTCTGAGCCGTATTACTTTTCGAATTTGACCCACTGTGCTAAACTAAAGGTAATACACAGAATGTATAAAAATATTTCAGAAAGCGAGTTTTGTTTATGTTACAAGATATTGCACCACACCAATTTCACAATGAATATACCCCACGTTCACCCAAAAATGATGACATTGTAATGACATTTCACCACAATCAGCCATTATTCTATATGGCTCATGAGACACCGGCTCTTCCAACCTTTGCGCAAATGAAGAATCTAATTCCTACTACTTGTGAGAAATTAATCTATCTGTTCGAAATAGACCAGATAGGATTCTTTATGGTTCCTACTGTAAAAGCAATGGAAGAAGACGATAACATTAGCTTTAAAAATAACCAGGTGACTGACTTTTCTTTTGGCTCTATGAGAGAGTTTCGCCATTTTAAGCCTGTATGGATGGGCTTTGCAGGTGTATCCGCGGGACAGCTGTATCGCTGGTATCGCAGCAATCGATTCTGCGGAGTCTGTGGACATCCTATGGAACTGCACGATACAGAACGCGCTATGCATTGTCCTGTCTGCGGCTATGTGGATTATCCCAAAATCTGTCCTGCGATTATTGTGGGAATTATTGACCCCGCAACGGACCGTATTATGCTAACTAAATATGCCAACCGCACTTTCACACGCTATGCACTGATTGCAGGCTTCACAGAATTTGGAGAGACACTAGAAGACACCGTACATAGAGAAGTTATGGAAGAAGTAGGCTTGAAAGTTAAAAACATCCGCTACTATAAGAACCAGCCCTGGGCGTTCTCCGAAAGTCTATTGGTTGGATTCTTCGCCGAGTTGGACGGGGATAGTTCTATAACTTTAGATACGAACGAATTGGCTGTGGGTGAGTGGAAAAAGCGAGAAGAAATTCCAGATGATGAAGAGAATAGCTTGAGCTTGACTTACACTATGATGAAAGCATTCAAGGACGGAGAAGTATAATCTTCCCCGTCCTTGCTACTTTATATGAATAAAATACAGCCCCAAATGATTGCCGATGTAATCGCACCTATACTGATTGCTGTAAAGTCCATATTTCTTGTTGCTCTTTTTATTGTTTTCATAATATAGCCTCCTTCTGCAAATGGGCACGTTAATTTCTGTGCTCTTTTCGTTGCCTATGACTATATTATGCGCTTTTGAAAGTCCTATAAAACGTACTTTTTTCCACGGTTTCTCGTCTTTATACGAAATTGTTACTCACCGCCTATAGCGGCTGGAGTCATCTCACATCTGATATATGACATACTGGCGTTTACCATCTTTTTTTGCTTGATACAACGCTTGATCTGCCTTTTGATACATTTCCATAAAAGTTGTATTCTGATTTCTATTCTGTACAATTCCAATACTACAGCTAATCTGCTCATCCCCATACTCTTTAAATATATTCTTTACCTGTACATTAATCTGTTTTGCCTTATCCTCTGCCACAGTTACATTTTCAATATCTCGCATAAGAATCAGAAATTCATCTCCGCCAATTCGCCCTACAATATCCTGCGTCCGAAAAATCTGTTTCAGAACTACTCCTATCTGAACTAATACAATATCTCCACATTGATGTCCATATGTATCATTGATGTGCTTAAAATCATCAATGTCCAGCATGATAACTACACAGTTGGTTATTGGATGATTGTATTCTAGATACCGTTGACAGGATGCCTGCGTACTAATCTTGTTGAGCAATCCTGTCAAACCATCAATCTGTACCTCCACCTTCAACAATAATGTAGCCTGCATACTTGCCAGATGAAGATTCCGTATGTAGTAGATAAACACCGCACTTAATGCAAATCCAACCACCGCATTCATCAAATCAACATTCATAATACTCGGATCATCTGCCTTAACCACCGCAGTTACAAAACCAAATATAACGCAGGCTATCGCAGATGTCCCAATGGATATAATTGGACGCTCCACATAGAGCAATGGAACTACAATCAGCATCATAAAAAAGAACACAGCCCGATCATGAGGACTATAGTAAGTACCACTTACAATAACTAGCATAAACGTAAAGGTTTCAAAAAGGTAATACATAGCCCTTGTATGTTCTTTATGGTTCACTATACCCCAATAGACAACCAGCGTAAGCAGGCCATAGACAAACCCCGCACGTATAAACAATCGAATTATTGCAGAAGAAAAAGATGCATTCCAGGAGGTTCCCACTGCAAGCGCAAAACAGAAAAAAGTCATAAACGTATATGCCGTCTTCACCGTTTCATAATTAGTTTCATTTAGCCATTCCCGATTATCTTTATAAAAATCGTATGATACTCGTCCATTTACCAAATGATAGATAATCTTCATATGCTCACATCCTTTGTCAATAAAAGTACGATCTATAGTATACTCTTATTATACTTTTTTTCTCATAACAAAACAATTGTACAAATGACATACTAATTCGTCCCTTGCCAACATTTTTTGAAGCAAGTATAATGTAGAAAATAAATCTACTCTTTGGAGGATTACCTATGAAATACAAATCACGGATTGAACGCATTCTGGTACAGGCTTTTAAGATTGCTTTAGGCTCCAGCATTGCTATGTATATTGCCACCATTCTAGGATTACAGTTTGCCACATCCGCTGGAATCATTACTCTTTTGACTATTGTCACTACGAAATGGGAGACATTAAAGCTGTCCCTTTTTCGACTTCTCACATTTTTTATTAGTGTAGCTTTTGCCTGGCTTTGTTTTAATCATATTCCAAGCCAATGGATTGCTTTTGGAATGTATCTCCTTCTGTGTGTTATACTCTGCGAGGGCATGGGCTGGCGGGTTACCCTATCGGTAAATGCCGTAATTGGTACTCATTTCATGTCTACCCACGACTTTTCGCTTAATTTTATCACCAATGAATTCTTACTGGTAATTATCGGAGTTGTCATTGCGATTCTATTGAACCTAGTGAATAACAACAGCAGTCTGCACAGCAAATTAATGCATAATATGAAATACACAGAGAATCATTTTCAGACCATATTTTCAGAACTAGGGGATTATCTGGCAGAGAAGAAAACCGATGCAAATGTATGGATTGATCTTAATCAATTGGAAGAACACCTGACACTTTTTGTAGAACAGGCTTATGAATATCAAAATAATACCTTTCGCTCTCACCCTGGCTATTATATACACTATTTTGAGATGCGTAAGGAGCAGTGCAACACCCTCCATAACCTTCATTCTCAGATCAGAAAGATTCGCTCTTTTCCGATTCAGGCTCATATTGTAGCGGAGTATCTGGACTACCTTTCTATACATATTCATGAGATGAATCTGCCGGAAGCCCAGATTGAAAAGTTACATATTCTCTGGGAAAATATAAAACAGCAGGAACTCCCAAAAACTCACGAAGAGTTTGAAAGTCGTGCTGTTTTATACCACGTATTGATGGATCTAGAAGAATTTCTATTATACAAAAAACACTTTATCGAATCTTTAGACCATGTTCATTTTGAAATCTATTGGGATGGAACCGAGAGGAAGTAATCTGACTTCTTCTCGATTTCAATATGTCATTACTTACGCTCTATCCCCACAACTATACCGTGAGCATAGCATCTGCGAAGGACATCCGTTCTCTCATAAATGATTTCAGCATCTGGAAAGCTTTAATCTTTGGGGATTCAGTAGAAAATGCTTTGGAGATATCTGCAAACTTGCACTTCTTCTCTGCAGCCATCATAGTTAACTGACGGTTTAATTCTTCCGGATGTATTTCTTCACGGTTGCTGCATACAGAAACCAGCACAACCTCACAGTGTTTTGCATTGCGTTTAATCTCGTCAATGAGACTGCTGTACGCCTCTACAATCTCTGGCAGTGTATGGAAACCACATTCCAAATCTGTTTCCCCCAAATTCAATAATACTCTCCTTGGGTGTAAGGCATACACGCAAGTACCCAGTAATTCTTTGGCATCAAATACAGACAAGTCTACAATACTGCGATTGTATATATTAGAACTAATCTCCATAGACTGTCTCAATTCATACACTGGAATATCCTTGGCAAATGAAGAGCCTAAAATTACCACTCCATTTTCAATGGCCAGCTGGTTTAAATCCTCATAATTTCTCTGTTCTCTTTCATAAATCTTCATATGCACTTCTCCTATTCTGCTAAAGCTTCCACCTTGTTTTTTTTGTTGCTATTAAAGATATTTCTATCCATTACTTTTACAGTCTGGCTATCCAGCATTTTGTTGCGATAGTAGATTACAATTCCACAACTTACCATAGCAATATTTACTACATAGAAGAACATCACATACCATGGAACCGTTACATACCAGGCTTGTTCTGAATGCATACTAATCATTACGAATTTACCGATAAAAGCAAACACATATCCAATCCAGATGAAGAAATAGAATAATACGCTTGTTCCTTTTGCAGTTTTTGCTTTCCACGCCTTTGCAATATTAAGCGGCCATGAAATTCCAAAACATACCACCATCATCATTTCCATAATATTTGCTACAGTTCCCATATCATTCTCCTTTTTTATCCCTTGTTTTTCATTGCTTTTGTTACAATTGAATTATAGTTCACATTGAAAAGGCATACAATCATAGGAACATTTTGAAAACAATACGTAATTTAACTAAATCAAAGCACTTCTTTTCCACTTTTTTTACTTACATAAGCCCACTTTCTAGACAAATTTTCTAGCCACATTGTTGATCCCTCAATGAGATGCTATAATGAGCATATAGTAGATACCGAAAGGAGCTTTTATGCCACTTCAGAAAAGACATAGATCCAGTGATATCCAAAAAGACATTTTTTATAATCTAATAATTCTGGTCCTGATTTCTACCATCTTAGTTGGTTGTATCAGTGTGATTGTAAATGTACGCTCCGAGAGTCAATATCTGGATTCCAATCTGCAGAACATGGCCAAGACCATTGCCGATTCGGTTCCAGTTCAAGAGGATTTATCCGCTGACAGTGATGACACTTCAAATTATCTGCTGTTAACATATTTGAATTCTCTAAAGACTTCCCTTAGCAATATCGATGTCATCTCTGTGGTAGATCAAAATCAGATCCGCAGATACCACTCCAACTCCTCCATGATCGGAACCGCCTATGATGGAACGGTTCCTACCTTTGGCAAAGACGGGCATCGCATTTATGTCACCAGTGATACTGGGCCTTCCGGTTCTCAACGGCGCGCCTATGCCCCCATCTATGATGAAGATGGAAACTATTTAGGCTTCGTAATTGCCGTTATGCTAAACGAAAATATTTACCACGTGATTATGAACACCATATGGGTGCATTTAATTGGATTTGCTGTAGTATTCTTATTTGCGCTAATGATTTCCCGTATGTTATCGCGTCGAATTAAGACCAAATTATTAGGATATGAGCCCGACATCTTTAGTTCTATGTTTACTATCCGTAACAATGCTCTGGATTCTCTAAGCGAAGGAATCATTGCGGTTGGCCCTGATGAGTTGATTATCTATTGCAATAAAGCAGTCAGCAGAATTCTTGAAAATGATATTTCTCTCATCGGAGGCAAGACTGAACAGCTCTCTACATCCTTTAGTATGAAAAATGCGATTGCCACTGGAGAAGTGACTACCGGATTATCTGTACACCTTTCCCACGGTAAAGATGTTTTGGTAGATAAAGTTCCAATTATGGAAGAAGATCAGATTATTGGTGCCCTTTGTATTCTTCGAGACCGCACCGAATACACCAAGCTAATGGAAGACTTATCTGGTATTCAATACATCGTGGATTCTATGCGTGCAAATAATCATGATTTTATTAATAAGCTCCACGTTATCTTAGGGCTGATTCAGATGGGAAAAACCAGCGAAGCCTGTGAATACATTACCCATATTTCTTCCATCCAGCAGGCCATTCTTCAAAATATTGTAAAACATATTGAAGATCCTTCTGTAGCCGCTCTTTTAATCGGGAAATATGCCCAGGCTGCGGAATTAAACATCCAATTCTCTGTAGAAACAGGAAGTAGCCTGTCTCGAAGCGACATTTCTCTTCCTTCTGGAGATTTGGTTACCATTATTGGGAATCTCCTAGACAATGCAATGGATTCTATTAACGAAAAAAGCAACCCTCCTAAGGAGGTGTCCATCGGTATCTATTCTCAACCCCACACCCTTCTTATTTCTGTGGATGATACTGGTATGGGCATAGAAGAAGCAGATCAAGAACGGATTTTTGAAAAAGGGTTCACCACGAAAGGCAACAGTCATGGAACGGGTATGTATGTAGTGAAAAATCTAGTAGACAAATTACAGGGAACGATTCAGATAGAGTCGGAAAAAGGCAACGGAACCTATATAACCGTTACCATTTCCCAGGAAAAGGAGGTTTAGAAATGTTTGAAGTATTGATTGTTGAAGATGATCCAATGGTTGCTATGATTAATAAACAATATGTCAGTCAGAACCCTCATTTCCACGTGGCTGACATCTGTAAAGATGGATTATCAGCCTTAGAGTATCTGAAAACACATCTTATCCACCTGGTCATCTTAGATGTATATATGCCACGCAGCAATGGCCTTACACTTCTCCAAGAGATGCGGGCAGAAAATATTGATGTTTCCGTGATTATGGTTACCGCTGCAAATGATACTGCCACTGTAGAACAGGCACTAAAACTTGGCATCGTAGACTATTTGGTGAAGCCTTTTATGTCCGATCGTTTCCAGCAGGCCCTGGAAAAATACTTATTTATACAGCAGTCCATACAGCGAGTCACCACTTTCAGTCAAGAACACATCGACACACTGGTAGGCTCCACTGGTGAAAAAGTACTAGAACAGCTACCAAAGGGTATACAGACTCAAACATTAGACGTGGTAGTGGATTATTTAAAAACTCATAAAAATCAAGAACACACGGCAGAAGAAATTGCCGATCAAATCGGCTTATCCCGGGTAACCATAAGACGGTATATGAATTATCTTCTGGAAACCGGCAAAATTACTGGACAAATGAACTATGAAACTGGGGGAAGACCCTGTATGGTCTATCGACTGGGGTAAATTCATTGACGTCCAAAAAGAACATTCTCCCGTCTCGGGAAAATGTTCTTTTTATACTACATAATGATTATACTTTATTGTAAGAGTTCTTATATCCCTACACTATCCCAGTTACAATTCGTGCCACCAACACAATAAAGAACAACGCAAATGGATAAGTCGCTGCATATGCGCTGGCTACATCTTCTGTTCCAGCTGTTTCAATTAATGCACCTAAAGCAGGTGTACTTGTCATTCCTCCCGTAATGGATCCCAGTGCATTGAATAAGCTCATGTGGAACACATATTTCCCAAGGAAATATCCAATTACCATTGGTACTAAAGTGATAATAATTCCAAAGATAAAATATGAAAGCTTTACGTTCTTCATGAAGTTTACTCCACCCGGTACTCCTGCTCCAATTAAGAACAATACCAATCCAAGCTCTCTAAAGAAGTTCAGTGATTCTTTTTTTAGCCTGCAGTCAAATGGACCAATGTGGCCAAAATGTCCAATAATAAGTCCCGCTACCAGAGTTCCTCCTGAAGTTCCTAAGTTAAAGTTTATCACTGGAATTTTAATACTTCCAATGATACACCCCAGCATAATCGTTGCTGCAAATGGGAAGAAATCCATGCTATCTACTTTCATAAGAAGTCGTTTTACAGGTGGAATCTCCACGGCATTAGCTGCCACAAAGGATTCTCTTTCTTTGGCAATATCAACCCTCAGAATTTTTGGAAGCAACTGTACGAAAATTACCACGCCTAGTACACCAAATAAATATCCAATCCCATACCCGGCCGCTACTTTATTTGGATCCGCTGCTACCTCTTTGGCCGCCGAGAATCCCGGCGTACTGGTTAGTGCTCCTGTCATCAATCCAATAACAAGACTAGAATCTACATTCGGATCTTTGCTGAATATGATGATTGCAATAGATGCCAGCGTTCCCAGTGCAATAATAATTACACCCATTAAAATGTATCCCAGTGATTTCTTGTTAAATGTTCGGAAAAATTTTGGTCCTGCAATTAATCCAACGGCCGTTACAAACATCGCCGTACCCAGGCTGGCTACCAGGGCATACACTTCCTTACTGGAGCCTAAGATCGTTCCATCTGCTAATGTCTTAGCCTCTGGTAGATAAAGGGTAATATTTCGTCCCCCAATGGCAATAACTGGCACATAGCTGGCAAGAACACCAAATACCAGCGCAATTAAAAGAACACCTGCTGATCCCAATGAAATTCCTTTCACCGTGACTCTTCCTACCAGATATCCAAGGGTCATTATGGCAAATACGATAAACACAACCGATAAAAGTGTTTGCGTAAGATTCCCCAAATATTCCATGATTTATTTCCTCCATTCCTTCTTCAATTATGCCTTGGCATAATTGCTGCGAGCGGCTGTCAGCTTTGCTGACATAATACAGCTGAGCCGCTCTGCAATCCTGCGGTCGGCTTTATCTACTTACAAGATAAATCAAATCACGCAAAGATATCCCCTCGGTTACACCCGCGGGATATCTTTGGTGTTCTTATAATACTGCCTGATTTAAGTAGTTTGCTTTTCTTCTGTAATCTGGTAATAATTTCGGAGATACTAAGTCAGTCTTGATACCAGTATCCTCTAATTCTTTTTCAAATTTATTCACATGATCTAATGTCAGATCTTTCACTTGAACATCTTTGAATTTCTTGGCTACCTCTTTACCAGCATCACGTCCAAATACAATAATATCAAGTAATGAGTTACCCATCAAGCGGTTTCTTCCATGGATTCCTCCTACCGCTTCTCCTGCTACAAATAAATTCTCTACAGAAGTCTGGCAATCTGCACCAATTTGAATTCCACCATTCTGATAATGAAGGGTTGGGTAGATTAGAATTGGTACTTCTCTCATATCAATGTCATATTTCAAGTACATACGAAGCATTCCTGGAAGTCTCTTCTCCAATGTTCCTTCTCCATGAATTGCATCAATCATTGGTGTATCTAACCAGATACCTTTACCAAGTGGTGTTGTAACACCTTTTTCATTTGCACACTCACGAATAATAGAAGCGGCTGATACATCACGTGTTTCCAATGGATGCATAACTGCTTCTCCGGCTTCATTTACTAGCATCGCACCCATAGAACGCACTTTTTCTGTTACCAATGCTCCAAAAATCTGTTCTGGGAATGCCACACCAGTTGGATGATACTGTAATGTATCCTGGTATAATAATTCAGCACCTGCACGGTATGCAAGTACAAGACCATCGGCAGTTGCACCATAGTGGTTAGATGTTGGGAATCCTTGATAATGAAGACGACCAGCACCGCCTGTAGCGATGATTACTGTTTTTGCTTTGGCAATCAACAGTTCTTTTGTCTCCATATTCATCAGAACAGCTCCTGCTGCTTTTCCCTCTGAATCTTTGATAATTTCAATTGCAGATGTAAAATCTACCACTGGAATCTGACGATTAATCACTTCGTCACGAAGTACACGCATAATCTCTGCACCTGAATAGTCGGCACATGCATGCATTCTCTTGCGAGATGTTCCTCCACCGTGAGTAGTAATCATAGTTCCATCTTTATCTTTATCAAACATAACACCAAGTTCATTCAACCATTTGATTGCGGATGGTGCTTCTGATACTAATTTACTAAGCAATTCTGGTTTGTTGGCAAAATGGCCACCGCCCAGCGCATCTAAATAATGAGTTGCTGGAGAGTCGTTCTCTTTGTCTGCTGCCTGAATTCCACCTTCCGCCATCATCGTGTTGGCATCACCAATACGAAGTTTGGTAACCATCATGACGTTTGCTCCACCTTCATTGGCTTCAATGGCTGCTGAAGATCCTGCTCCACCTGCTCCGATTACAAGTACATCTACATCATAATCTGGATTACTAAGATCTAATGATGCATCCTTAATTCGACTGTGAGCCTGAAGAAGTGCTCCTAATTCTGTCGGAACCTTTCCACCTTTGTTTGGACCCATCTGAAGTTGTACGAATTCATTCTCTCTATAATCAGGATGATACTGTTTCAACAATACATCTTTCTCATCCGCTGTCATTCTTCTTGGCTCTACGCCCATACGTTCTGCTCTAGTAGCTTCTACCTTTTTCACAGATTCAAGCATCTCTGGTGTAAACATGTTCATCCCTCCTTATTTTTCAATTTCTCTTGTGTTGTAAAGTTCCTGAAGTTCTTCCACTGGTTTCTGCATTAATTTTTCAATTAATTCTGTGAAATCACCATTCTCAATTTCCTGAACGCGATTGGTTAAGTGAACAGATTCAGGTGCCAGATACTTACCTGTAATTCTGCGGGCCAATACACCAACCTGAGCATGAGAAATTCCTGCTGGGCAGCGTGATGAACATACACCACACATTACACAGTCAAACGATTCTTCTGCACATTTTTCGAATTCTCCACGCTGTGCATATGCAATATACTGCATTGGGTTGATACCCTGTGTACAACTCTTGGTACATGCATTACATCCGATACAGCTATAAATCTCAGGATATAATTGCATCATAACCTGCTCATTGGTTGATACGGTATTAATGTCGTATACTTCTTTTACCAATGGGAAATTTGGCAACGTAGCTATGTACATATTTTCCTGAACCTGTGTCTGACAGGCAAGACACGTTTTTAATTCCTTATCACCCTTGATTCTATAAAGTGTTGCACAGGCTCCACAGAATCCACAACGACATCCACATCCACGAACAAGTTGATATCCCGAATATTCCATAGCACCCATGATTGTCAGATTCGAAGGTACGCTGTACTTTTTCCCAAATAGGAATACATCAATCATTTTTTCTTCCATTGTTATTATTTCCTCCATTTATTTCTGCAAAATGTCTCGTTTTTAGTACTCTGCTGGCAATTCGCCTAATTCATCATAACGGAATACTGGGCCATCTTTACATACGTATTTGTCTCCGATATTGCAACGTCCACATTTTCCAACGCCACACTTCATCTTTAATTCCATCGTTGTATAAATCTGGTTTGTCTGAAAGCCAATTTCCTGAAGTCCTGCAACTGTAAATTTAATCATAATTGGAGGTCCGCAGACTAATACGGTCTTATCGGTTGTAAATCCAAGATCTTTTACGTAGTTTGGTACAAAGGCTACATTGCCGTCCCATCCTTCCTGCTCACGGTCAATGGTTAAGTGAACATCGATTCCGTCGATATTAGACCAGGATTCCTGCATTTCTTTTAAATCTACCAAATCCTCTGCTGAACGAGCACCATATACCACATCTACTGTTCCATAGTTCTCACGGTTATCAATAACATAATTAATAACGGAACGAAGGGGTGCAATACCAATACCACCAGCTACAAATAACAGATTCTTCCCTTTTAATTCTGTTTCAACTGGGAAACATTTACCAAGTGGTCCACGGATTAAAATCTCCTGACCCACTTCCATCTGGTGAAGCCACTCTGTAACACATCCACATTTCTTAATGGAAAATTCCATGAATTCTTTATTTGTTGGAGATGACGTAATAGAGAACATCGCCTCTCCTACTCCAGGGATTGAGAGCATTGCACACTGTCCTGGCATATGTTCAAATACTTTTCCGCCTTCAGGAGCATTCACACGGAATGTCTTAACATCCGGTGTATCTCTTCTAATATCGGTTACAACACCAAGCTTAGGAATTAATACATCTTCTTTTTTAGTCATTCTTTTTCCCTCCTAAAGCCTTAATTACTTTCACAATATTCAATGACTGTGGGCATTTCTGCAAACATCTGCCGCAACCAACACAAGAGAAATCTCCGTCATTATTAGCCGGGAAATATACCAGCTTATGCATAAATCTTTGACGAAATCTCTGAAGCTGTGTGGTTCTGTTATTTCCATGAGCCATCATTGTGAAATCAGAGTACATACAAGAATCCCAACAACGGAATTTCTGTACACCATGTCCAGAATCATAATCACGAATGTCATAACACTGGCAAGTAGGGCATACAAAAGTACACGTTCCACATCCAAGACAGGCGCTTGACAGTGCTTCCCATTTTGGAGAATTGAACAATTCGTCTAGCGCATCACCGCCGAACCCTTCTAAAGACAAATCATGAAGTGGTGCTTTGGCAATCATCTCTTTTACTTCTGTCTGCTGTTTCTTTACTTCCACATCATCAGCATCCACAAGAAGCTCTTTTACTTTGACAGTAAGTGCCTCTCCTTTTTCTGTTTTGCTGTCCCAGTATAAGGTATCTCCTACTATCCAAGTAACAACATCTCCTGCTGGAGAAGTTGCATCGATACCGAAGAGACCACAGAAACAGGTATCCGCAGGCTTAGAGCATGCCATTGATACAATGGTTCCATGTTTTCTTTTCGCTGCATAGTATGAATCGACTGGTTCGCTTAGGAATACTTTATCTAATACGTCAAAACTCTTTACATCACATGCACGGACACCAAAGTACACGGTTGGCTCTTCTGCATCTTCTGCTGCTTCGATTTCAATCTTCTTACCTTCTAATTTCGTCTTGTATAATACTTCTGTCTGTGGAAAGAAGAACCCTTTTGCCGACTTTACTGTATTAAGAGCATCTAATCTCACTTTTTCCTCTACACTCCAAAGGAAAAATTCCACCTGGCCTGCACGCTCAATTGGTGCATACACCTTGCTATCCTGTCCTATAAGAGCGAAGAGTTCATTTAAGTTATCTATTGATAATTTATACATCTTTAATCCCTCCCTTTCTCATAGATTACGCTTGGTTCTGCATCTTCTTTCGTGAAGTTGGCAAGTGGTGGTCGGCTGTCTTCTGTCTCCCCTGCCTGATACTCGCCATAGAGCTCGTTAATCTCTTTGATATACTTACGGTTAAATAAGTGAAGTGGAATGCCCTGTGGGCATACACGGCTACACTCCCCACAATCTGTACATCTTCCAGCCACATGGAACGCACGGATAATGTGGAACATCTTCTCTTCAAAGGAATCCGCATTGGCTTTACTGTCGATTCCGGAAGCGTGATTGTCAAATACACATTTTAAACAAGTACATGCCGGACAGACATTGCGACACGCATTACATCGGATACATTTGCTAAGCTCACCCTGCCAAAATGCAAATCGCTCTTCCGGTGTCATTCCATCTAATTTTTCAACCAATTCGAATCGGTCTCTTGCTTCTGGTACAGTTAAGTCACTGTCCATTACTTCATCTGCAATCTTATGTTCATTCCCTTTACAGGTGTTGCATTTCATCAGAAGTTCGCCCTTTTCGTCTTTCATCCCACCACATGGAATACCAAGGACAAATATTTTTTCTTTTTTAACACGATGCTCTAACAATAATTCATTTAAACTATATGTATCGCAAGGTTTTAACAGCACCGCTACGTTTCCTTCTGCCTTGCTCTCTTTTACAAGATATTTGCTTAAGTTACTGCCACAGTACTCGTTATATACCAGTTCGTCAATATTCTCTTTGGTAAATGTAGCCGGAGAACAGTCATAATCAAACAGTCCTTTTTCCCATCCAATGACACGATCTACTGTACCATCTTCTAAAAGTGCTTTACATTTTGCAACGATTTCATCTCTTAATTTTTGCATCGCAGATCCCTCAACTTTCTGTTTGGTCCAAGCTCTTTAACTGCGGAAACAAACTCATTCATTGTTGCAGAGAATTTAGCGCCCTCTGCTGCGGAAACCCACTCCACTCTGGTACGTTCTTTCTCAATTCCCAGATAGTCTAACATGCCGAATAACATTGTCATTCTACGTCTTGCATAGTAGTTACCTGTTGAGTAATGGCAATCTCCTGGGTGACATCCACAAAGGATCACACCGTCTGCTCCTCTTTCAAAGGCACGAAGGATGAACATTGGATTTACACGGCAAGAGCAAGGTACACGGATAATCTTAACATCTGCTGGATAAGATGCTCTGCTTGATCCTGCTAAATCCGCACCTGCATAACTGCACCAGTTGCAACAAAAGGCAACGATAGTTGGTCTAAATTCGCCATTTTCATTTATTTGCATATCGCATCTACCTCCGCCATAATCTGTCTCGTTGAGAATCCCTGTAAATCCATAGCTCCAGATGGACAAGCAACTGTACAAGCCCCACAGCCCTGACATACTGCACTGTTAACCTGAGCCAGTCTACGTGTCTCACGTACACCATGATCATTTACTTCCTTCTCTTCGTATGTAATCGCTCCATATGGACATACATTGGCACATACAGAACATCCACTACATAATAATTCCTCTGATTTTGCTACACATGGATTGGCAATCAACTTGTCTTTGCATAGAAGTCCAATCACCTTGGACGCTGCCGCTCCGGCCTGTGCAACGGTCTCAGGAATATCTTTTGGTCCCTGGCACACACCAGATAAGAATACACCGGCTGTTGGACTTTCTACTGGACGAAGTTTTGCGTGAGCCTCTGTTAAGAAGTTGTTTGTATCAATACTTGCCGTCAGCATAGTCGCCAGATCTTTTACAGATTCATCAGGCTCAATTGCTGTTGCCAGTACCACCATATCCGTCTCCAGTAATAACTGTTCATTGGCTAACAAATCAGAACCCTGAACTAAAAGACGGCCATTGCTTCTGGTAGAAACTTTACCTACCATCCCTTTAATATAATCCACACCATATTCCTCTACTGCACGACGGTAGAACTCATCAAAGTTCTTACCAGGAGTACGAACATCAATGTAGAATACGTGCACATTCACATCCGGATATTTATCACGAATCAACATTGCATGTTTTGCTGTATACATACAACAAATCTTTGAACAGTATCCTTTTTCACGACAGGACTCTCCACGAGAACCTACGCACTGGATGAATACCATATCTGTCGGATGTTTATGATCAGAAGGTCTAACTAATTTTCCTTTTGTTGGTCCAGCTGCGTTCATAATTCGCTCTAATTCCAGAGAGGTTACAACATCTGGGCTCTGTGAATACTGAAATTCATCGAACTTATCCACCTTGATTGGATTAAAACCTGTGGCTGCTACAATTGCACCGTATTCTCTGGTTACGATTTCATCTTCCTGCTCAAAATCAATGGCATTGACACCACATGTCTTCTGGCAGATACCACATTTGCCAGTCTTAAAATGAAGACAGGCATTTTTATCAATAGATGGGATATTCGGAATTGCCTGCGCAAATGGAATAAAAATTGCACTTCTTGTATCTAATCCCATGTTAAATTCATTTGGAGTTTTTCTAGATGGACATTTCTCTGTACAAGCTCCACACCCTGTACAAACATCCGTGTTAATATATCTTGCTTTCTTGCGAATATCCACTGTAAAGTTTCCGACAAACCCTGATACATTGTCTACTTCGCTATAGGTATATAATGTAATCTTGTCATTGGCTGAAGCGTCTACCATCTTAGGAGTTAAGATACAAGCAGCACAGTCTAATGTAGGGAATGTCTTATCAAGCTGAGCCATCTTACCACCAATGGTCTGTTTCTTTTCTACAATATCAACCTCGAATCCTGCATCTGCAATGTCCAAAGCTGTCTGAATACCTGCAATACCACCACCTATAACCAACGCTCTCTTGGTTACTGGATTCTCTCCTGCAATAAGCGGTGTGTTTAAGTTTAATTTTGCAACAGCAGATCTTCCTAAGATGATCGCTTTTTCAGTTCCTTCTTCCATATCCTTATGAATCCATGAACACTGCTCACGAACATTGGCAATCTCCACCATATATGGGTTCAGTCCGGCAGCTTCTGCTGTCTTTCTGAAGGTAGCTTCATGCATTCTAGGTGAACATGAACATACAACAATACCAGTCAGGCCATTATCTTTAATGGCATTCTTGATAATAAGCTGTCCTGCTTCCGAACACATATACTGGTAGTCTGTAGAGAATACAACACCAGGTTCATTTTTTAATGTTTCTGCCACTTTAGCAACATCTACAGTTCCTGCAATATTACTTCCGCACCAGCAAACAAATACGCCTATTTTCTGCAATTCATTCACTTCCATTCTTTCTATGTATTTTTATGGACTTCGCTGTGAATACGTCGTCCCGCATTATCATTTACTTATTTTGCATATTTTCTAAAAGCACTAACCAACGCCTGTTGAGGAATCTCGCTGTCTAACTTCGCTGGAATATCGTTAGCAGTCAGATGATTCTGATTCTGCTGACGAATCACTTCTAATCGAACTGCCTCTACCAGTTTAGCCGGCTCTACACTTCTTGGGCAACGCTCCACACAGGCAAAGCATGTTAAACAGTAGTAAAGTGACTTGGAATTCAATAGTGGCTCAATATTCCCTTTCTCTACCATAGCAACAAACTGATGTGGATGGTATTCCATCTCATCGAATGCTGGACATGTTCCAGAACATTTTCCACATTTCATACATTTCTTTGGATTCACTCCACTGGTTCTTAAAATAGATTCTTTTAAGTTTGTATTTTCACTCATCACGCTTCCTCCTATTCTTTCACGCCTAAAGCTTCTGCTAATAGCTCCGTGAAGTAATGTACTGGGAGCTGGTGATCAGTACTGTTTTCTTTTAAATTATACATACATAAAGGACAGGCTGTAATTAACTCTTCTACACCGTATTCTGCTGCAGATGCCATCACTGCATTGCAACGCTTTGTAGCAAATGACTTATCCTCTACGGTGACATAACCTCCACAACATTCGTTTCTCTGTGCATACACAACTGGTGTGGCACCAAGCGCTGTAATAAAGTCCTCCATAATAGTAGGATTCTCTGGATCATCAAAAGCCATCTCCTTACTTGGACGAAGAAGCAGGCATCCGTAATAGGCACCTATCTTTCTTCCCGTCAAAGGATTTGTCACCTTCTCCTTAATCTTATCGAATCCAACCACATCACGTAACATCTCTAAATAGTGCAATACGTTAGTTTCCCCATGATATGGAGTCTCAAACTGTGCATAGTTATTCACTTTTAGCTGAACGTTCTCATCGTGCTGCATATCGTAATTCACACGTTTAATTACATTGTGACATGCAGAACAGACTGTCACGAGATCCTTGCCTGCATCTCTTGCGCTTACTAATGTTCGTACAGATGAAAGCTTTGTCGCAATCTCATCTTTGGCTACTGGATATACACCACCACAGCACTGCCATTCCCCTATTTCATCCAATGTGACACCTAGAGCTTTGGCAGATTCTACTGCATACTTATCCAAATCTTTTGCCTTTGTTTTCAGGGTACAACCCGGGTAATAACTAAAGTTCATATTCTCTTATCCAACCGAAATTGGATTGTCCCTCCTTTCTATTTCTTGTATTTTATACAAACTCTTATATGTCCAGAGTTTTAATAATGTCTTTCAATGTTTTTGCACTTACACGTAACTTTTCTTCTTCCTCTTCTGTTAGTTTCATCTCAAGACGGCTCTTCACTCCCTCAGGACCTACAACCGTTGGAAGACTTAAACATACATCTTCAATGCCATACTCGCCGTGTAACATAGTAGACAATGCACATACAGAGTCAAATGCTGCTGTAAGGTTATCTACGATACGACATACAGAAACAGCAATGGCATAGAATGTAGCTCCCTTATTGGAAATGATTTTGCCACCGGATTTCTGTACATATTCTAATACGGCATCATAATCAAGGGGCTCTGCTTCTCCTGCATATTTGTTATAGTATTCATTAATTTCAATTCCTGAAATGTTGGTGAGTGACCATGGAATAAATGAAGAATCTCCGTGTTCTCCTAATACATATCCGTGCACGTTTCTCTGTGAAACTTCCAGATGTTCTGAAATAGTAGAACGAAGTCTTGCAGTATCAAGGATGGTTCCTGAACCCATAATCTGCGTTTCAGGAATTCCTGATTCTTTCATAAACACATATGTCAAGATATCAACTGGATTACTTACAATGATGTACTTGGCATTTGGTGCTTCCTTTGCAATCTTTGGAGCGATGTCCTGCATAATGCCCACATTAATCTGTGTCAATTCCAGTCTGGTCTGTCCTGGTTTTCTACCCATACCAGAAGTAATAACTACGATATCAGACCCCTTGGCATCTTCGTAGTCTCCCGCTGTTACTTTAATTGGGTCACGGAATGCAGTACCCTGTAAAATATCCATGGCTTCCCCATCTGCTTTGTTTTTATTGATATCAATAATAACAATTTCAGATGCTACTGTTCCTGTAGCCAATGTAAATGCTACTGTGGCTCCTACTGAACCAGCTCCGATTACGGTGATTTTTGTACCCATAGTTTCTCTCCTCTTGTTCTAAGATAGTTTAATTTCATATTGTTACACGTTAATTTTTTAACATCTTTGTCTATATTATCACAATCATAAGGTATAGTTCAACCTTTTATTTGTAAAATTATTTTTTAAAGTTTTTCTTTCATTCATGTGATTAATTCATCATACAAAATTGACTTTCTGCGATTATAAATCTGGCAGAAGTCAATTCTCTATGACCTTGAAATGCTTAATTATTTTTGTTTAGACAGATAGTCCGCACGACCTTCTTCGTATAAATTATTACCTTCGCAGTCGATAATAACCACCAACGGCATCTCTTCCACATATAGCTTTCGAAGCGCTTCTGCTCCCAAATCTTCATATGCAATCAATTCCGCCTTTTTGATGGATTTGGCAATTAATGCGCCGGCTCCGCCAATGGCCCCAAAATATACGCCTTTATATTGCTTCATAGCTTCTACAACTTCTGGAAGACGAGCCCCTTTACCAATCATTCCTCTGGCGCCAACAGACATCATAGTTGGTGCATAAGCATCCATACGTCCGCTGGTTGTTGGGCCTGCAGAGCCAATTACCTTACCAGGCATAGCTGGTGTCGGTCCTACATAGTAGATGGTTGCATCCTTTGGATCCATTGGAATCTCTTCTCCCTTTGCCAAAGCTTCACACATACGCTTGTGACCAGCATCACGAGATGTGTAAATGGTTCCAGTAAGATATACGGTATCTCCTGCATGTAATGTTTCTGCTAATTCTGCTGTCAAAGGCAGCTGGATATGTTTTTCCATTTTAGATTACCTCCGTTTTATGTCTTGTTACGTGACAGTTAATGTTGATGGCACATGGCATACCTGCAATGTGTGTTGGTAAAGTCTCTATATTAAGACCAATGGCTGTTGTCTTTCCACCGAATCCCTGAGGTCCAATACCAAGTTTATTCACCTTTTCAAGCATTTCTTCTTCTAAGTCTGCGTAATATGGGTCCGGGTTTTTGCTATCAATATCTCTCATTAATGCTTTTTTCGCAGATAAGGCAGCTTTATCAAATGTTCCGCCAATACCAACTCCAATTACCATTGGTGGACATGGATTTGGTCCAGCTGTCTCTACAGTTTCTAATATAAAGTCCTTAATGCCCTGAATTCCGGCAGATGGTTTAAACATACGAATGGCACTCATATTCTCGCTGCCAAATCCCTTTGGTCCAACAGTAATCTTAATCTGCTCTCCTGAAACAATCTCAGTATAAATCATAGCTGGTGTGTTATCACCTGTATTGCCTCTGCGAACTGGATCTTTTACTACAGATTTTCGAAGATATCCTTTGTCGTATCCACGACGTACACCTTCATTAATAGCATCATCTAGGTTGGCACCTGTAATATGTACATCTTGTCCAATCTCTAAAAACACACAAGCCATACCTGTATCCTGACAAATAGGTACATTTTCGCTGTCAGCAATCTCAAAGTTTGTTACAATTTTATCTAGCACTCCCTGAGCAATCTCATAATCTTCACAAGCTCTGCATGTTTTAATAGCCCCTTGAACATCCTTAGGCAGATGGTAGTTTGCTTCAATACAAAGCTTTTCCACTATATCTGTGATTTGTTGTGCATTAATATCTCGCATAGTTTTTTCCCTTTCTTAATTCGACTAATTTACTCGTTAATTCTTTAACATAGTTCCTATTGTACTCATTCAGCGCACTAAAGTCAATAATTTTTTCTTATTGACATATGTTAATAATAATATATAATAAATTTATGAACTACTACTATTTTACCACACTTGAAAGGGGGATTCTTATGGCCCGACCAAACAAACAACGGTCCGTATGCCGTATGCCGGGCTGCCGACAATTTTATCCTGCACACCGCCCAACTGACTCTATTACACTTCTTCTTTCGGTGGAAGAATACGAAGTACTTCGATTGATAGACTATTCCGGTATGAGCCAGCAGGAAGCTGCAGCACATATGACGGCATCCCGCACCACCATTCAGGGCCTTTATGCTGAAGCCCGTAAGAAGCTTGCCCGATTCCTGGTAGAAGGTGCAACCCTCTCCATTGAGGGTGGAAGTTATGAATTATGTAACCAAAACAAATCCTGCTGCGGCAGGCATCAAGAAAAAGGAGAATTCACTATGAAAATTGCAGTAACTTATGAAAATGGACAGATTTTTCAACATTTTGGACACACAGAACAATTCAAAGTATATGAGGTAGAAAACGGAGAAGTCCAGTCCTCTGAAATCGTTGACACTAACGGGCAGGGACATGGGGCATTGGCTGATTTCCTTTTCAATGGTGGAATTCAGGTTCTAATCTGTGGTGGAATTGGTGGCGGTGCCAGAAATGCACTGGCAGAAGCTGGAATCGAATTATATCCAGGTGCTTGTGGAGATGCTGATGCACAGGTTGCTTCTTTCCTTCAGGGAAAGTTGCAGTACGACCCAGATACAATGTGCAGTCACCATACTCACGAAGAGGGGCACACTTGCGGTAATCACGGCTGTGGCAGCGACAGTTGCCATTAGTGCCAATAAATAAAAGATAATTACATGAAGGGAGTTCAATTATGGACCGTAAAGAAATATTAAGTAAAGTAGATCACACCCTATTACTTCAACCATCAACCTGGGAGGAAATTAAAGTTATTTGTAATGATGCAATGAAATATAGTACTGCATCTGTCTGTATTCCTCCATGTTTTGTAAAAGAAGCCCATAAATATATGGGTAATAAAATGGCTGTATGTACTGTAATCGGATTTCCTAATGGGAACCATACAACTGCCTGCAAAGAATTTGAAACAAAAGATGCCCTTGCTAATGGTGCTTCTGAAATCGATATGGTCATCAATATCGGTGCGCTTCGTGCAAAAGATTATGACTACGTATTGAATGAAATGAAAGCATTAAAAGCAATTTGCGGTAATAAGGTGTTAAAAGTAATCATTGAAACATGTCTCCTCACAGAAGAGGAAAAAATCAAAATGTGCGAATTAGTAACCGCTTCTGGTGCCGACTACATTAAGACGTCCACTGGGTTTTCAACTTCTGGTGCAACTTTTGACGACATCGAATTATTTGCAAAACACGTTGGTCCAAATGTAAAGATAAAGGCTGCTGGCGGCATTAGTTCTTTTGATGATGCCGAAAAATTTATCTCGCTGGGTGCTGACAGACTTGGAACAAGCAGACTTGTTAAAATTATGAATGCCGATTCTACTGAAATTTCTGGCTATTAAGCTTTACTAGAACAATGGTTTTTCCTATTACATAAAAAGTATCTCAGACAATTTTGAAAATAAATTTGTCTGAGATACTTTTATTATCGTAATCGAGTAGAAACCTGCTCAATTATTTTTATTCGGATTACTGTCCATCTTCCAACAAGTCATTAATCTGTTCCATCTCCGACTCTGCCTGATAAATTAATCGACTGCATTCGTATAGCTTTGCAGTAAAATCAATTCCGCTTTCCTGGTGAAGATTTTTGTACTTCAGATCATGCTCCAAGCTAGCCCACAAGTCCATAGCCAGAGAACGAATCTGTAATTCTACTGGAACAAGCTGCTTTTTCCCCATAAAATATACGGGAATACGAATTACCAGGTGAAGGCTGCGATAGCCGTTCCTCTTGGGATTCTGTATGTAGTCTTTTTCTTCCATAATGCGGATGTCATCTTGAGCTTCTATCCGGTCTCTTATGGTATAGACATCCTTGACATAAGGACATACCACCCGGACTCCTGCAATATCATAGATATTGTTGCAGGCAACAGACAAACTCAAATCCAAATCTTTTTTCTGTAATTTCCCTAAAATGCTTTTCAGCGACTTTAACCGGGTATCAATGTGATGAATGGGACATCTGACATTTCGGAATCGAAATTCGTCCTTGATTACTGCCAGTCGTGCTGTAGTCTCATTCATAGCTGCATTGTACATACTAAGGATGGGATCCATAGTTCTGGAAAACTGATCTTTCATTAATACAATCCGTTCCATACTATCCACATCGGGCACGTCTATAGGAATGAGACCTCCTACTTCCAGTGATTCTTCATGTTCATATGTAACATCATCTTTTTTTATATTAATAATATCTTTTGTTGTTTTTTTCATGTCGTATTCTTCTTTCTCCAGTACTTCATCTATTGTACCAAAGAAATTGGGAATATTCGTGAACAGAACCTGAAATTTTTATGAAATTAATTACTTTGATTAGTCATTGGTTCCCTCTGTTTTTTCGTTCTCTCTTACCTTTGGGATTAATGATGTTGCCAGTTTTCCCTTGCCACGGTGCTTCAGATAGATAATCCCTATGATAGAGAATACCACTGCACCTGCAAAATTAACCATTAAGTCTTTCATCGTATCTACAATTCCAATATCCAGATAACCGCCCAAATTCCATGGTTGTCCGTTGACAACAATAGACTGAATGTCCACATGTACAGGAATATTGGCGCCTGTTGGATTTAGTTTCACCGAACTGATTGCTGGTACAATCCAGTCCTTCTGCATATCCAATCCAAAAAACCAATCCATACTAAACTCAAAGAATTCCCACAATACACCAACAGTCATAGAAAAACAAAAGGCCACAAATGCTACGAAATAAGGTGACATCTTAATGGAAAACTTATCACTGCGGTTAAATATGTCTATTAAAGCAAATCCGATAGCTGCCATTAGAAAACCGTTGGTGGTATGTAAAATCGAATCCCATATTGGAATCTTTACATAAAACGCATTGATCTCTCCCAAAATTTCCGCCGAAAAAATGAAGACCAGAATAATCGTTTCCAATCCTACTGGGATAGAGACTCCCAGCTTTTTATCAATTAATTGCGGTACCATAAATAAAATCAATGTCAAAAAACCAAGAAACATATTATGATAATTTCCAAGCAGGAACTG
Source organism: Lachnospira sp. (assembly GCA_028693195.1). GTDB lineage: Bacteria > Bacillota > Clostridia > Lachnospirales > Lachnospiraceae > Lachnospira. The sequence continues at coordinate 23,582 of JAQUVV010000001.1, forward strand.
TCTTACAATGGATACCACAACCAATATGGTTAGTACAACTTCTATTTTTGTTCTATGTTTGTTAAATTGACTTTTGCCCTCTCTCATCTTCATTTTTATTCTCCATCTTCTTTTCCAAGGTTGATAGCTAGTACAGTCATATTAATTCCCTGCATTAGAATAGAAAATGCAATCATATATCCAACAGAAATCATAGTGATAATCGGATGGGTAAAGGCAAGAATTCCAGCAAGAACCCCTAGCGCTCCACAAATAATTCCAAGGATGCCTTTTGATTTTGATTCTTGGCATTTTTTAACTCCCTTTACAATCTGGAAAATACCATAAATCAGAAGACTTCCACCCACCAGATAAGTCGCCGCAACGTCAGTTAAAAATCTCTGAACACCACTAAACAGTAGCATCAGACCTACGATTCCTTCTATTACACCTATAATGCATGTACCAACTTCCTTCTTTTCCTTAGATAAGGCAGCAATTACCAGTTCAACTCCGTTCATCAGAAACAGAATTCCCAGAATCCACCCAATGGCCAAAAATGTGCGAAGGGGCGTGACCACCGCATAAATACCTAATAATACGGTGATAATTCCTGTTACTAATGTAATTGTTTTAATTGTGTTTTTATTCATAATATCTCCTTTTTCTTCTTAAAATAGATGCAATCACACACAGACTTCCTATCAGAATGATCATCCATAGACTGGTCGTAGTTGTATCACCGGTATCTGCCGATTTGTTCTTTTGACTGTCCTTGCCAGTTTTATCTGACTTGTTGGAGCCTCCAGAATCATTTCCTGCACCATCTCCCGGCTTCACATCCGAACCATCTCCTGAGTCCCCATCCGAACCATTGTCGGGTGTCTGCGCTTCTTTAGTTACCTGAATTTCAAATTCAATAGGTTGTTCCAATCCTGCCACGCGAATAATTCCTTTGCAGGTACCGCTTTTTACACCTGTAACCACGCCGTTACTATCAATCGTCGCAATTTCCGGCTGATCGGTAGAAAATTCCAGTGTACTGTATAAAGCTGCCATGCTGTTTGTAAAGGAATATTTGGCCAGAATGCTCTGACCTTCTCCAACCACTAATTTTTCACTTGTCAGACCTCCTGCTGACGGTGCTTTTTCGATAATGACAAAGGCATCAGCATAGTCTATGATATTCTGATTATTGGTCCCATATTCCTCACAGAGACATGCATATAATGGAACGTATCCCAGCATATCTTCAGATCCTTTTGGCATACTGTCTCCACTATTAGTTCCATTGCCTCTTGCTTCTAGCCAGTTTTCTCCATTCTGTCCATCTGCTACATCGAGCCTGATATCGAATTCTAGCCTGGTTTCTTCCCCCGCATCTAACTCGGGAATTGTTATAGAACCGGCGCTTTTTGCCACTGATTCCGCTGATTCCTCTGCCTTTGTTGTAGAAAAGCTGACATCTGGCATATACTGCATATCCAATGTATAAGTTCTACTTCTTGAACTTCCCATATTTTTAACCCCGGCTCGCACATGGCAAGTAGCCATTCCATCTTGGTCTGCCTGTTCTGGATATTGCTGCATCTCATATGAAATTCCGGTAAACACTAGCCCATTATCTGTGTATTTGTATAGTGCCGGGAGGGTCTTTGTCATTGCCGTTGCTCCCGTTCCAGTTACCTCAATGCGGAATTGTGTTTCTTCTCCATTTGGTGTTGTATAGTCAAAGGATACTGTCTGCGGATGTCCTGCATACAGATTAGACACCTTCTGTGTCTGCACCTTGGTTCCCGAAATTTGTTTACCAGATACATCCACTGGTGTAAGGGCTACTTCTGCTTCCGGTAACACATCGATGCCGTTATTGACAACGGTTACATATGCCTGAACTGTCTCTCCAGCACGTGGGAAACTCTTTGTCACTTCCATTTTGTCTACGTCCAATGCATATTTCTGGAACGCTGTCTCCACTGTTACTTCTCCATCACCTTTCGTGTACAAATAGACTAGCTCTGCATTTGGGCGGACGTAAGACGCCACATATTCTCCCGCCGGCTGATCCTGTAATTGTACACTTCCAGTCCAATAAGTCGTATAGTCTTCTTCGCCATCTAGTTTTACGGAGGAAGCCGATAGTGCATGAATCTCTGAAGTAGATATCAAGTTTCCTGTATTCTCATCAGCCACCACCGCCGGCTGAGTCCATGTTACATACATGCGATCCTGATGGGCGTGCAGTTGTAAATTCTGGTAGGTTGCGTCTGCTGATTCTTCGTTCATAGAAATTTCTACTTTGGCATGATCAGCATCGCCTTCTAACAACTGGCTCAAATCAGTATAAGTCAAGGTTTGATCCTTTGCCCAGACTGCTACTGTATTCGTCGTTCCAACCATAGCGTCGGCACTGCATAGCTGGGTTCTGGATGCTTTCTGTTCACCGTCTGTAATCTGTACGGCCTCTCCTGTCTTATAGGACGAATCATCCTGATAATTCAACACGCGATAGTAGACGTTGTTATTTCCTTCATATCCTTTATCATTGAGTGTTCCAGCTGTATACAGACAAATTGGAGTTTGCCCATCCTTTGTACTAACCAGCGAAATATCTGTAGAATTAATGTTTTGATTCTCGCTCAATGCATCAATAGATGCCTGCCCCTTATTCCACTTCGTGTCTTCCCCTTTCTGCTCCGTATTGCAGGAAGCATAATTACTGGTCTGTGTCATCTTTAGATAATCACTCATCTGTGAATTTTCATTCAGCTCCGATACTCTCGCTTCAGAGTAAAGCATCAAAACACTTTGATGTGCTTCATCATACACCAGTTTTCCAACCTTCATAGCATCTTTTTGTGACTCTGTGGCCGAGGACGAAATCACAGACCGATTGGCAACCGCCTCATCCGTTCCCTGTTCTATCTTACTAACATCCACAATGGCCGTCTGTATCTGTGAACTCTGCTCCCAGATTTTCAGTTCGGTTGCACCTTCCGGTACTTCCATACTACTGTACGCCACCATAAATTTGTCTGTTGCAATTTCAACAGCCACCGGAGCGTATTCTACATTTTCTACCCCTTCCTGCGTCTGATTGATTGGCGTTTCCTGAACCATTTTGCTTTGTTCCGTATCCCAGATTCCGCAGAAGAGAACTGGCACTTTAGATTCCATTGTTTCTTTTCTTGTATAGAATACTACATACTTTGTATCTGAATTAGCTAGTGGATAAATAGAAGGTGTATATGCCGCCTTTGTATCCATATCAACATTATCCTTTGAGATTGTTCCTACTGTTGGCCATGAGAAATCCGTTAATTGGAATTTGGCTAACTGCTCCTCAATAGCCTGGCTATAGAAATCCGACTGTCCTTCTGCCTGAGTCACTTCATCATATCCAAATTTCCATGTATGACTAGCAATGTTGAACTTATAGCTTGCCTGACCCAGGATTAACTGCATGGACACGATTCCATCAAAGCTAATAGTCTCTGTTCCCTTGCTGAAATCAGAAACAACCAGTGTACTGGTCAAATTTCCTCCCAGTTCAATATCCAGCACATTTTTAAAGCCAGTTCCAAGGGCAACCCCTCCGATAATATCAAAATTCAGATCCACATGTGACATATAGCTGTTGGAAGCCTGGGTGCTGATCTTATCCATTGCACCCCAGCCGTTCTTTGGCATAAGTCCGACCTTGAATCCACCTTTCACCGTTTCAGACAGGCGAACAATAATTGGGAGCGGCCATACACCAACCATAAATGTCTCCGTAAAATCTGCCGTTTCACCTGCCCCCACATAAAGATACGTACCTGCATAATAGCATTTGCCATTGGCATTCGCAAGAACAACTTGCGCACATACTGTCACTGAGACCGTGAAGCTTGCTTTTTCTTCGTGATCCTTAAAAAAGCTTCCATAAGATGCCTTGTTCTTCCACACTGATGCATCATTAATAGCGCTTAACATATCTTCTTTATATTTATCAATGGCACCAATCTTTTTATCGGAAGCGACCGCCTGCTGCCCCGACTTCTTTTGGTACACCCCAATGGATGCTCCAACATTAATATAAACCATATCCCCTTTGTTCATTACATTTAAAATGGGACTTACTCCTTTAAACGAGAACATAGGTGACACAGTGAAATTCCCTAGCTGCAGACCTGGTTTTACGCCCATAGCATCTGCTGCTGGAACATCAATTCCCATAGCCGGAAGATAGATTACAGAATTCCAGTCCATAAATTCGGCCAAATTATAGCCCGACTGTTCTTTCCCATAACTGGTCACATTTCCTTTGTCATCATCATACAAAAGTTCCACATATAACTCAGCCCCCGGAATTGTAATCTCGCCCAGATTGAGCTCGCATTTGTATTTGTAAGTATCCTCACAGAGTTCAGCTTTATAGGTTTTTTCTACTCCGTCAGTACCTTGCAGGTAGAGAAGCACCTGATTAATGTGACGATTCATAGCATTCAGTTTCATATAGAACGTGGTGGTCACCAGTGGTTCACAACTTACTGTACTTGTGGAATAGACATCGCCATTCCCATCTACATAGCACATCTCTTCCACATAAGGACCTGAATAGTAGGACAGTTTTAACTCTTGGGCAACGGAAGTGTCCCCCGACTCATTCAGCTTCATCTGCATTGTCTGTACGTACTGCATGTGATTGTATTCCACATAGACTGTCCGCTGTTCTCCGACAATCACATCCATCGTGGTATCTGTCTTACCCTCTACTAACTGAGTCACTCCTTTGGCATCGGTAATGCCTCGATAAGCACCTATGGAAACCTCTGCACCTTCGATTGGTTCGTATTTGCTGCTATTCTCCGTCGGTCTCTCTAGAATGGTTCCTGCCTGTCTGGAAACCGTTGGTTTAATCACCAAATCTTTGGTCTCTTCCCCGTCCTTTACCTGTACAAATTCAAGAGTAATGGTATTATCCGAAGCAACCGACGGCATCTGAAAACGATAGTAAAATGCTTCGCCATAAACTGTCACGGTTTTATTTGACGCTACATTCCGATAACTCCATTGACATCGATACCCCTTAGGTGCTTTTGCACAAAGCCCTGCAATGGTATCTGGTGTCAGGTTCTCACTTTCTATTTCCTTTTCCTTTGAAAGATCAGATGGATCCAAAAACACACTACTTATATAAGTTCCATCTGAATCCTTGTCTGCTTTAGACCTACCAGTAAAATCAGCCCCCTCTAACCCCCCATTCTTTACAATGAGCCTTGGTACGTAGTCCCCCTTCACAAAGATGGGTTGAACCTCATAGACCCCTGGCTCCACCGTAATTTCTCGAGTTGCTCCTATGTAATTTTTCTCATTGCTGTTACTTTTGTTTCCCCCAGCTGCTGTGTATTTCACAATATATCCCAACAAGATATAATCATTGGAAGCCAGTTCTACCTCGGTGTCTTCTTCAAAGTTTAAAATTGCTCCCGGGATTAACTCATGACTGTTCCACTTCACCGCTCCCTGGGTCTTTCCATCCTTATCCTTTAAAAGTGCCTTATTGTGATTCTCGTCAATCTCAAGTTTCAGATTGGCAGAAGCATAATTCGCATTTTCCGTAACCTGTATCTCTGCATTATTCACTTCATAGACCGGTCGAATCTGAATCACTTTTTCCTTGGCATATTCCGTATCCTTAAATTTATTTTCCCCAAGAGCATTGATAATTAATTCAGAATCTACGGTAAACATATTGGAGATTTCTGCATTCTTCTGTTCGCCATCTGATTCCAGCGTTTTCCATGAGCCTGTGCTGTCCCGATATTCAAATCCTTTTAATTCATAAGACGTATTCGCAGCTGGCGTATCAGAGTAGCGAAAAGTCTCGCCGTTATACACTGGGCAACGCTCTGGATTGCTGCCAACCTGTACATTTGCATCACTGGTCAACGTAAACATTTGGTCTGATGGCTGAGCGGCATTTTTCATCTCTTTCCCGCTGGAATCGATGATTTTCGCCAGATTAGGATGTAGATAATAATCTCGTTTAATCAAGGCGAAGTTCTTAACCCAAAACTTCTCGTCCCCTGTGTTTTCAGCATGTGACATGGTTAAGAACAAATTATGTTTCCCAGCCACATTAAAACAATTATCATATGTTTTTATATTATATGAATTTTCTGCCTCCAGCGTTTCAAATGTTAATCGTAACCCCGTTTTATTTTTTGCTAGGTTTTTCTGTGCATCATGCTGTTTACACAGGTCTGTATCACTGGCATAAGCAACAAAATAATCATTATCATCGCCGGATCCAGTCTTAATCTCTACTTCAAATCCTGAAATACCTGTAAAATCTATTTTGTCGGCTGCCGCAACGATATCCGCCGTTCCTTTTCCGCTTACATCCATATTATTTCCAAAATAAACTGCTGACACCCCTTTGTCGTCATTAAAAATGGAACCAAAGTTCAGGTCGGTTCTCATATAGATTCCCTGTCCAGTGTTGGTATCTGCAGTCACACATTCGGTCTTGTCCCCGTTTGCCGTGCTCTTTTTAAAGCCACCATTTCCAATATACACCGGCAATTCTATGCGATTCCTTTCTGTGGTAGCTGTTTGTGTTGTAGCTACATCCTGGGCCGCGTATTCTATGCTTCCACTGGAAGTACTGCCTCCATCAGCCTCGGAATTTACCGCTACCGCAAAACTCTTTTTATCTGCTGACTGCGCCTCTGCATCTTTATACAGTGCTACATTTACAACCTGCTCTGTCACTCCCGGTGTAAAAGTCAACTTTTGATTTACCGGCTCATAATCTACACCTGCCAGGGATGCCTGATCGTTTGTTGTAAACGCATATTGTATGGTGCTCCAGATGTTCCCACTTCTTCTTACGTGCACTCTGGCATATCCACTCTCGAAGGTCGTTTCTTTGGGATCAATACTAATAACCGCTTTTTCACGCTCTCGTTCTTCCTCAATGGTAACCATAAGGCTTCCAATCTCTCCGATTTCTCCTGTGGATGTAGATTCCATAGAAATGGTAAATGGAAGGTCGTCCTTCACCTCTTCTGGTTTTTCCGATACGATGGAAAAAGTAGCCGTACTTTCTCCTGCCGGAAAATGCAGTTCAAAAGTCGCACTTTTCATGGACTCATCAGTGTCTTTTTTATTCTCAGTCTGAGGGGTTGTCTCTGTCTCCTCACTCTGGGTGCTAGAATCCGTATTCACCGTGTCTTTTCCCGGATATACCTCATAGGTAGACACCGTTCCATATACTCGATTGGCACTTCCTTCGACTTCACTCCCATCTTCCAGCACAATATGATAATCTTCCCCATATCCTGCCAACAGATCCATCGTGGAAAAGGTTACAGTCGTATCTTGACTGAGATCTCCCTGGCGTTTCACCTGGCACTCCACCTTATCATCCATACTCATAAGAATAGCATTCTGGACAAAAGTAAAAGCTTCAGCCCCCGCAGGCTCTTCTGCCCGGGCTGGAAGCGCAGGCGTGACAGTCAAAACCACTGCCAGCCCCAGTCCAATCCACCGTCTCCAATGTAGTCTTTTCGTTCTGTCCTGATATTTCATGGATTGCCGCCCCCTTTAATGCTTTCTTTTTGCAATAATGCAACTTGTTCCTGCTACCAGCGAAATCAGAATGAACACAATCCATAAATTTATAGACGTATAATCACCGGTTGCCGCTGCTTCTGTGCTATCACCAGCTAAATGATTGCCACCATTTTTAGAATCGTCGGTTGCTTTATTGTCATCTGAATTGTTGTCGTTGGGATGTTCCCCATCCGAATCATCTTCGTCTGGCTGGACATCATTTGGATTTCCAAGATAGTCTACTCGCTTGGTAACCTCATCAATAGCGTAATTCTCCAACAAACTATCCTGATATGCTGCTTTAACCAGAATATCCGTATATTCTGTTCCCTTCTCCATGTATAACTTGGAAACATAACTTCCGCTTTCCTGATCATCTTGCATAACAATTTCTTCTTCAATTCCTTGTTCTGTACCAAGGGGTTGATAAATCAAACCCAGTTTTGAATAAGAGAATCGAACCGTTCCATTTGGTCTGCCAAGCACTCCATCAAAGATGACTTTCACGTAGGTTTTGTGATCCTCTAAAGTAATAGTTGCCTTTTTCTTTTCAATTGTAACGGAACAACTCACTTCGTCCGCTGTAAAATTCCTGCTGATTCCCATATTAGCAAGTGATGCCTTCTCCACGTAATCGCCAGCATTGATTATTTTTTGTATCTGCACCTCTTTATCTCCATTATTACCAGAAATTTTCCGGTAGAACTTGTAGCTCATGGCCTTTTGAATCGCACTTACTTCCTCTGGGGTTAATACATATTCACTGCCTGTTTCTACCCGAATATGATCCACATTGACTTGATGTCCATTTCCATCGTAAGTTACCCTCTCGTCCTGAAGATCAAACAATATCTTGCATGGCTGAATGACTATTTCCCCTAAGGTTTCTGTTACCAGTTTATAATTGGTGGTTCCCTCTATATCTGCCTTTGCCATAATATCATACGTCCCGGCATCCTTTGGACCATCTGTCATCCAATACTCCGCCTCTTCTGCCCGGTATAAGAAGGCAATTCCGTCCCGAATGGCTGTCTGGTCTGTCTTTGGCAAGGAATTCAGACCCTCAATACTGTAATCACCATCTTTCACAGTAAATCTTTGCTTATCGTAAGTCTTTTTCTTTTTCTCTATAGAAACCGTAAGCATCTTCGGTTCTACTTTTAGTGTCGCAGAATTTTGCTGGGTATCCAGATTATAATTGGTTCTCACAATCTCCGGCTTTACATAATACGTTCCTGCATCTACAGGTGCATTTTCCAGAGTGTTTGTGCATGCTTGGTCTGTATAATACTTCAATTCATACGCAATATGTTGACTTACATCTTGACCCGTTCCATTTTCTGTAAATGTAGCCTTAAAATCAGATTTATCATAAGTGTCCCCATAAGTCTTTGTTACATCATCTAGATGTCCACTTATCGGAGATGGTTCAATTTGTAGATACAAAGAATCTGTGTCTGCTGTAAAATTCTTAGTCTCTGCAATGGATGCATCTATGCGATAATATTCTGCATCTTTTGGGAATGCTCCTGCTGCCATTTTCTCATACCCAGTGTCTTTTTTCTGGTAATACTCATAGGTAATGGCACCTGTCGATGTCTTGCCCTCAATTTCATAAGCTTTCACTGTAGGGACTGCCTGATACATGGCCGGCTCCCCTGTATAAGATAACAACGCCGGAGCATCTTCCGTCGTGCTCTCTGGCTGGAACTGAAGCCCTGGGTCTGCCTTTTCAACGGTAATGGTTACCACGCCGTAGACTGGGGCATAATAGATTCCTTTGCTTTCAAAATCAGGAGAAATTGCCATAAATTGATAGGTTCCTGCGCTCTCTGGACTAATAGTAAAAGCCTGATAAACAGTTCCATCCGCCGCTTTTTTCACATGCAGTCTTGACGTCTCCGTCTGTGGCGACTTTATATTAGCTCCCTGGGTTACATCATTATCGCTTGCATCCTTTACCTTTGTATAGAATGTAAATGATTTTCCAAATTCACAGGTAAAGTTCGTGGCACTTGTTGTATCCGTTTTCGATTTAGAAAATACAACTGTTCCTTGAGATTTTGCCACCTTCGCAACATCAAAAGAACCAATCTCTGACGGAGCAATTGACAACCACCCTTTTTCGTTCTCTGTGGAAATATATTCCGCCTTGTACTCATACTCCGTTGCTCCATTCAATGCACTTGATTGTATGGTATACTCTGCACTTTCCTTGTCATCCAACACTATTTCACCTGAAGATATTGCCGAATCTGGATTGCCTTTTACCCAGTAGGTGAATTTGATTTTGCCACTTAACGTCGGATTTCCTGTCACTCCAATATTCGCCTTTAGTGTAACCGATGCAAGGGCTTCACTTCCTCCTGTCACCGTCTGCATAGAGTGCGCCGCAATGATATGCCCCTCAATAGGGGTAATGGTAAGTTTTGTAGTTTCCTCACGATTTGCATAGTAAGCATCTCCCGGGTAACTTACTTTTACCAGATATTTCCCAGGTTCCGTCGGAGCCTGATCTGAATAGGTTTTTCCGTTATCACTACTGTATTGATATACAAGAGGCTCAACCGGCTGACAAAGCCCTGGCACGTTGACACCAGTGATGGTTGCACCCTCATAAGCAATAGCACTTCCAGTATATGCCTCTGTCATTCCCTGCTCTTCTTCTGGAAGCGCAATCTGAGGGATTGCCTTTTGAACAGAGACCTTGCAGGTTCCTGTTTTTTCTGGATAATGCGTGTCAACTGGCGTAAAGACATACTCTGCCTGATAACTGTCCCCAATCAGATTCGGATATAAATCCTCGTTCACCCAGCGAGCACTTCCCGCCACGTCGCTTTCTGTTGCATCTATAGCCGTCACTTTTAATTCTGCATTCTTCAGAGATTGCCCATAAGTAATGGCTTGTTTCGTCTCCCCGCTTGTAGAATAACTGATTCTAACCTGTAGTTTTGCCACATTGCTTTTTGAATGATTGTATGGAATAACGTAATCCTCCAGCCCCGCCTGCACATAATATGTGCCTTGCTCTGCTGGTGGTGTAGCCATTTCTTCTCCCAGTTCTCCTGTAGATTCATTAAATGTCTTGTAATAGCGGTAAATCAGTCTCTGGGCAATACTGCTTTGGGCAAAATACTTCTCTGGCAGCAGTTTTGTCTGATCCTTCGGATAAGGATATTCTGTTTTCTCTTCCTCATAGTCCAGTGCCACATCATTCAGTTGAATATTTAGGGTTGGTTTCACATGCGGCTGGAGCCACAAGATTGAATTCGTAACTGTAGTGATCATTTCTCTTTGATCCATCAAATCCCCAGGTGTCCCTCCAACCTCTTGACTGGTGGGTGCCTGCCGCATCTCCAGATACATAGCCCCCCACTCACCGGTGTAATCTTTGTTTTTCTCCTGATAAATGGTGATTTTAGATCCCACATTCCGGTTTTCCTCTGACCACCAGTAAGTACCGATTAACTGTGCATCTGCTCCTGTACGGTCATATAGCTTATACTCCTGCTTTTCTGTGGTATCCACTGTATGCTTCACTTCAATTGCCCCATCTGGTGCAGCATCTTTATCATTGATTACGGTCTGAAACTGCACATCAAATTCCTGGTTTATAATGGCTGGCATAACTTCTATGGTATTCATATCCGCCTGATATGTTTCCTGTAGATATTGAATTAATTCCGGTGTAACCACGAAGTTCTGCTTGTTGACCAGTTCCCAATAAAGTGTCGGGTTTTCCTCACTTAGAATCGTATAATCAGAGCAATTTGCATTTTCATCCATAAACGCTTTGACCACAGTCTCGGCTTCTGGAAGAAGGCTGCCATCGTCCTCCACCTGAGTTTCACTTGGTATAAACACCTTATATGTTCCATTCCGATACGCATCACTTGCATTGTCATTTTCATCTGTTGTCTTGGTACTCTCCAGCTTTTCGGTATTAATAGCAATTGCATATCCCATCGTCCGAAGCCCGTTGTTACCAGCGAGATCTGTATAGGATACGCCTACTTCTTCATCTCTATACAGGGTACAGTTCCAATGATCACTATCCACATTCCCCCTGTTCTTCCCAGCTATATTTGCTTCAATGTTCCCAATAAGCCCATCGCCTTTCATATACCCTACTGTTCTTGTCTCCACCAAGTTCAAATAATACTGGCGCAGCTCCATAGTCAATGGAATTGTCTCTATGTTTTTCGCCTCTGGGTCAATAGAATCAAAAGCACAAACTTTGTCGGAATTCCCATAATGCACCTTCACATCATATCCATTACTTGCCTCATGGCCTCCTGCGTTGAGAAACAAGTACTTTGTGTTGTCATTGCCCCATTTCCCATTATATTTTACATAAGAAGTCAAGTCACAAGTTGCCGCTAGTACATTGCGGTTCTTCATCCAGTTGGAGTCAAAATCCGGACCAATGGTAGAGTTTTTCAGCACCCATCCCGGGAAATTTGATGTCAATTTGTTCTTGGAATCCATCTGGGAGGCATACGTATTATCTGCCGAGATATGACCAGTCTGGGTAGAACTGTCACTAAAAATGAATCCTGTATCAATGTACTGCTCTTTCATACCCTCTTCCGCATGAACACTTCCATATACACGTTTGACACCGGTTAAATTAATGGGGTCGTTAAGACGTAAATTGACGAAGAAGGTATTGGCATTCTTTATCCCTGCCTGATCATTCCCCCTCAAATCCAGCTCATCATATGACTTGTTATAAATCTCCTGATCCGTAGCATAGTTTTCATTCACCAGATTATGAAAAGTCCAATGATCGTCCTTGTCATTCAACCCACCTGTCCAGCAATTAGGTACTGAATTAGCATTATCTTTTGAAATCATTTAATCTGGCTGATTCTTTGCGATATCCACCAACTCCGCTAGGTCTATTTTTTAATATCCTCTTGTCATGTTAACCACCGCAGATGTCTTTTTCTCTTCTACCTGAGCTGTCCCGTTACAGCCAAAAACTGCCAGCGTTCCAACGACTGACAGCACCAACATTGTACTCCCTAACTTTCTTTTAAATGTTTTCTTCATCATACTCACCCCGATTACTATTTACTCCTATACACAGTTTTCTAAGTCTAGTATATCGAAATAACTTTCCTACTTTAATAGATAGGGTGTGAAATGTAAGCTTAGGGTGTGAATAGAAAAGCCAGTTCCTGATCACCTTCTTCTATTTGCGCAATCACTGGTATCCCGGTAAGCTCTTCTACCATTTTTATATTATCCTGTTCCATCTGATTCCCTGGATGACAACGATTCATCAGAATTCCTTTTACCTTAATCTGGCGGCTCTTCATATAATAGGCACTCAAACCGATCCCATTAATTGTTCCAAGTCCCGCATCTGCCACTAGGAGAGTATCCAAATTTAATAACTTTATGATGTCCTCTTGCCATATCTTCTGTTCATCATATCGGATTGGACATAAAACACCTCCGCTGCCTTCTACCACCATGTACTCATGTTTTTGACTGATTCTATAATAACATTCCTTTACCACATCCAGCGATACCGGATTCCCCTCTAACTGTGAAGCCAAATGCGGGGAAACTGCTCTTTCATATACGTAAGGAATCATCTCATCCAGATTTCCCTTCATACCACTTATTCTATTTACTAAGGCAGCATCTCCAGGCACTAATTTCCCATCTTCCCAGAGATTCCCACTTGCAGCCGCTTTAAAATAACCTGCATTAATTCCTTTCTTCCGAAGATTTTTCACCAGCAGACCTGACACATAAGTTTTGCCCACATCTGTCCCGGTTCCTACAATAAAAATACCTTTACTCATTCCATAACCTCGGTTCATATCCTAATTCATTCAACATCTGCATATCTGTCTCAATGGTAATACCAGCAGTGGTCAGCATGTCACCTGAAATAGCTGCATTAGCACCAGCGCAAAAACAGGCTCTTCCTTTATCTGACAAAAGACCTCTCCCGCCTGCAAGTCGTATGGACGCATCTGGCAAAATGAAACGAAAAATTGCAACAATCCTTTGCATATCGTCGCTGGAAAGCTTCTGATTGTGTTCATAAGGCGTTCCCGGAATGGGATTCAGCATATTGATAGGAACAGATTTAATACCAAGCTCTTTCAAAGAAAACGCCAAATCAATGCGGTCTCCCATGGTTTCCCCTAGTCCCATAATGCCACCGCTACAAACGGAAAGTCCCGCTCTTTTTGCCGCTTTAATTGCCTTGATTTTGTCTTCAAAACTGTGTGTGGTACAGACATTTGAGAAATTGTCTGCAGAGGTTTCTAAATTGTTGTGTGCTCTAGTAACTCCTGCCTTTTTCAATTCGAGAAAATCCTTCTCCTCAAGTAATCCCATAGATACACATACTTCCATTCCCGTTTCCTTCTTTACTCTGCGAATGGATTCACATGCCTGAGCCACTTCCCCTGCATTTAATTTTTTCCCGGATGTAACCAGGGAAAAACGCAGCACACCACGCTGGTCATTGTATTTTGCCTGATCCACAATTTCTCTGGATTCAAGCAATGGATAACTTTCCAACTCTGTTGGATAGAACGATGATTGAGCACAATATTTACAATCCTCTGTACACCGTCCGCTTTTAGCGTTAATGATTGTACAGATGTCAAATCCTGTACCACAGAAGCTTTCTCGTATCTCATTTGCCGCCATCGTAAGTTCCTGTAGATCTGTCCTTATTAATTCCTGGGCCTCCCGCTTTGTAATCCCACCATTCTTTAATACATTTTCTTTTAATCTCTGTAATTCCTGTTCCATCATCTATTCCACCTTTTCTATTCTACTGCCTTTTTACAACGGGTACCAATCTTACGGCTAACAGTGCCGCCAAAATGCTAAGGAAAACATCCCCAGGCATATCTAATGGGAAGCAATCTGCCAATACCATAGCAAACGCTGTTTTTTCACCAACATAGAAATTCAACATCATATATTTGTACACAAGGCCAATTCCATAAGTCACCACAAACCCGCCAAAGGCCGCCAACAGATAACCCTGAAAATTCTTTTTCTTTATTCTTTCTGCAATGAATCCAGTAACAAAGGCTGCTGCGATAAATCCAAGCAAATATCCAAAGCTAGGTCTGAATATGTAAGTAATACCACCTCCCGCTGCAAAAATAGGAAGACCTACCAACCCAAGCAAAACATAGACACCCACTGCCATTGCACCATTTCGACTTCCAAGCAGCATACCTGCCATCAAAACAAATAAAAATTGCAGCGTAAAATAATCCATCCCTGGAACCGGAACCTGAATATACGCTCCAACCGCTGTTAACGCTGTGAATAATCCACACAAAATTAAATCTCTGGTCTCAAATCTCTTCATAAAAATCTCCTCTAGTCCTTTGTATTTCAAATAACTTCTCTTCAATTATAACGAAAAAAACCACATTGTCAACCTTTTCACCCTCTAAGGTTGACAATGTGGTTTTCCTATATAACGTTCATCAAGCACAAACTTGTAAAAACATAGTCCTGACATTTAATCTGCATAGACCCACCATATTTATCACAGATATCACCAATGGATTTAAGTCCCAGTCCTTCCCCGCGCTTTCGCTTACGGGATAAAATCTTATCTTTCTCTCTTTCCACTACGCTGTCAAAGGAATTGGAAATCATAATAGCCGCCACCATTCCTTCCAGCTTTACTGACAATGTGATAAATCGTTTCTGCTCTATCTTTTCGCAGGCTGATACTGCATTATCCAGCGCATTTCCAAGCAATACACACAGATCCATATCTTTTATCCCAATCTGCTCAAAAGTTCCTTTTATCTCAAATTGAATATTTTTCTCTTTTGCAATTTTCATGTAGTGATATAAAATACCATCTACCGCCGCATTTCCACTACATGGAATGGGTACATTCCCATACTGACTAAATAGCAATTCATCGCAATACACTCGAATTTGTTCCGGCTGTTCCCCATCTAAATAACCCTTAATGGCAGCAATATGATGTTTAAAATCATGCCGCACCTGTCTAGCCTCCAAAACCTTTGTAGACAGCACCTCGTAATATTTCTTTTGCCTGCCCAATTGCTCACTAATCATCTGCTTTTCTCGAATAGAAGCATAATTATCTGCCACACTCCTGCATACGAACAAGACTGCGACACTCATAAAAAGGCGGCTTAAAACCATTCTAATATCCGTGGGGTACTCAGCCTCTGGTATAGCAAAATAACAAGCCAGATACATAGCATATGGTATGAACCAGATATTATTCCAGTGATGCTCCTGCTCCAACCGAAGAAATGGCGTGACGGTCCTTACCATCTGGCTACGTATCAGTGGATACAGTGCCAACATAACACCAGTCAGACACAGCGAGTTAATACCAATCTGTATCATAACATCTACGTGGATCAGTAAATGCTGAATATACATTGTAATGGTGAACGCTAAAAGCGTCCATACCGCCGAAAGCCCCGCTGTAAAGAGATGTTCCTTCACCCAGCCTCGAATCACCGCTATATTGATAATCGCAAGAACGGCCCCATCAATCATCTGTACCCATTTATAAAATAAAATGGAAATCATATCATGTTCTGCTGCGACCACATAGAACAGAAAATTAAGAATCAAAAAACAGCCATACCACTGAACAAGCTGTTTCCGCTGCTTTTTGGATACCAGACTTTCAAAGGGGCGATACCGTATTAAAATCCCCGGCAATTTCCCCAGAGTGACTGCCAGACTCATCCATATAATCACACTCATCTCTATACTCCCGTTCCATCGAACATTTCATTCCATTTGTAGGCTTCAAATGCTTCCTTTACGGTAATCCGTTCGCTTCTGCTCACCGAAATAGACTCTCCATTGCTAAGCCTCAACACATCGCTGGGAATGCTAATGATGTGCTTCAACGATACCAATGCATATCGGATAGGACGAATAAAACTTTCTCTGGGCAGAAGCTCTTCCATTTCCTTTAAAGACAGACTTGCCTCCACGCATTCCTGCACCGTATGAATCATACATTTCTTATTAGCAGACTCCACATATATAATGTCCGATACATAGATATCCTGATCCGTTCTACCAGTTTTTACAGTAATCATTTCCAGCTGTGCAAACTTTCGAAAAAAAGAATGTAAAACCTCTTGAATCTTTCTCTTTTCTATGGGTTTTACTAAGTAGTACATTGCATCCACCTCATAGGATTCTGCTGCATATTCTGGGGAAGTGCTGCAAAATATAATCTGCGTCTTCCGCCCCGTTTGCACCAGGTTCCTAACCGTCTGCATACCTGTTATATGCCCCATATAAATATCCATAAAAATCAAGTCATAGATCTGGTACTCCGAAGCAAGAAATGCTTCACCCGAATCATATTCGTCTACTTCAATCTCATAGTGATTCTGCCGCCTCACTTCTTCAATCTGTCCTGCAATGAATTGACGATCTTGTTGAAGGTCATCACATACTGCAATATGAATTTTCTCTCTCATTAGCTTTCTCCGACCTTTCTTTTCGTACTTCATTTTGTCAAGCTCTTAGGCTCTAAGACGGTCTGTAAATTTTTCTGTTACTGTTTTATTTTATCTAACAACCAATTGGCAATATCAATAATCCTTATTCCCTCATACTGATACTCGTCATGCCTTGTCCTTGCAATGATCATTCTGGGATAAGCGTCTTTAATACTAAGTAAAGGCGACACTTCTCTTTCAAACGTCTTGTCATCTCCGATATTATCAGACACTTGAATGTATATCTTTTCGTTGCGCTTGAGTGCAACAAAGTCTATCTCTTTCTTATATAGAACGCCCACATATACTTCGTATCCCCTTCGCAACAATTCAATAGCAACAATGTTTTCAAGAACCCGCCCGTAGTCCATATTTTTTATGCCTAATTTTGCATAGCGGAAAGTGTGGTCACTTAAATAGTACTTGTCATTAGATGCCAAATATTTCTTTCCTTTAATGTCATACCTTCTTATCTTGTAAAATGCAAAAGCGTTACAAAGATACTGCATATACGCTCCCACCGTTGTATGATTTACCTTTTCGTGCATACTTCCTAATGTGTTAGAAATGTTTCGTGGTGATGTAAGATTTGACACATTATCCATCAGAAAATCAACAATCCTATCCATTAGCTGTATATTTCTAATCCTATACTTTTTACGAATATCTCTTACAATGAGCGTATCAAATACGTCAGCCACATAATCATACTTAGCTTCTGGATCTTTATAAAGATAGGAACCTGCCATTCCTCCTTCAAGCATATATTTATCCAATCCCATATGCCTATCCTCCAATTGGAAATACTCCATATATTCGCTAAAGGAGAACGGATATATCTTAATTTCAAAAGTACGACCAGTGAATAATGTTGCTAAATCTGAACTTAATAAAAATGCATTAGAACCCGTAATATAGATGTCGAATTTTTCACTTGCGTGAAGTCCATTCACAGCTTTCTCAAAATCTTTGCACATCTGTACCTCATCAATAAACACATAATTATCTTTTCCGGCAATATAATGTGCATTGACATAATCATATAATGCTCGATATGTTAGCAATTCATCATAGTCAGGTATATTGAAATTCACCTGAATTATATTACATTTTGGATTTTCCAATTTAATCTTTTCACTAAATGCATCAAGAAGCTTTGACTTTCCGCTACGTCTCACACCTGTTATCACCTTAATGTCAGGTGTTCCCATCACGCTTATCAACTTATTTAAATACTGCTCTCGTTCTATCAGTTTCATCGAAATCACCCCTTTCAATGTTGTAATTATATCTCTATCATATAAAATTTATTAGCCAAAATCAAGTTTTTTTCATTTTTGGCTAATAAATTTTATTTAATGTAGCTCTACACACATCTAAACAAACCGCCTTATAGTCCATAAGCCATAAGACGGTCTGTGTATTGTTCTGTCACTGTTTTATTTATTTTTTGAATTGAATTCTTTCTTGCGGTAGATGAACACGCCCGCAACTCCCGCTAAAGCTGCTAGTAAAAGTAAAGTCCAAAGTGTGACATTACTGTTATCTCCGGTCTTTGCCGCTTTGGTTGAACTTTGGCTGTTATTGGTTGAACTCTGACCCGTATTGCTGTCTCCGCCGTTCCCGTTCCTTGTATCAGTATAAGCAATCGCGTATGTAGAGAATTGATCCGTTTCTGTGGTAAGTATACCCGTTGTTGCATTATAGGTTGATTCTAAGAACTCTGGCACTTCATTATGTACTCTTATCATATGATAAGTTCTAGTTATGGCAGGGTCTGTGTTCTTAAGCTGATCTGGAATTTCAATGGCCACTTCTATCATATTTCCAGTAATATCAGTCAGTCTGCTGGCTGCATTCTCTCCCACCTTCTTATACAGTGACAAGTCTAAATACATTCCAACTTTTCCATTACTTAACTGACTGGATATTAAACCTGTAACAAGATTCTTGCCTGCTGTTGGTGCGGTGTTATCCGCATTAATCACATCCAGATAAAGTAAAATTTTTGTTCCATCTTCTACCTGCTGCAATTCTTCTGTTGAAAGCAATTTTTTCGCCAATTCAACATTTAGATTGCTGATTTCTGTCTTTGGTGCGTTCTGATCAACATTAACCTCTGTTTCAATCTTTCCACCCACTGTTCCAACGTCTGCAGAATCCTTTGATGTACTATCCATTGGTTTTTTAATCTTCGTGTTTGGTATCTCTCTGGTATTTGTTGTTCCACAACCATGATCGCAGGAAGCGGTCTCTGTACAATTCTGTAACAATGATGCATTATTATCTGATGTATAATTAGTAAAACTATGTCCGTTGTAAATAGTTACACCACTTACTGTAGCCGCATTTCCCGCCTTATCTGTTGCTACAATAGAATAACTTGTATTCGTAGCTGGGAGGGTATATGTTCCATCTGAAAGAGTTACTTCTTGACCGTTTACTTTTACAGTCACCGTTTCAAGGTTGTTGTCTGATACGGTAATGGTCTGACTTTCACAATATTTTGTATCGGCTGTCACTCCAGAGATAGTCGGCGCTGTGCCATCTAATACCAGCCCATTTGATGAAATATAGGTTGTGTTTTTTGATTTATCTGTAATCTTTGCATAAATAATCAACTTCTTGTCTGGATCAATACTAAAGGTGCCATTATTGGAAATCTCTGTCCATTTTGAATCTTCCAGTGCACTCACCTGATCCTTAGCCAATTCCGTTTCCGATACGTGATAATAGAGCTTGTTTAAGCCACTCTCATTAGCACCGTCTGCTCCAGTAATTTTAACTGTCTGTGTGTCTTTAAAGAATATTCCAAAGGTAATGTTATTTAAAAAGCTATTCCATTTATTGCTGTCATTGCTACCAACTTGAATTGCCCCAGTTGGTGGATTTGGATCCGTAATCTTCCAGGTCACAGTCGTTTCACCGGTATAGTTCCCCTTACCTGTAATCGTCAGTGTATAGGTGCCAACATTTGTTTTAGTTGTATCTCCTGAAATTACATAATCCTTATCACTAGTTGGTACTAGAGTATGATCTTCGTCTGTAACAGTCACCGTAGGAGTAATGGTTTCTCGTGTAAAATCATAGCAATTATTATTGCTATCAAGCGTAATCATATTTGCAGTAATTGGCTTCGGATTAATCGCGAATTTCACGCTTGATGTCACTGAAATTGTATAGTTGACTGCTGTCAGATTATTATTACTAATCTTATAGGAACCAACATCACTACCAGGCTCTCGCTGTAAAGCGCCTTGGATTACGTCCTTAGTGTCAGATTCCTTAAGTCCACTCACCGTATATGTAAGGGCTGGATCTACTTCTCCATAAATTTTAGATTGGTTATCATCTGGTATTACTGATAAGATTGCTTTATTAATCGTAACCGTTCTTTGTACTGATATACATGAAGCGGTAACGATGCAATCGCCTCTGCCAGAATTCTGACACAAGCATAAACTGCAGTTGTCTGCATTGCTGTTCTTTCATTGACCGGCATTCCGCTGGTTGTTCTACCAAATAGGAATGAATATCCTGCATCTGCTGCTTTGTTCACAGGTTTGTCTCTTGCCTGCCCAAAACCAAATAAACTCTTAATTCCCATATGACACCTCCTAAAAATGGGTACAAAAAAGCACCTCCTAAGAAGTGCTCTCTCTACTATAAATATTTATCCGCCAGCATATCTGTACTCTTTAAATATCCATGTACAGTTTTGTAATATTCTACATGCTTTTTAACTGCATTTGCCGCCGTCTTCTGCATATCACGACCATAATCCTGCCCTATATGTTTCAAATAATATTCAGTCGCATACAAATTCATTGTCCTTGCATATCGTTCTCCAGATAACATATATTTAAAATCATTAATATAATCACCTGTGGAATTAAAATTCATTCCTGTTCGTTTACACAGCTCATTTCTTCCTTCTTGGAATCCCAGTGCTCCTTCGTAAACCTTCTTTGCTATCTCATATGCTGTAGGAATCATTTCCTTTGATATCTTATTTGAACTATCAACAGAAGGTTTCTTCCAATCAACATCTGAAACATATTTGCAGACACCGTACTTTCTTTCTAACTCATCAAACTTTTTATCAATATACTCTTTTGCATTTCCGGTCAATCGAATATGCGCTTTTTGATGATGCTTCTTTGCAACTTCTGCAAGTGTCTCATTCTTTCCAAACGAGGAAATGTACGTATCTGAACCTAGTTCATCCCATAGATCATCTAATGGAATACCATTTTTTATTTCAGTATCTATAACTGTACACTCTGCAATAATACAATACCAAGGATATCTGCTCATCCAATCCATTTCATTAATCCATTCATCTGTCACATGATTTTCTTCTGAAAAGCCGAGTAAATATCCTCTTCCAACAATTACTGGTAAATTTTTTCCCCTGACATCTGTTGTCAGTGCTGCCAGATAAATTTCATCATTATCTTTAATGGAATTAACTTTAAATGGATAATTTGACAAATACCATTTTTTCTTATCAACTTCAACAGAAACCATATCAAGTTTCGAATCAGCTTCTATTCGATTATTTCCTTCTCCTTCAAATTTCAGCCAAACTGTATGATCCAGAAGCAGTTGCTCTTTAGCGCTATTTCGATTAAACATTCCATCAACAATATCGATATCTTCTCTTGCTTTATTAAGCTCTTTTTCAAGATCTGAAGTTGTTTCGAATTTTGATTTTCTATCTATACTAGCTCCATACATAAAACTGCTTGTTGTTTTGCCTTTATCTTTTTTAGCACTTAAAAGGTGTTTATATTTCTTTCTCGCATCGTCTATTACTTCTTTCGTTATTACTCCTTCATCGGAAAGCTGTATTTGTTCCACAAGTGTTTCAAAATAAGAATGAAGCTCTGGAAGAATATTGTCCTCTTGATTCAAAAGAAGAGATAATTCGATATTCGACTTAAATCCACCGGCTGTAAAATTTGCCGACCCCAATACTCCATCTGTATCATCAAATAAATATAACTTTGTATGCAGTCCTTTTAATGCATATACTGTAATACCCGCGTCCATCATCATTTCAATGGCGTCGATACTATTTGCCTTTGCGAACATATCTTCCAAATAAAACCTGGTAATGAAACGGCACTTAATATCTGTTTCTTCCACTAATTCACATAATTTTATTGCAATAGACTCCGAAATGAATGGACTAATTATCTTAATCTCTTTCTTGGTTCCTTCAAACAAATCCAATATTTTATCATAATGGTTATTTGTTAATACCTCCATAGTATTCCTCCGTTCACACTGCTTGATATGTTTCAGTATACCACGATTGAGGTACAATCAAAATACTAATATTCCTCTATCATCATATACGCTGCCTGTGCTCCCACCATTACGAATTGCTCTATCTAACGCCATTACTGTCGCAACCGCACCATCTATCTTCTCAGTGGATTTTTCCTTATCCATCTTGATATTTCCCGCAGGATCCTGCCTTACAAAGACATTGTCAAGCATCCACCTAAGCGGAGGATTTCCAGCATGAGCCATCTTTTTTTCTAGTGTCAATTTCATAAGCTCCTTTGTGGGTGGTGACATATCTTTATATCCCTGGCCAAACGGAACCACTGTAAATCCCATCCCCTCTAAATCCTGAACCATCTGAACTGCTCCCCATCTATCATACGCAATCTCCTTGATGTTGTACTTCTTACCCAGCTCTTCAATAAAATTCTCAATGAATCCATAATGGATTACATTTCCTTCTGTAGTTTTCAAGAATCCTTGCTTCTCCCATACATCATATGGAACATGATCTCTTCTAACACGAAGCGCCAGGTTATCTTCTGGAATCCAAAAATATGGAAGGAGCATATACTTCTCATCCTCATTTCTTGGTGGGAATATAAGAACCAATGCTGTAATATCAGATGTCTGTGATAAATCTAAGCCACCATAACATTCCCGGCCTATGAGCTCTTCTGGATCCACAGCAAAAGCACACTCATCCCATTTATCCATCGGCATCCATCTAGTGGACTGTTTTACCCATTGGTCCAATCGAAGCTGCCGAAAGACATTCTCCTCTGCTGGATTTTCCTTGGCACTCCGATATGCATTACGCACCTTTTCAATATCAATTGTATGTCCAAGTGAAGGATTGGCTTTATACCAATTCTCTTCCTTTCCCCAATCTGCATCATCCGGCAAACCATAAATAACCGGATAATATGTCGGATCAATCTTTCTTCCTTCAATCAAATCCACCGCTTTCTGATGTTGCTCAAAGCAAATAGAATTTCGATCAGTACCTGCTGTTGTAATAAGGAAAAATAATGGCTGCGTTCTGGCATCACCAGAACCTTTCGTCATTACATCAAAGAGTTCTCGATTGGGCTGTGCATGCAGCTCATCAAAAATAACTGCATGGCAATTAAGTCCATGCTTTGTATAGGCCTCTGCCGATAAAACCTGGTAAAAAGAATTTGTCGGCTGATATACAATCCTCTTTACAGACATAATTGGTTTCACTCTCTTTTTCAGTGCCGGACACTGATCAATCATATCGATTGCAACATCAAATACAATGGAGGCCTGCTGCCGGTCTGAAGCACAGCCATAAACCTCTGCTCCCCACTCTCCGTCACCACAGGTCATATAAAGAGCAAGCGCTGCGGCCAGCTCTGACTTTCCATTCTTCTTTGGAATTTCTACATAAGCAGTATTGTATTGTCGGTATCCATTTTCTTTCATATTTCCGAAAATGTCTCGAATGATCTGCTCCTGCCAAGGAAGTAAATCAAATGGAACACCTCTCCACTGGCCCTTGGTATGTTTCAGGTTATTGATAAATCGCAATGTTCTCTGCGCTTTTTCTTCGTCAAACATTATCTACCACCACCTGTCATCAGCAAGAATTCCATTTCATCCGCTTCCTGTTCCTTTGCATCTGCTGCGACAATTCTGCTTCTGGAAGATGGTGTAAGTCCAAACTCACTACAAAATCTAAGCATGGTTTTCAAGTTTGTCTGTGCAATGGATACCTGTGGTACCTGCTGCCAGTAACCTGATGGTGTTTTAACGATACTACCATGTTGCTCAATAAATTCTTCTGCCTCCTTCCATCTAGCATAGGACTGACAATATCCAGCAAATGCTGCAAAATCTAACTCGGTAAGAGTCCCAAGGTCCTCCATTGTTTTGGATAGTCGTTTCCACTCCTTTTTTGCTTCCTCTGTAAGCCAGTCCGGGCAAGCCGGCGCCTTCTTCGCGGGCTTTGGTTCCATTGCGTTCAAAGCACGTTTTCCCGGATTTCCTTCCAGCACTTTCACTGCTGTTGGCTTTGGTTTTCTTCCTCGTTGTGCCATTTTGCCTCATCTCCTTTCATAGCACGAAAAAAGCAGCCCATAAGAGCTGCCGTTATATTATTATTTCATATTGTCGCCATTAAAATGGACACGAGAAAAAGGCCAACTAAATAGCCTCTTTCCCATATTCATTTTAGTTATATTCTTTTATCAGAATGGCGATTGCCATCTTCGTGTATTCATCTTCTGGTTCAATATCCCAGCCTCTGTCATAATTGCAGGTTTCTTTTCCATGAATCCTGATTGACAGCTTTGAAATTCTTCCTTCTTCAATTCCGAAAGCGCTACCTTCTTCATAAGCCTTTACCTCATAATGGCAAGCCACCATCTTTCCATCCTTGTCTGGTACTCCAATCGTTCCTTTATGCCACATATCTCTTTCCTCCATTTTCTTTGTTTTCCCTTTCGGTATGTACATATTCGCTCTAATTCAACTATATATCCAGTTAATTCGATTCATATATGTACCAAAGATTATTGGCAGCTATTGTGCATATCTTTGTGCTTGGTAAGCCAGCAGGCCATACCATCCACATAGATGATTTCCCAAACAATGCCTCGATATTTCACCCTATACATATCCATTCCACAATAGGCGTTACTCTTATGATTTTCAAAAGTGATCTCACCTCGCTTAAGCATATTATCAGCAAGATGTGTCCTAAGCTTATCCGCATCCGGCCAGTAGTTATTCATCCTTGCCACCTCCTAAAGGCTCATGCGAATTGCTGGAATGTTTGCTTTTTCCCCAGTCTGCCAATCAGTGTATCTTGCGTGCACCTGTGTAAGTCCTTCCAGCCTGGCGCCTGCGGCCTCAAAAGCGGCCAGTGCTGCAATCAAACTTGAGAAAGTGCTGGAAATGGTAAACTCTCGGACGCCTGCTTCTTTGCACCCCTTTACAATTGGCTCGACATCATAATCCCATATCACATCGTCAAAATTCAAAAGTTCGTTGGCTGCTTCCTTGGAATTCCGATAAGCCCAATACATAGTAGGGTTGATTCCCTGTTCCTCCATTGATTTGCTCATGTCTACGTTTTCAAATAATGTAATCTCTTTCATGTGATTGATCTCCTTTTCTTTTGGTAAGTACATATTCGCTCTAAGCCAGACATATATCCAGTCAATTCGACTTATATATCCACCAAATATGTGGACTGTGAATTGTGCATATTACTCAGTGATTTTTCTGCAATGGTCCTCACCATAAGCAATGCCCAGGCTGCTGCCGCAATCCCAATTCACATGAATGGTTCCAATATCATCTACCACAAGTACGGTTCCTTTCTCTCCTGGTACCAGCTCTCGATAGGTGTCATTCATCGAAACCAACTCTACCCTGGTTCCTGCAGGATACTGTTTCTTTAATCTTTCAATTATCTCTTTTGATATTCCAAACATACTCTATCCTTTCCAAGCACAGTCTCCGGTTAGATTTTTCATAAGCTCTCGCCTGCAATCTTTATACTCATCGCCGGATAATCCAAGCCTGAGTAGAAAGCACCGGAATGTATACTTCTCATTATATGTATTCGTTTTCTTAATAAAGGCCTTTGTGTGCACCTTCGCCATATAGCAAATGGCAAGTGCGAATTGAAGATATGCCTTCACCGCCACACCTTCCAGCGTTGCGTTAAACAATCGAAACTCTACGGTTCCTTTCGTAAACATGGCATGTAGATTCAAGCCATGATATCTAGTGCTATGATATTTTCCATCTACCAATTCGTATGGGGATTCTAAATACCAATCCTTACGTAGCTCCTCTAAGGACCCCGGCTTATTCTTTTGAATCAGGTCCACCAGCTCAGAATTGATTTTCTTACAATATCGCATCCTATCCTTTGCAATTCCCAAGGCTTTATAAATCAAGGACTCCCTGCTACTTATGAGGGAAACCAAATTAACAATCGCTTGTGGCGTAAAATCCCTAGCGTCTATATGAATATGCATTCCGCAGCTAAGATTAACTATAGCTCCTGCGGCCTTCAACCTTTTTACAATATCCAAAAGGATATCTAAATCCCCGTAGGATAAAATTGGTGTCACCAATTCACACTGCATTTGTTCCTCTGCCTCTATGCTCGCATCCTTGACCACTTTCCAAATCCGGTTCTCTGCATCCGGAATATATCTTTCATTCAAAATACCACCTTCATAAAAATAGCCATTCCCAAAGAAGTCAGCCACAATATCTGCAGCCGCTTCCCTGGTGATGCCAGCAAATTCTATTTCAATTCCGAATTTCTGGTTTTTCATTGGCTGCCACTTCCTTCGCTCTAAGCTCTTGGTACTTCTTTTTATGAAGCTCCTTTTGCTCTTCTGTTCGAAATGCAGTGTGCCCGGAAAGTTTGCTAAGCAACAGCTTCCTGCTCATCTTATGTTCTTTCCCTCCAAAGCCAATCCTTACAAGCCAAACTCTAAAGTAATACTTTTCATTTTCTATTGGCTCTTTCTTAACTGAAATTCTTTTTGAGTCAAGTGCAAGTTTATTTATTCTTGCAGCCAATTCAGTGAATGCTCCTATCCAATCACTATCATCCGTCACTGGGAAGCCCGTAAAATTAATTTTCCCTTCATAAAAATCAATTCCCCTGGTTGCATCTTCTCCGCCGCACTCTTCCCACAAGGAAATAAATTCTTCTACACTTTTTGGTTCTTCCTGCTCCATGATAATTTCCATGAAACGCTCGTTTATCTCAAAAGCTCTTGCTACTCCAATGGCTTTATTAATAATTTCGCTCTTAGTGTAAAAAATGCAGGTTAAGTTTATCAGGGATAATACGGTGTGTTGTTCCAGCGGCATTGAAATCTGAAGGACTTCTCTGTTCTCATCCCAAGCATTATCAATCAGCTTCTCTTCTGTCAATTTCCTCAGTACCTCCTCATGTGCATCTGGATTTTCTACATCCAACGTTCCATCTCTTTCTACCGTAAAATCCCCGACTTTAAACGCAAAGGTGGGTGGTCCCTGGTACTTCATCTTCTCACCAATTTCTTCTGAGATGGCATTTACAAGTTCTTTTCTGTCTGCTACTAAACACATAATCTTCATGGCATTTGCCTCCTTTTCTTTTGGTAGTACATATATCACTCTAACCGCAAGAAATAGCAAGCTAATTCTGTGTTTATTTTTCAGTATTTTGGGCTATATTTTCATAAGATATCTTCTCGCCATCTCGAAGTACAAATACGTCTGAAGCAGCTCCGACTTGTTCTATAAAACGCTTTACAATAACATCCACGAATTTTTCATCCAGCTCAATGCCAAAACAAATACGATTTGTTTGCTCCGCTGCGATCAAGGTGGAACCAGAACCTAAAAATGGATCCAACACAATACAATTACTCATACAAGAATTCTGAATTGGATATGCCATCAGCGCCACCGGTTTCATGGTTGGATGATCTTTACTGGCCTTCGGTCTATCGTACTCCCAAATGGTGGTCTGCTTTCTATCTGAATACCAGTTATGCTTTCCGCCTTTCTTCCATCCGAACAAGCAAGGTTCGTGCTGCCATTGGTATGGACTTCTTCCCAGGACCAATGCATTCTTCTTCCAAATACAACAACCCGAAAGATAAAAGCCTGCTGCCGCAAATGCCTTTCTGAAATTCAGTCCCTCTGTATCCGCATGGAAAACATAGATGGATGCATCCTGTTCCATTGACTGCTTCATGTTTACGAATGCTGCAAACAGAAACTTATAAAAATCTTCATCTGCCATATTATCGTTTTTTATTTTCCCGGCAGTCTCCTCAACATTTACATTGTATGGTGGATCCGTAAGAACCATATTGGCCTTCCTTCCATCCATCAAAACATCGTAAGTCTCAGGCAGTGTACTATCACCACAGACAACTCGGTGTCTACCAAGAAGCCACACATCGCCTGCCTTTGCCACTGCAGGTTTGGAGAGCTCCGCATCAACATCAAAGTCATCTTCTGTAATATTCTTATCATGCACACTATTAAAAAGCTGTTCTATCTCCGGCGGTTCAAAACCTGTGAAGGAAACATCAAAGTCACTATTCTGTAAATCCTTAATCAAATCTGCCAGCAGTTCCTTATTCCACTCACCGGTGATTTTATTAAGTGCAACATTTAATGCCTTCTCCTTTGTCTTATCAACCTCGATAATAATGCAATCAATTTCTGTATATCCCAGGTCCTTTAAAACCGTCACACGCTGATGGCCACCAATAATTGTCATATCACTATTCACAATAATTGGATCCACATATCCAAATTCAGTAATACTGTTTTTGATTTTTTCATACTCAGCATCCCCAGGCTTTAATGCCTTTCGAGGATTGTATGCTGCTGGCACAAGGTCAGCAATCAACAATTTCTTAAACTCCATCTTTGTTACTCCTTTCGAATTTCAAATCATAAAAATAAGCGACCTCCGAGAATTTTTTCTCAAAGTCGCTTAGATATTTATAGCAAGCGCTGTTTTCTCCATTTAAGGTTGCAAACTCTCGCAGGCTTTTCTTTTTATAAAACGATGGTTGATTACACCATCTTGCAATGGATATATAAACTCCTCGGTATGGACTCTCTTCATATCTGGCGAAACGCATCACATAAGGCATGCAGTGATACTCCATAAGGATTCTAATTCGATAAAGTAAATCAAATATATCCTGGTACCAGAACGCTTCATCCCACCTATCTTTTCTATCGAAACCACAAAAACAATAGAATTTTAATACAGCATTGGTATATTTTCTGGCTAAAACAATCTTACTTTCAATGAGCTTTGCATCCTCCACATCATCAAAAGCAAAAATATAATCACCACCATACTTACTAGAAAATAGTTCTTCACATTTTTCTTCTGTCAATAGTCTCTCATCCAAGCCCTGTTTAAATTGAAATGCTTTCCCTGTTGCCTTCAAAGCAGTAAGAAGTTCCCTCCACTCACCACATCCGAAAAAGTTATCATCCAATAAACATATTTTCTTCCGGCTGAAATCAACAAATTCTTCTATTGCGGAATGTACACATACCTTATCGTAATTCTGGTTGACACAAAATGCACATTTACGGAAGCATCCTCTTGTCAAAAAGCCAATGGAGTAATCCAAGTAATATGTGTATTCCCTTCGCTTTCCACCTGCTGCCAATTGCTGTTCTACCCATTCATCATATAAATGATAATCCGGCATATGATGCTCCACTTCGCTTGCCAGCTTTGGTGCCCTGTCATAAAAAAAGCCCGTCCCTCCATAAGATACATTCGGAAGGTCGAGCACATCTTTTTCAACTGGTGTATCTGTGAACACCTTTGAAATAAATATTTTGTCAAATACTGCCAGGTCCAGATAATCTGTTTTCAAAATCACATTACAATTCTGTTCTTTATAAAACCCCGACAGCTTCATGCAAACCAAATTAGGAAATCTGTGTCTCTTTCTGCCAATTAGGTCTGCGTCTATAATTGCAATCTTCATACCTGGCTCCTATCCTGATATTCTACGAATGGTTGTTGCCACTGGCTGCATTCCACTTATCTTCTGTCTTTCTCTGATTTCTTTTGCATCTGGTTCCACCTTTGGATCCGTCCAGAACCTATCCTGAATATAACAGTCATGGCTACAATATTTACGGTTAGCATTTCCATATGAATAAAACATTCTTTTGCAATAGGCACACTCTAACTCATAGGTTGCCTTCTTCGTATGTTTGCTTTCACCCGGATGTTCCTTCCACCATTCTCTTCTGCATTTATCAGAACAAAATAGCTTCACTCCAGAATATCGATTGCGTTCCAGCTTCTTTCCACACTGCTTGCAGCAATCCGGATTTTTCTTTCGCTCTTCAAAATTCAAGGCAACTAAAGAAGCCTTCCCCAGCAAGCCATGTGTCTTGCAAAAATATCTCACATTCTCTTTTGAGGTACCCACTACTGTTGCAATCGATTTATACCCCAGCCCCTTCAGTCTCAATTGCGTAATCTGTTTTTGCATTGCTTCCGTCATTCATAAAACTCCTTTCTGGCATATCCTTCTTTTGGTTTTTCTAATAAAAAAAGACGCACGACTAACACACCACCATCCTGGATAACCCCAGGCAAATCCAGTGTTTAGCAGTATCGCCTAGCGTACAACTACACTTACCCCTTTTCAATTTCGCGAAAATGCACGTTTGAGGGGGCATCGGTCTTCAGGCACTCAGCTCGTAGAGATTCGATATCCCCCGCCCTCCATCAAAATCGGTACACAGGATTGCTGTCTTCCTTCCACGTTTTTTTATCATGGCAAGGCTTACACAATGGTTGCCAGTTTGTTTCATCCCAAAAGAGAACTGGATCACCACGATGAGGTTTGATGTGATCAACAACCGTCGCCTTCACCAACCTGCCTTCCTTCTGACACTCCACACACAATGGGTGCTGATGAAGAAACCTTGTCCTGGCCCTCTGCCATTTACTATTGTATCCACGCTTCCCTGAGCTCGCCCGGTCACCACGATGTAATGCTTCATGTTCTTCGCAGTAGTAACAACCATATGGTATCAGCTTCGAGCACCCTGGGTGCTTACAGGGAACGTTTGGTTTATGTGGCATGCCACCACGCTCCTTTCCTGTATGTATGGGTGCGGCGAAAGGATTAGAAACTCCGCACCCGCACCAAAAGAAAGCAAAGAAAAAAGGCCCTGCAGGAACACCCGCAACGCCTCTCTACACTTCTTTGCATTATAAGATTACCACATACTTCTACGAAAAACAGTTTACTTTTTTTGTTAAGTGTCCTACAAGATTATGCTTCGGCAATGGCAATATAAGCAATGGGTTCCCTTTAATCAAGGACCTCCAACCTTTCTCTTTTTTACTTCCACTTTTTGGAATAATATGCTATATTGAGTTTAGTAGCATTGGTAGCCAGCAAGGAGGCACCAGTGAAAGAAAAAGAATTAAAAATTTACGAAGCACCAGGCCAGAAAAGAAACATCCCACGCATCTTATTACAGGGCGACTGGCTATCTCAAATTGGTTTCCATACTGGAGACCATATCAAAGTAACATATCAAGATAATCGTATCATTGTGGAATCTTCCCCGGATACCACATCGACCTTATCCCAATCCAATTAATTTTACATATTAACCACAGTATTATAAAACAGGCTACTTTTGCTACGAAAAATACAGAAAGGCGACTCATATGTTTACACAAAAAGACATTAAACTATTGGAACAACCTTATTTTCAGGTAATGCGAACGACTGAAAGCTTTTATGAAATTCAATCTAAGAATACCAAACATTGCTGGATTATTCGCAAGCCAGCAAAGTCTGGTAAAATGGCTGTACAGCTTCACCATAAGCACACAATAAAAACAGCGTATTACCACGATCATGCTTATGCATTCAATGTGGAACACGCCATTCGTTTAATAAAAGAACACGATGCTTATGTTTTACATCCTGAGAACTATACCTATGCTAACGCTAAAAAGTGTCATGCATCAGCTCAATAAATATGCTGCCACCTGAGATTCTCTCAATTGATACTCACGAACCAAGCTATCGATTGCTTTCCTTCGGTAATCCGATATGGTTCTTCGGTTCAGATACTTCGAAACCTCTAATTCATCCCAGGTCATCCCCTCCAAAACCAGCGCTTGCATAATCTCTCCTTCTTTCCCAGGTAATCGACGAATAGCTTCTTCCAGAAATATGATTTCTTCATCCAGATGTTCATACTGCTTCAGCAGGTAAGAAAAGAAATCCTCGTTCATTTTACGCTGCCTTTCTCTGAATGAAATTGCAACCTTTGCAGTCTTATCTGATAACTCACTACTCTGAACGCGTTCTCCATCTGGATGAGAGAAACACATAGATGCAATCACATCTTCTTCTGTGAAACCAATGCTATTCATTTGGCTAAGCAAGATCTGGCGTTCCCGTTTCATGCTTTCATACTCACGTATCATTTTTTCTACGTATTCCTTCATCCTTTCAACATCCTCCTTTACTTTTTCTTCGGTGCTATCCTGGCCTTGACCGCATCCAATAATGCTTCCTGCGTACAATCCTTTGCTTCCAGTGCTTTTAAGACATCTTCATCGATGGTGTCTTTCGTTATCAAATGCTGTATCGTTACCGTTTCTTTTTGACCCTGACGCCAGAGTCTTGCATTACACTGTTGATATAATTCCAAACTCCAGGTCAACCCGAACCAAATTAAATGGCAGCCGCCCTCCTGAAGATTTAATCCATGCCCGGCACTGGCCGGATGAATAATAGCTATTGGTATCTTTCCCTGATTCCATTTACTGATATCTTCGCTTTTATCAATTGAAGTCGCATCAAACCGTTCTATGATTCTATCCCTGTCATGCTTAAACCAGTATGCAATCAGTACCGGTTTTCCATTGGCAGCTTCTATCATGTCCTCAAGCGCGTCCAGCTTCCGTTCATGAATCAGTTTCACTTTTCCATTTTCATCATACACCGCACCATTTGCCATCTGGTGGAGCTTGTTGGATAATCCAACAGCAGATGCTGCGTCAATATCTCCATCTGCAAAAGGAAGAATCAAATCAGCTTTTAGCTGTTCATACATCTGCTGCTCTTTTTCATTCATTTCCACTTCCACATTGGACAGTACCAACTTTGGCATCTGCAGATGATCTTTTGCTTTCATAGAAACACAAATATCGGAAATCTTTTCATAGATTGCTTCTTCCGCACCATCACGTGGCTTATAAGAAAAAATCACATCACGATTTCTCTTATCCGGCATAAAGTATCTTTCCCGGTATCCACCAATGAACCTCCCCAGTCGTTCTCCCATATCCAACAGATTAATCTGCGCCCACAAATCGATGAGACCGTTTGGTGCCGGTGTTCCAGTCAGCCCAACAATATACTTAATCCCAGCTCTGGCTTTCCGCAAAGATTTAAATCGTTTTGATTGATGGCTCTTAAAAGAACTCAACTCATCAATTACCACCATATCAAAACGGAACAACTTATTCTCTATCAACCAGGTTACATTTTCCCGATTGATGATATACACAAATGCCCTCTTACTAAGTGCTTCTCTCCTTTCCTTCTCAGAACCAACCACAACAGAATATGTGATTCCTTTTAGGTGATCCCACTTTTCGATTTCTTTTGGCCAGGTATCTCTCGCCACTCGAAGGGGCGCAATAATCAAAACTCTGCCTACCATAAAATAATCCAAAAGCATCTCCCAAAGAGCTGACAAAGTAATAATCGTTTTTCCAAGACCCATATCCAGCAGAAGTCCTGCTGCCGGATGCTCTATAATAAACTGCTGCGCATATTTTTGATAATCATGTGGCTCGTATTGCATCAATTATCCCTCCAATCTGTTCTGTATTATCCATGCAGAAAACTAAAAATCCTAATGCTTCTAATTGCCTTTTTCTCTTTTCTTGTAATGCCCGCAAGGTTTTTCCTGGCGCCTTCAACTCAATAAATCCAATCTTCCCATCTGGAAAAAGAACGATTCTATCCGGCACACCATCTAAACCCGGACTTACAAACTTTAAAGCAAGACCCCCCATTTGCTTTACCTTCCTGACAAGTGCTTGCTCGATTGATTTCTCTCTCATAATTCCTCCATTGCTTTATAACTATGTCCAAAGCCTAAAAAACTCTATACGTGTATATATACGGGTATTTGCGTATATCACATATTCTTTCTTTTATTTTTATTTAATAATAGAATCATGAGCAATGTTAGCAATAGGCGGCCGCAAACCGGCTTCACCACTAGCGTGCAGCCATTTCTATTGCTATTGCATTTCCCAT
>JAQUVV010000001.1:57834-88780 GCA_028693195.1 Lachnospira sp.
ATGCTTCACCGCCTAAAACAGTGGTATTGCTTCCTCGTCATCCTCCTGTTGCTCACGCACATAAGCACACTGAGAACCATAGCTTGCGAAGGATAACTTTCCTGCCTTATTTCCATCATAGCGTTTCCAGCCATCCATTTTATTCATAATGGCAGACAGCTCATAGGAATCCTGCTTACGAATTGAAGATGGGTCCTTACCAAAGCACTCCGCCCACATTTCCAAGTTACAAACCTTATCGCGTCTGGTGGTCCCTTGTCTACTTGTGGTAGCAAATTCATCACCAGATAAGTACATGCGACGCTCTGAGATAGAAAGTCTGCTCCAATCGTCCGGCAGCAGCTTATCCAGATACTCGCGTACCAATCCCTCGCGATCATCGTTCTCTAATGCATCCTGCTGCTTCTCCAACGCAATCTGAGCTTCCGCTCCTTTTAAGATCAGTTCTTCTCCGGAGTTATAAAGTGACAAAGCCTCTGCCCATACCTGCTCTACGTAAGCTCCTGCAAGATTCCAGGGGTGCATCGCAGAATCACCGGATACAATCACTGGCCAAAATCTACGGTTACCAGTTACATCTCTAAGAAATCCCGTCATTGTATTTGTGGTTCCAAAAATCACACACTGACGTGGATGGCTTTCCACTACGGTTCCATAGGCTACTCTATATTTATCATCCTGGCGGGAACTAAAAGACTTTACTGTTTCCACATCCACCTTCTTGATTCCATTCATTTCAGATATTTCAAGCAGCCAGAATCCCTGTAGCTTTTCCGGTCCTGTCTTATCACGCATATCGGAAATGGCAAGTGAATCTGAGAACCATTTACCTCCCAAGCGATTAAATAACGTACTTTTTCCAATTCCTTGTGGGCCTGCCAAAACCATGATGTAATCAAACTTAATCCCTGGTTCATACACGCGTGCCACTGCTGCCACCAGTGTTTTTCTCATAACTGCCCTGGTGTAAGTTGAGTCCTCTGCTCCTAAATAATCGATAAGTAGCGTATCCAGGCGCTTCTTGCCATCCCACGCTGGCAATCCCTCCAAATATTCCTTGATTGGATGGAAGGAGCGTTCACTGGTTGCCGTAAGAAGTGCGTTCTTTAATTTGGATGGACTAAAGATATGATAGACACGATCCAAATAGGAACTAAGCGCAGCCAAATCTGAATCTGACCAGCCTGCCTTTAGCGGCGCCCAGGGCAGCATCTCACTGTCCCGGATATCAATACCGCAGCGATGTTCGTTATAACAGATCTCTTTCAACCTCGGATCATGACGCAGGATTTCGACAAAATTCGTCAAGCTCTCTTTAATCCCACCATCCTTATCCAGCTCTAAACGTGCCTGCCAATTCGGGTCCTCGCTATCAAAATCATCCTCCGCCTGCAATTCACGTTCTTTGGCAAGCTGCAGTTTTACCTGCTCATCGCTAATAGCAAACTCCACCATCGCTTTATAAGATGGGAGCTTCGTTGGAGCTGTATCTACTTTGCTTTTATCATCCCTGCTTCCAAATCGATGAACCCTTACTATATCGAATGCATTTAAGAGCAACCCATTTGCCGGATCCGTTGCATGATGACTATAAGCAAACTTATCATCATACAACACAACTCCCGCAGAAGAATCCGCTGGAGTATAATCATATCGCCCCTCCATAACAGATGGTTTGTAGATGGTTGGCAAGAAAGTATCTATCGCTGCCTGAATACTATAGGTTCTACAGAATGCTCCCACCACACCGGCCTTCTCCAAGGGATCCGCTTGCTTTGCGATAGTACGTTTTACAATTTCTGACTGACGTGAGCTCATCGGCCACTGGCTGGTATCATGCCAATCTTTGTACCTTGCCAAGATTGTATCTGGATTAAGTAACGGTCCATCCTGGGATTCAAAGAGAAACTCTCCATCGCTACTAGTAGAAGGCCAATACATAAGACGCGCTGCCTCATGACAAGTATCATCCACCATTTCCATTCCGACATCTTTCGCCACCATTCGACTAACCGGCGCATATTCCTCTGCACTGATTTCTCTGGTCATTGGAATAATCAATCTTACACGTGGAGCCTCCGGTGTGTGCTTATGGGTGGAGTACATCAAACACTGGAAATCAAAAAACATAGTAATCTCATCCCAAATACCCGTAGTTGCATGATCAAGGTCTAAAGTCAATAAAGACCTACCATCTACATAACCATTTTTTCGTTTTCCTTGCTTCAGTGCTCCTCCTACAAAACCACCGACGTCCTTTGCTGCATCCTGCGCAGGTTTTGACATCTTTCTATATTCTGAAACCGTCTCGGTGGTACGAATGGTCTGTGCACATTTTTCTTTAAGCTCCTCCCAAGAAATTTCTTTATTCTTCCACTTCTTGTCCATGCGACTATTTCCTACTGCTATCCTCATCTATAACTTCCTCCTTTATGATTTCCACACCAGTGGTCCTTTTTAAACGCTGCCCCGCAATAGCTTCTATGCATGCAACTTTGGCACATCCATTCCAATCTGTTCTCATTTCCAATGGCCGCAAGTACCGTTGAATCCTGGCACCCTTCTGAATTGCAATTACTTTTTCCCATGAGCAGCTTCCTCCCTGGCCAGTTTATGTTTCAGGCGATTGATACCGACAGTTGCTCCGCCAATATCTCCGGCACGTACCTGACCGATAATTGTTTTATATGTTTGCTGTGGGATTCTTCCCTTGATTGTATTTAATTCCTTGATTACTTCATTCATTGTACTTTCCTCCCTTAATCCTTCTGATAGAAAGAACACTCATAACCGGCTGCATTCAAAATGAGTCCTGGTGTCCATTCCGGTGTCACTGACATAATTTGGCATGCATCTTCCAACTTGGCCTCCATTGGCGCTTCGATAACAGCCTCATCATGAACATGTATAACAATTTTGTATCCAGCAGCAGACAGTCGCCCCATCGCTTCTGCCAGAATATCTCTGCTCATACCCTGAATAATATTTTCCACAAACTTCGGCCCATAGGAATTGATACGCTCCCAGCGCTTCCCGGTACCTACACCCTCATAGGAAATTTCATCTCTCCCATATTCATTCTGAATGATACGTGGCTTCACATACGCAAGCCTTCTTCCAGATGGCAAGCCAATAAATAGAATGCCTGACTCATATACAAACTCCAGGCACTTAAACTTCACTGGCTGACGCTCCTTTACCGCTTTTAACACACATTTATCAACATCCCACCAAAGCTGTACAATACTCGGATTGGCCTGACGCCACACATCCACAATCGGTTTTAATTCTGCTTCCTCTAATCCCATATCCAAAGCTCCCATAGAAATCATGGCGCCCACGCTGCCTCCATAGCCTAAAGCCAATTCTGAAATCTTGCCTTTTTGACGCAAATGGCTATTCACTCCATGTTTCTCAACTGGGACTCCAAACATCTGACTAGCTGAGGCACAATAAATATCACCATTATTTTTAAATACTTCCAAGCGCCATTTCTCGCCAGCAAGCCAAGCAATGACTCTGGCTTCGATTGCACTAAAATCGGCCACCATAAACTTATAGCCCTTCTTCGGTACAAATGCTGTTCTTATAAGCTGTGACAAGGTATCTGGTATGGAATCATATAAAAGCTCTACTGCTTCAAAGAGACCACCTTTTACCAGATCACGTGCCACTTTCAAATCCGGGATGTGATTCTGTGGAAGGTTCTGTACCTGAATCAGTCTTCCAGCCCAGCGCCCGGTCCTGTTGGCGCCATAAAATTGCAGCAGACCATGTGCCCGGCCATCGTTGCAACAGCAAGTCTCCATAGCCACATATTTTTTCACACTACTTTTAGAAAGGACCTGCCTTAGTTCCAAAACTTCTAATGCATCTCCGGTACAGGTTTTTAACATATCTGCTACCTCGGCTTTGGCCAGAGATGCAATATTGACGCCCTGGGCCTGTAACCATTCTTTTAACTGAATAGGCGAGTTTGGATTCTCCAGCCCTGTAAGCTCCTGGGCTCTTTTCATGTACCGGTTATGTGATTCTTCATCACAAGCAATGGCCTGTTGCACCAACTGCATATCTAATTCAATACCCATATCATTGATACGCTGATCAAGCGCGTACTGCTTCCAAAGAAAGTCTGGAACTGGGAAGCGCCCTACTTTCTCCATGATTTCCATCTCTGTTTCCACATCCCTGGTATTATATTCTTTGTAGAGATTCCATTTTTCTATATCATCTTCTGGTTGATTCCTGGTTCTACCACCATTTACCTTTGTCGCTTTACAAGGCATAGAAAAATAGCGAATCAAATCCTTTCCTGATTGCAGCTTCTGTTTTTCCAATCCCAAGACTACTCCAACTGCTGCCAAAGAACCCGGCAGTCCCAAATATAAGGAAGCCACCATCGTGCATCGCCAACTATCTGGTTCCAGATATTCGCCCAAATATTTAGAAAGACAAACACGTTCAAACTGTGCATTGAACGCATATTTCAAAACAGTCTTATCTTTCAAACCTGCCATAATAGCTTCCGGGAGAACTTCTCCTCTTTTCAAATCCAATGTGATGACCGGGCCTCGATCTACAGAGTAACCAAAAAGCAGAACATCAAAATCAGGACTATCTACATATTTGTACACGCCTGTCTTTGTCAGATCTGCTCCACTATAAGTTTCAATATCTATATTAATTTGCTTCATTACGCTACTCACCTTTCTCTGATTAAGTGGTTGATGTGCTACTACATTTTTCTATTATTTATCACAGGGAAACCAGAGGTTTTCACCTCTGATCCCACCTGTAATATAACTTGCTGTACTGCTACTTCTTAGCCAAGGAAATCATCTTCATCGGCAGCTCCAAAATCATCTGCTGCAGATACTCTTCCTCCGCCAAGGCTCTCACCATCTTTGGTCTTCTGAATATTTCCAAGGCCACAGGCAACACCTTTATTCCCGTTTGTGTTGAATGCATAGAAGTTGATACTTACCTTTCCGAAACAACCAGAATATACTTCTGTCTCATCTGTAATTGGCATTCTATCCAATCCAACAATCTGAGGTGCTGTCTTACTGTTGCAGTTAATGAAATAGGCATCCGCATAAGCTTCATCATCTTTTTCCGTATCCCCGTCACGAAGCGGTAACTTCAGCGCTGCCTTATTAGGTTTCTTTCCACCAAACTTTGCAATTCCATCTGTAATTGCCTGGTCAATTGCCTTATTGATGAGGCCTACTGTTTCCGTATCAGTCTTTGGAATAATCAATGAAACACTATACTTTGCATCTCCCCCATTGATACTCTTTGGCTCCCATACATTTGCATAGGATAATCTCACTTCATTTGTTACCACTCTGTTTCCATTCATAATCTTTGCCATAATCTTAATCCTCCTGAAATTCATCATTTACTGTGTTTACGGTTACTTCCTGTCTTTTATCGCTCACAGGAACGAGCGTTAATTTACCTGCTGGCTTCGTAACATATTTACCCAAGACACCCTGGAAGGTTTCTTTTCCCATCAACTTTTCAAAAGCTGTTAATGTGATAAGGGATTTATTATAAATATCTGAATAACCAGCTTCTTTGGCCGCTGCCTCGACAGATTTCTCATCAGTAAATCTTCGGGTAGACCTGCCTTCCACCAGCTTATAGCCATTCCAATGCTTCCCATTTTCAATTGCCTCGGCTGCAGCATATGCCATAACATCTCCTGCCCATTTGGAAAGTTCATCTGCCTTTTCCATGACTTCTGCCATCTCTTCATCAGTCAATAAGGCTGGTGGCTGAAATTCCAACTTAGCCAGTTCCAAAAAGCTCTCGGCTCTGGCCCTGCAGGTATTACGTGCTTTGCAGAATCGACACCAGGATCCGGATACAAACTCACCTTCTCCATTGGCTGCAAGCTGAGCCTTTGGTTTTAACTCTTCCTCTGCCCACTGATATAACTGCTCGGCTGAAATTGTCCACTGTGAAATGCTGGATAATCTCGGCTGGTAAATGGTCATCGTTACATCTGCGATATCATACAAACAATCAAATAGATTCAGAGCTCCCAGCGCGTATAACATCATTTGCGGATTGTGATCTGCATACACAGCCACGCCCCTGCCATATTTAAAATCCACTACGTTTAAAGTCTTATATGCTACCAACAGAAAATCTCCGGTACCAAATCCATCTGGAACATAACAACTAAAATCCAAATGCTGCTCAATGAGTGTCACAGGATCCTTACAATCCTGTTTCGCCTGGCCAACCAAATCCATAATGAAGTCTCGATAATCATCTGTGTATTCCTCCATTTCATCGGTCCAATAATCACTTACAGGCCTGCGCCCAGCTCTCATCTTTAATGCCTTACGCACTTTCCATTCGCAAAGTGCATGTGCTGCTGTACCTTCCGCAGCAAAACTACTTCCTTCATCTTCCATACCGGCTGTCAGTTGTGCTGATGGTGGACAATTCATCCACCGATCAGCCGCTGACGCACCGAGTACACTGTGTATCTCTGGAGGCATCAGCTCACCTCCCCGATTGCAAGTGATGCAACCAACGCCTTGTCCACTCGCACCATATCTTCCATACGAAGGTGATCAATCACACTGATTACATCTTCTTTGGAAATGGTAGCCAACTGCTCAGCCTGAACCACAGATACCTTCTTAAGTCCCTGATACCACTGAATCACAACATGTGTGGGTAGTTCCAAGCGTTTCAACTGAGATGTTAAATAGGCTACGATTAAATTGTTGCTATGCTCATTGCCAGCATCGTTTTGAATAACAACTGCTGGGTGATTTCCACATACCACATTTCCATGTGGTGTCTGCTGGGGATTATCTACAAACACGATATCTCCTCTTTTGATTTCTACATCATTCATGGGCTACCTCCTATTTCAAGCCTTGCGCCGCTGCCAGAAGTTTTTCGTATTCTGCTGGATCCACAGCCGATAGTTTATTTGCACCAAAGGACTCCAACAATGTTTTCACTTTACTGGTAAGTCCTGCCTGAGATTTCTCAGCAAGAACAGCTCTAACCTGCTCGATTGTTACGGTTGGTTTTTCCTCTTTATTAGAAGAACCTGTCCCAGAAGGATTTTTTTCTTCCTCCGGACTGTCCGTCTGTGTCTTTGGTCCCTTCTGCGCTTCTACTGCTTTCTGTGCTTTCTTTTCTGTCGTCGCTGCATTCTCCTCCACAGGCTCCTGCATATGGGCAGATTCGATTTCCACCGCCAGGGTTGAAAGTGTCTTCGATAATTTGACGATATCCGATGCCAATTCTTTTATTGATGATAAGTGAGTCATACTTAATTTCCTCCATGTCTGCGTTATAAAATGTGATTGGGATATTAAGCTTTTTTGCTTCTTTAATCTCCTCAATCATTCCTTCAGTTACTTCATCTGCATATACCTTCACTTCTTTACATTCTGCCAACAGTGCAAGGCCCCAGCGGGTTCCTCTCCATCTGTCACTGGATGATTCATCATTCAGAAATTGTGTGAAGTACAAATGTGGAGCAATCGGGATACCATCCCACGCATTAAACATGCAGTAGCGCTTCACATTCTCAATATTCTTTTTTACGTCTCCTTTATATGGAGAACAAATAAAAATCTTATCCATAAAAATCCTTTCCTTTCTGAGCCAGTTGTGCTAAACTAGCCATAAGTGATTGGGATGCTAATCATCGATTCTCTTCTGCCAGGTCGAGGCGATATTGTCATTCCATTTTCTTGGTTTACCGTTTTCCAGTTGTTCCATTGTTTTTAATTCTCCTTAACCGTTTGGTAAGTTCGTGATTAAAAAAAATTGCATCAAACTCTGCAAAGGATAATTCTAGCTCATCAATCAGAGTTAACATCTCTGACGCTTTGAATTTATTATCCTCACTGCATTCTTTATGGCACATTGCCTTCTCAGTAATACCAAGCGCTTTTGCCAGGTCCTTCTGTCGAAGGTTCTGCTGCACACGTTTTGCTTTGAGCATCCGTACATTCATCGTCTCATCTCCTTTCGTTTAAGTCTGAGGAAATTATATAAAACATTTGGAAAGTCGTCAATACCATACTTTCCGTTTGGTTTTACTTTCATTCCATAAAACCTCATAAATAAAGGCTTTTATCATATTTCAACTTTCCACTTTTAATTTTTTATTGACACAAATGGTAAGTTCTGTTATACTTTTGGTAAATCAGAAATTCGTATTTATAATTTGAATAATGAATAAACTACGAACGAATGCAAAAGATATTTGCATGACTACTGTAGATGGCTATGAAAGAACGCCAGTCAATAGTGCAAGCCAGTTGAAGCTGAAATAAAATAGCAAAAGGGCAAAAATAATAATAAGAAAAGACCCTTCAAAAGAAACGAGTAAGCAAACACTGCAAAATGCCAAAGATGCTGACCTTAAGAAGTGCCCGCAGAGCATATGCAAATCTATATT
Source organism: Lachnospira sp. (assembly GCA_028693195.1). Taxonomy (GTDB): domain Bacteria; phylum Bacillota; class Clostridia; order Lachnospirales; family Lachnospiraceae; genus Lachnospira. The sequence goes on from JAQUVV010000001.1 coordinate 66,281, forward strand.
AGAAACGAGGAAAAATGAATGGATAATATTTTAGGAGAAAGAATTTCTGATTTGCTACAAAAAAATGGTTTGTCTCAACGAGAGCTTGCAGAGAAAGTAAATGTAACCGAAGTGTCCATGTCACGCTATATTAAAGGAGATCGTGTTCCAAAAGGACCAATCATCGCAAATATCGCTGCTGCACTTCATACTACTTCTGAAGATTTGCTTGGCTTGGAACCAGAAGATGATTCCGAACTGGAATACTACCGTACCCAGCGCGCTATTGCACGCAATGCAAAAAACTGGTCACAGAAGCAGAAAGCTGACTTAGTCAACGCCCTTTTTGAGTCCGAAAACTAGAAAGGATGCTCATTTGAGAGGTGTTTTATCAACAAAGCAGTTAAACCGAATCAAACATGAAATTCTCTTCATGTTTGAAGAATGTGAAGTAGTTAGTTATCCAATTGATTGCTTTGCCATTGCCAAAAAACTATATTATGTACTTAGGCCCTATAGTTCTCTTTCACCAGACGAATATCAAAAGGCCCTGTCAATCGATCCAGACGGTTACTCTACAGTTGAGAAGAATCCGGATACTGGAATGAACGAATACGTTATTTATTATAATGATAGCGTAAACGAAGGAAGAATGCGATGGACCATCTTCCATGAAATTGGACATATTTACCTTGGCCACCATGATCACCCTGACAATAGTCAAACAGTAATTGAGGAAGCTGAAGCTGATTTCTTTGCAAAATATACGATTGCTCCTCCTCCATTAATCAACATTGCAAAATGCGAATGTCCAATGGATATTGCTGTACGTTTTAAAGTATCAGGTCAGGCTTCCATATATCTTTTTGTTTATTATAGAAAGTGGATGGAATTTGGTCCAAGAGAATATGAACCGTTTGAATTAGAAATGTTGCAGCTTTTTCAGGCTGCATAATAAGGAAGGACTGGTGAGTCCGCCGATACCTACAGGCGTCGTCACAAGTCCTTTTCTCATCTAAAGAGTTGTGTTGATAACCCTGTGGATAAATCACTATATTTTGTGTATATCTTTCAATAATTTGCACTTGCACCACAAGATGTAGTAATGTATAATAGAAACAACATAAAGTACAAAGAGAGGAGGGAAAAAGAAATGGATATGGATTTTTATGATAATATTCCGAAATATGATCTGACGAATATTACTATGCCGGAACTTGGCATCTCGCAGAGTGCTATGGCAAGCATTGCTGCCACTCATAATATGATAGCTGCTGCTGTTGATACAAGTGCATTATCTGGTGCCGTTTCCGCATGCAGTACACTGGCTACTGCTATGAATGCAAACTCATTAGCAAACAGTGTAACTACCGCAATGCCAGGTTGTACCGCTGCGCTTGAATCACTTCACACCGCCACTTCTTCCATTTCAGAATCCTTCCATAACGAAGCAACTAATTCAATTATGAGCACTGCTGCGACAATCGCTAATTCTTTTGACCACAGCGCTATAGATTCTATGCTCGCTTCCACATCAATGATTGCTGATTCTTTACATAATGACGCAATGGACGCTGTAATCGAAACAAGCACAGCAATTGCAGAATCTTTTCATACAGATGCGATGGATGCCGTCATTGAAACCAGCACAAGAATAGCTGATTCAGTTAATACTTCTATTGCTGCTTCAATGGGTACTGCCTTATCCAACATGGTCGAATTATTCGCTGGTGTTGGCTCACTAATGACCAATGCTATGACTGAAGTGCTTAATTCAATGGCTACTCGCATGGCCGAACTAAGATCACGTATGAATAGTATGATTGCTGGTATCATAGAACGACTCAAAGATTTTTTTACCTATCGTCGATACCCGCACTGGCTTACTCCTGCAATTATTTATTCCATGCGAGTACTGCAGTACGTTAGACCACCGATTATAATTCGATTCCGAGACTTTGCGTTCACTCTCCGTAAGGTTTATTTGATGCATGCACGTGAACGTGGCTCTTCTGACGATGATGATAACGATAACTTCAATTTGTTACTCGTTAACTTTATCTGACATCAGGAGGTACTCGCTATGTCATACAATTTAGAAGAATGTATCAAAGATTCATATCAGGATACAATGAAGGACTTTACAGAGTCTGATACACAAAAAGAAGCTAACTGGGAGTTTAATAAACTCTATTACACATTACGCAATCGCTTATTACCTGAAGAACAACAAATGCTCGATGCCATTTTTAATGCAATGGAAGAATGCAACAAGGCAGAAGCACTTGAGGCATTTTATCGAGGTGTGGTTCTTGGAATCGCTCAGCACAAAAAAGTCCTTGGAGGGCTCAGCTTAGAGTAATACTTATTCAGCCCGACCAGTTACTACAACTAGTCGGGCTGTTATTTCAATGCCAGTATTCATATGGTGATTTATATCCAGTTTTTTGTTTTCTCTCTTCCTGCAGCTTTGGTACATTCTCCTCTGCTGCTTCTTGTGATGCAAATAAACGGTGAATGCTCACCTGAATTCCACCCCCATTTACAAATCTAATCACGCACAAATTTCCGTTCAAACGAATAACTGTGCATTCTCGAATTATTCGACCATTCTCGATAATATAGGCCGTATCACCAGCCTTAAATGCTACTGCCATAATACACCTCCAAATGGAAAGAAAAGGCCAGCTCAAAGGGAAATCAAAGCCGGTCCATCTTTAAAGCTATTCTGTTACTACCTTGCCACGTAAAGCAATCCCTTCCACAACACCATGTAAATATGCCTCTGAAGCAAATAAGCTGTCACAATTACTTATTGCATTCAGCATTGTATTTAACTGCTGTTTTTGTTCATCACTCAACCCGGTACGAAATGTCTGCAGCATACTGTTGATCTGCTGCTTCTGCTGTACATACTCATTAGATTGTATATACTCTTTCATTGATTCTTCCACTGCGTCTTTAATACATTCTTCCAGTTCCAATGTCAATTCCACCTCCAATATCGGGATTCATATTGATTGGCCTGTTTAGCAAAAAATAATAACTCCTGGTAGCGAACCTAAAATTATTATATCGAACAAGCGTTCTTTTGTCAATTATGGATATGAAAATAGCCGCCATTTCTGACTGCTATCTCCACTGAACACCTATAGATCATCTTCAACAAAACCTGTATACTACATATCTAATTCTTTCATAAAACGTCATTCCAGCAAATCTCTATCCTTGTTTGCAATGCCTCCTATAATTCAATATTCGCGCTCATAAGTTCTGCCTGTTTTATAACAATATCAACCGCACCTCTTGCCTTTTCCGGTGGATATTCATATTTTCTTAGTAAATGCTTTACTTGAGTACGCATATATGCTCTTGCTGATTCTTTCTTATCCCAGTCCACTGTACGACTCTTTCGTATTAATTCAGTAAGTTCGTGAGCCATTGCAACAAGTATTGAGTCTTCCATTTTACGCAGCACTTCTGGATCCGCACATAGAGCATCATAAAAAGCAAGCTCCTCATGCGATAGTCCCTTTTCATCACCAGCAGCATACGCTTCTGTCATTTCCTTTGATAAATTGAGCAATTCCTCAATAACCTCTGCACTTGTAACCAATCTATTATTATATCTTTTCAGAACATTCTGTAGTTTTTCCGAAAATAGCTGTGCTTTAACAACTCCGGTACGTGAAAAGATTTTTATATTATCCTCCAACAAATCTCTAAGCATTTCTGCAGCAATATTTTTATGTTTCATTGCACGTACTCTATTCATGTACTCATCTGAAAGAATAGAGATTTCAGGATTTTTCTTTCCTGCCTGAGCGAAAATATTAAACACCCCGTCTTGCTCAATAGCTTGTTCCAAAATTTTTACGATTCTAGAATTGATTTCATTCGCGGTAATCTTTCCACCTCCGCTATATTTGCAAAGTCCTGCCTTAATGCACTTAAAATATTCAATTTCCTTTTTATCATGTGAATCCAGAATACTTCTACATAATGTTTCCGCCTGGCTGAGAGCAGTTGCTTCTCTTATGAAATCTTTCTTCTCATCTTCATCAAAGGATAAAGCAAAGTTTACGCCATCCGCAATGACCTTAAGACGCGCAGTGTCCGACTCCCCAAAGAATGCACTATAATCAAATCCATAGAAGCAGTCGCGCATAATTTCCAATTTTGCCATTGCTATTGAGTATGCAACACCTAGCTCTGGAACCTTATCCTGATCTCGCTTTGTATACTGGCTTAATGCCATTTTAAGTTCAGCCGCCATTCCAATATAATCTACAATAAGTCCGGCTTCTTTATCTTTGTACACTCGGTTAACACGTGCTATTGCCTGCATTAAGTTATGTCCCTTCATAGGTTTATCAATGTACATGGTTGCCATTGATGGGACATCAAAACCTGTAAGCCACATATCTACAACAATTGCAATCTTAAAATCACTATTATCGTCCTTAAATTCAATCATAAGTCCATCTCTGTATGCTTTATTTCCAATGATATCATGCCATTCCGGATCATCTTGATTACTGGACGTCAATACAACTTTAACTTTTTTGTCCCAACCTGGGCGCTTCTGCAGGAGCATCTGATACAATGCAATTGCTATTCTTCGACTCATACATACAATCATAGCTTTTCCTGTCAGTACATATTGCCGATCTTCATAATGGGCGATGATATCATCTGATAACATATCCAATCTTTCTTTGGAACCAACAATTGCTTCAATACTCGATAAGTCTGCTTTTGATTTTTCTATCTCTAACTCTGTCGATTCCCCGGCAACTGCCGCATATTCATCATCTATTTTCTTAAGTAGGTCTGCATTAAGTTTAAGTTTTGCTGTACGATTTTCATAATAAATCGGGACAGTTGCTCCATCTTCAACTGCCTGTGTCATATCATATATGTCTATGTATTTACCAAATACCTCAATTGTAGATTTATCCTTCATATCAATTGGTGTTCCCGTAAATCCAATAAAGGTTGCATTTGGTAATGCATCCCTCATATGCTTTGCCATACCATATTTCCATTCACCAGTTGCTCTATCTAATTTTGCTTCCAACCCATATTGTGAACGATGTGCTTCGTCAGCCATGAAGATGATGTTACTTCTATCGCTGAGGATTTCGCCACTTTCTTCAAATTTCTGTATTGTAGTAAAAATAATTCCTCCAGCTTTTACTTTTAACAAATCCTTCAAATTTTCCCTGCTCTCAGCATGTTTTGGCGTTTGCCGCAATAGCAATTTAGAGCTTGCGCAAAAAGTACCAAACAACTGATTATCCAAATCATTACGATCAGTTAAGACAACGATTGTCGGATTACTAAATTCCGGATTGCTAACGATAAGTCCTGCATAAAATACCATTGAAAGACTCTTCCCACTTCCTTGCGTGTGCCATACAACACCCACCTTCCGACTCTCTTCTTGCAATGCTATTCTAGTCCTGTCAACCGCCTTACGAACCGCAAAATACTGATGATATCCAGCAAGTATTTTTACTGTTTTGCCTTTAATATCTTGAAATACAATAAAATTACGAATAATATCAAGCAATCGATTTTTTGGAAATACTCCATTCAATAGTATTCCAAAAAAATTAACATCGCTCTCATCTGGTTTTTCACCATTTTCCGATTTCCATGCCATGTATCGAGTATAGTCAGATGTAATGGTTCCAATCCTGGTATCAAGTCCATCACAGATCACATTAAATGCGTTGTAATGAAACAGTGTAGGTATATCAAGTTGATAATTTTTTATTTGATTATATGCCTGCTCAACCGTTGTATAATCTTTTGCTGTATTCTTCAATTCAAACAATACCATTGGCATCCCGTTAATAAATATCAGGACATCTGGTCGCTTATTCTTATATTCAACAATCGTATACTGATTTACTACTTTGAAATCATTCCTTTCCGGATTCTCATAGTCTATCAGTTTTACCGTATATGTTCGGTTTTCTCCATTATGCTTATATGGAACCGGAACTCCTTCTATCAAATATTTGTGAAAGGATGCGTTTAAGTCCTCCAACTTTAACAATCCCAAATTATGAATTGCTTTATAAGCCTCAGAGATAATTGAAGTTGTTATTTCAGGATTAATATTAAGCATAGAAGCTTCAAAGCAATCTCTTAGTATTACCTCATGATAGTCTCGTTCTATTTCGGGACCATATACATATTCATACCCTTTTTCCTGAAGTTCACTAATGATAGCTTGTTCAAGAGTATTTTCATTTATAGGCATATTTTCACATCCTTTCATATGTTTTGTTAAAATAAACAAGAATTTAGCGGCTTAGAACTCGAGGTTGGAAATATCGATTTCTCCTGACATTAATTTAGGAAGCAATAAGTCTCTTGTTTTAGCAAGTTTTTGATTCTCACAAATATTAGCAGCAATCAAATCATATATAGGGGTTACAAGATTACAAAAATCGCTAATAACAGAATCATTGGGAATCGGAATCTGATAATTGAGTGTACTACGTGGGGATACTCTTTGACGACTGTTTGTAGAACCTGTCGTATGTGCGCAAATGTAGTCGCTGAAAGGTGTACTATCAATTATGGAATATATGAAATCTTTAAATTCGGGCTGTAATCCTTCGAATATAATAAATTCAGTCGAACAAACCGGATGCTCAGATAAGCATAATGGCCTCCAAATACGTTTGGTATCAGGGTTTAATTTTGAAATCATAACCGAATTATTTGTCAAAACGTATTTATTACTTTTTACGTATTCTGCTAATTCGAATACTGGATAATGCTTATCATCATATGCTGGTATGCTGTAGTGTTCTAACATTATTTGAGGATTCTTCATTGGTGAAAAACTGTTGGTTTTTATAGTTGCTATTGAACCAAGGGTACCTAATCTCCATTCAGGTGGCATTTCGCCATCAAATGGTTCGAAATCAATAAACCATTATTTGAAAAGCACCTGTGCTTGCTGCTCTAAATTCTTGTTTATCTTTTCATTATTTTCTATTTTTTCATCGATATCAGCTAAAATTCTTCCCAACATATGCTGCTCTTTTTTATCCATTGGGAATCTAATGACCACTTCGTCTTGTAAACGCTTTCGGTTAATTTCAGTTTGACCTGTGGAACCTTCCGCTAATGTTTCAATTTGTTTTTGGCATGATTTTATTGCATAACCATAATATAAAAGATCCAGTTCTTCCGTTGGTCTCAAGAGTATCATATGGCCATCAAAAGTGGTCCTGTGCTGTACATCCTGCAGCTGCGCTACACGTCCAGCAGTACCTGTGCCTGTTGAGTTGATTAAAACGTCACCTGTCTGAATGATTTTTTCTTCAGGTATCTTTTTTATTGCTTCATTGTGTAATCTGGAATCTTCATATGAAATAACAAAATTCCGGTTACATTTCTGGTTCAGCACACGTACCGCGTTTTCTGTTTCATCTTCCACGTATTTGGGTGGAATTCCTTTTGTAATATATGATGTAACTTCACCAAGTGTTTTTTCAATCCATTTACTCACTTTAATGTCCTTTCTAACTAACTGATATATTTTTTATGCGCAAGTTTTACATTGCTTTGCTTTACCATTGCATATTGTAACGTTGTATCTATCCGTTGATGCCCCAGTAATCTTTGCAATTGCTCTATCGGCATTCCCTTATCAATAGCAATTGTAGCAAGTGTTCTTCGAAACTTATGAGGATGAACCTTTGTAATTCCTATTGATTTTCCAATCTTCCGAAGTCTAGCCTCAACTCCACCTATTTTCAATCTCTTATAAGGGGATCGAAGAGAAACAAATAAAGCTGGATTATCATCTGTTCGTTTTAGTAAATATCTCTGCAAATGAATTTTTGTACGTGCATCAAAATAAACAATTCTTTCTTTACTCCCCTTACCGAAGACGATACATTCCCGCTCCTCAAAATTAATATCACTTTTGTTTAGCAAAACAAGTTCTCCTACTCGCATTCCTGTTGATGCCAGCAAATCAATCACAGCTAAATCTCGAAGCTTCTCACAGCTATCTCTCATCTTCTCTAAATTTTCATCCGTATAAGTTTCTTTAATTGTTGATGCTGCTTTTACCCGATGTATACGTCTTACCGGACTTTTAATAATATAATCTTCATCTTCCAGCCATGAAAAAAAACTCGAAAGAATCCGTCTGATATTATCAACTGTAACCTTACTATTCTGCTTCTCATTCTGATATTCAGTTAAATAATTACGCAGATCATTGGTTTCAATTTGTTGAATATTTTTTTCTACTTTTGTAAACATGGTTTTTATCGTTGTTTCGTAATACTTTAAAGACTTTTCCGAACACCCTTCTATACGTTTCGCGCCAAGAAACGATTCTAACATTTTTTCATTAGACTCAGAATATATTTCCTGCATTCCTTCAACAATTGTTTTTCCATAAAGTGCATGTTCCAAAACCTTCTGTAGTTTTTTTAGTTGAGCATTATTCAAACTGCTAAGCATTTCTTGAACAACCTCTGTTACAAATATCTGATTCATAGTCATTTCTCCTTTATATGAGAGAATGGCTAGGGAGTGGCAATCCCTTGATTTGCTCCCACCACCCATAGGAGTTGTATATTATATAAACAAGAATTTACAAGAACAAGCACAAGTGCTCTATACTCAAATGTTCGTTGACAACTGCTCGTCTGATTGGCAAGAAGGAACACTTTCTGATATCGCAGAAATCACAATGGGACAATCACCCAAAGGGGATACCTATAATGAGGCTGGTACAGGAACTGTCTTTTATCAAGGCAGAGCCGAATTTGGGTTCCGCTTTCCAACCAGAAGACTTTTTACAACAGATCCGAAACGAATGGCGCAAGAGAACGATGTTCTCATGAGCGTGCGTGCTCCGGTTGGGGATCTCAACGTCACAAATGAGCCATGTTGCATTGGACGAGGTCTTGGTGCTATTCATTCTAAGTACGGATACCAGTCTTTTGTACTTTATACCGTTTTTGCATTACGTCAGCAGCTTGATGTATTCAACAGCGAAGGTACTGTGTTTGGCTCAATAAATCGCGACTCTTTGAATTTAATGCCAATTATTGTGCCAGACAAAGCATCAATAGCACATTTTGAAACTATTGTAGCCCCAATGGATGCAACCATCAGAAATAATTATGAAGAAATCTGCCGTCTTCAGGTTATTAGGGATTCACTACTTCCTAAACTTATGTCTGGCGAGCTGGATGTCTCTGAAATCGATCTCTAGGCTGCTAAATTCTTGTTTATTTTCTCATTGTTTCTTATTTTTAAATCCAGTGTATCAAGAATTAATGATATCTTTTTTTGTATATTCAAATCTGGAAATGGGATGTCATAATCTTTAATTATTGCTGGTGAAATATTTGCTTGTCCTCCTGAACTTGTAGCTCTTTTTATAAAATATAATTGTGCATCCCATGAAGACAATACATATCCCAAAAACCTTGTATCCAATTTGTGTCGATCCGGACGTATAATGCAAAGTCTTTGATTCAACATATAGTGTCCATTCTCTCTGAATAATGCTGCTTTTCCAACCCAGCTATCTGGTCCACCATCCATTCTATTTCCAGTCATAGTTAATAGAATATCATCAAACTGAATAGCACATCCCTTATTTTTTTCTGCTACCTCTTCTGATACACATTTCAGATCTGTAAGCAATATTTTATTGGGTTTAACATTAGCAATCTTAATTACAGGAACACCATTTTCCTGAAATTCTTTGCTTTTAAAGGCTCGTCCATTAATTATGTTACATACATCGCCCAACTTAATCCTATTAAATACCATAACCTATTGCCTCCAGATTTTTTCTAATCTGCTTTTCTAACTCTTGCGATGTTTCAAAAAGATCGTAAAGCTCAGTTGTCAGTTTATTCATTTTATCTTCAAAAGGAATCCCGTCTTCCTCTTCTTCTGCAATACCTACATATCTTCCCGGTGTCAAAACATATTCTTGCCCCGATACATCTTCCAAAGACGCCTCTTTACAAAACCCTTTAATATCTTCGTATTCTTTTCCCTGTCTCCAATTTTGATATGTCAGTGCTATTTTCTGAATATCTTCCTCTGACAATTCTCTAGTTTTACGGTCAACCATATGGCCTAAATTTCTCGCATCAATAAATAATATTTTTTGCTTCGTTCTATCCGTTTTCCCCTTTCGTAGGATCCACAATGACACTGGTATACCTGTAGAGTAAAAAAGTTGTCCTGGCATTGAAACGATACACTCTACAACATCGCCATTAACCATATTCTTTCTAATTTCACCTTCATTAGATGTATTAGAACTAAGGGAGCCATTTGCAAGAACTGTTCCTGCCACTCCACCAGCAGGATTCAGATGGTGAATCATATGTTGCAGCCATGCATAATTCGCATTTCCAACAGGTGGAACTCCATATCTCCATCTAACATCATCCTGAAGACGCTCTCCACCCCAATCAGAAATATTAAAAGGTGGATTCGCCAAAATATAATTTGCTTTCAATGTTTTATGCTGATCATCATGGAAAGAATCCGCATTGTGTTTACCAAGATTTGCTTCTAACCCTCTTATTGCCAGGTTCATTTTCGCAAGTTTCCATGTTGTTGGATTGCTTTCTTGTCCAAATATAGATATATCTCTCACATTACCCTGGTGTTCTTTTACAAATCTAGCCGACTGACAAAACATTCCGCCAGAACCACAGGCTGGGTCGAAAATCTGACCTTCAAATGGCTCTATCATCTCAACCAGAGTTCTAACAATACAAGATGGTGTATAAAATTCTCCTCCCAGTTTTCCTTCCGCACTGGCAAATTTACTCAGAAAATATTCATATACCCTGCCAAGGACATCTCTCTCCTGGGCTGCTGTTGAGCCAACTTCTATATTTGAAAATAATGTAACCAGTTCACCTAACCTTGTCTTATCTAATTCTTTTCTTGAATAATTTTTTGTAAGTACACCTTTAAGTGTATCATTTTCTTTTTCGATAGTTTCCATTGCTTTATCAATTACTTCTCCAATATCTGGATTAGTCGCATGTGATTTTATATTTTCCCATCGCGCTTCCTTAGGAACCCAAAAAATATTATCTGCTAAATACTCATCCCTGTCTTCTTCATCTCCATATCCATCAGCTAATAATTTTTTGTATTTTTCTTCAAATGAATCTGATACATATTTAAGAAAAATGAGTCCTAATACTACATGTTTGTATTCAGCAGCATCCATATTTGAACGCATCTTGTCTGCTGCTAGCCATAGCTTTTCCTCAAATCCCACATTAGTTGTGCCTGTTGCCATAATAAACCTCCACTATTTTTTTCTTTATTCTCTCACATTTATTGTCCGTTTTTCTGGACTCTTCTTGGATCCTCTGGCTTCTCTGTATCATCCGGAATCAACCAAGTTCTTCCTTTCAATTCGGCGCCTTCAATCCGGCCTTCTTTACAATAAATGGCCACTCTCCGCTGGGAAACTTTCCATTTTTTTGCACACTCTGCTGTTGTTAAATAATTCATGATTTTCCCTCCATAAATCTACAACACACTCTGTTTATATTATATTCCTTTTAGCGAACACTTTCAACCAGAATATATCGCCTAATCAAGAAATGCATAGCCTACACGCGAAATACCTCGCGCATGTCTATATACTGTTTAGCTGACATAAAAATACCTGATAGCGCTCAACTTTACGGTACGCCACCAGGTATTAAGATTTACACCCGTATTGTTTTTTTATCTCATATATACATTTTCTTTCGCTAAAAACACAGGTTCATATTCTTTGAAAAAGCCCGCAAACCCGCGTAAACTGGCTATTTCTTCGACAGTAAACAAACGGTTTCCACATGCACCGTCATCGGGAATTGATCCACTGGCGTACACGCCTTCAATTGATATCCGTTATCACACAATATCTTCAAATCCCGTGCCAGCGTAGCCGAGTCACAACTCACATACACAATCTTCTCCGGTGCCATCTGAATCATCGTGTTCAGCAACGTTTCATCACATCCCTTGCGTGGCGGGTCCACTACAATTACATCTGCGTGCGCCTGTTCTCCCGGATGTTCCTGGGCGTAATCCTGATAATAAGCGGGAAGTATTTCTTCTGCTTTACCCACAAAAAATTCCGCATTATTGATACCGTTAATCTTTGCATTATTCTTTGCATCTTCAATGGCTTGTGGCACAATTTCCACTCCATACACATGGTTGGCATTTTGAGCCAGAAATAGGGATATGGTTCCAATGCCACAATACAAATCCCATACCACTTCATTGCCTGTTAACCCCGCATATTCCATAGCTTTTTTGTAAAGGACTTCCGTCTGAACTGGATTCACCTGAAAGAAAGACAATGGTGAGATCTGATACCGAATATCACCTATATAATCGGTAATATATGCTTGCCCCCATATGGTTTCATAAGTATCCCCCATAATCACGTTGGTTTTTCTTATATTACTGCTGATAGATATGCTGGTCATTCCATCAATTTTCACTAATTTTTCCACCAATTTGTCCTGATGCAGAAGCTCATGTCCATTAATAATCAGGCACACCATAATCTCCTTGGTGGTAAAACCAAATCGTATAAGAATATGTCGTACAAGCCCTTTTCCCGTAGTCTCATCATAAGCCTTTACTTTATTCTCCTTCATATAAGTGAGAACTTCATTGAGAATTTTCTCGTTGACAGGCACGCCTAAAGCGCAATCTGTGTTGGCAATAATGTCATGGGTACGTCCCGCATAGAATCCTGTAATCGGCTCTGCCCCCTGAGTCTTTTTGTTTGGATTTTTCGGATCTTCGATTTTGCGATATCCTACTGGAAACTGCGCCTTATTCCGATAGTAGAACGGTGTTTTCATTCCCTTGACAGGCTCCATCACTAAGTCTAAAAGATTTTCATCAAAACCACCAATCCGTAGTAAATTTTCTCGAACCTTTCCCACCTTAAACACAAGCTGTTTCTCGTAAGACATCTCTTGAATCTGACATCCTCCGCATTTTCTGGCATACTTACATTGTGGCTCTACCCGGTCTTTGGATGATTCAATAATCTTCACCAATCTGGCATAGCCATAATTTTTCTTTCCTTTCATCAGCTTCGCTTCCACCACGTCACCGATAATGGCGTCTTTAATAAAAAGGGTATAGCCATCAACTTTGCCTATACCCTCACCATTAACGCCCATGTCTTCAATTGTCACAACACACGTCTCGTTCTTCTTCATACTGCTCCTTTGGAATTATTTTCCCATTGTGGTCTTTCTAAGATTCGATTCAAACAATCGATTATATCCCGTCCACTCATTATTATCTCTGTCCTTAAATACCTCTGTTAAGGTCTGGAACTTGGCATCGGTACAATCTGCCATATTCAGTGCCAGGGCCTCTGCAAGAGCTGGTTTCTTTGGCGAGCCAAACTCCAACTCACCATGATGTGCCACGATACAGTGCTTCAGTTCATTGGCTAATACTGGTGGGAAATCTGGAATCGTTCGAATGGCATCGGTTATCATCTCCACACCAATCACAATATGTCCCAGCAATTGCCCATCATCGGTATAGTCATTTTCTGGAAATGCGGACAGTTCCTTTGTTTTTCCGATATCATGAAACAACGCTGCCGTGTACAACAAATCTTTATTGAAAATATGATATGCGCCTGCAAAATAATCACACATCTTTACAACGCTCAGTGTATGTTCCAGAAGACCTCCTGCAAATCCATGGTGCACTGTTTTTGCTGCCGAATGTCCTTTAAATCCGGAAATAAATTCCGAATTATCTACGAAATAAAATTCCAACGCCTTTTTTAAGTATGGATTTCCTACGGCCTGGACATATCCCATAAGCTCTTCATACATACCGTCTACACTCTTTTCGGATGTAGGCATATAGTCTGCTGGATCATACTCTCCTTCTCCAGCTATGCGAAGCTGCTTAATATTTAGTTGAAGAGCGCCATTATAACTGGTTACATCTCCTACAACTTCTATAAAATCCATCTCATCATAATCGGCAATCCCCTGAGAATTAGGGTCCCAGATCTTTCCATCCAAAGTTCCTGTTTTATCCTGTAATCTAAGATTGTCATATGGCTTACCATTTCGTGTTTCTGCTACACGCTTTCCTTTGCATAAAAACACTTCTCTTATAGTCTCGCCTTCATGTAATGTATTAATATATCTCATTTATTTCCTCTTTCCCATTCTTGTTATTTGCTTATTATTTTCCAGTTATCTTTTGGTTATCTCATATCACTTTCTATTCACATCATCTGATACTAATCCTATTTCTGTGCAAGCGTAACCGTGAATGTAATATCCACATATCCATCTGAACCCAATCGCTGTCCCTCAATCTTCACTTTATCACCCACGTGGTATTGCATCAGTGCATTGTGGTACCCTTTCAGATTGGTAACTGATTCCCCATTAACGCTGGTAAACACGTCTCCGCTTTTCACTCCTGCTGCCAGGGCGGCTGAATCCTTCCCCACCTCGGTTACATAAACACCAACAGGAATACCCTGTTCCTGTGATACCTCCTCTGTCACGTCATTGCCCTGTATCCCCACATATGGCACTTGATTTCCATTGGAGAGCATTTCAATCATAGACTTCACCCGCGAAATAGCATATGCATTGGAAATATTGTCATTTCCCTCTTTGGAAATGGTACCATTCATTAATCCAACCACTTCTCCCTGCTGGTTAATCAGCACTCCCGCACTGTCATCTCCACAAGGAATATCTGTGGTAATGAGATTGTATGAACCATCAACGGTATTTATAGTGTTTTGTATAGAACTTACAACACCAAATCCCATATCATCCTTATGTCCAAACTGACTACCTAATGCAATCACCACGTCTCCGGTTTTCACTGTATTGGAATTGCCCAATGTTGCAACGTCCAAACGATTCTTGGTGCTTGACCGAACCCCAGATATTGGCACCGCCATAATGGAATATCCAAAATGTTCATCCGCAACCTTCATTGTGGCATCATAAGTATTTCCGTCTGAAAATGTAGCTGTATAACTCTCTGCCTTGTCCTGAATAGAAGCGGATACCAGTATCAGTAACTCCTGTCCATTATTAGCCACAATCAATCCTGACTTCTCATTGGATGGATCATTATCTGTCCAGTCAGCCCCCTCTACTTTGCGAGTTATGACTGCAAGACTCTTTTTAGTCCCGTTTCCAATCTTGCTTAGTTGATCGTAGACTTGCTGCATATTTTCTTCTGTTACAACGCCCACAGACTCCTCTTCCTTCGGCTCAGCCTCTTCCTCCGGCTCCTCTTTATCCTCTGGAATGGTAACCTTCGTCTTATTGCTCTGGAAAGTACGCTCTGCCCATGGTTTTATAGCACTAAAACCAATGCCAGTACATAGGCCAAATACAATGCCAAGCACTGCCATATATAGCAAACGTCTTCTATTAGTCTTTGGGGTTGGATTCTCATCCTTTATGGTTTCCTGAATAAAAGAAAACTCAGACTCCTGCTGAAATTCCAAATCCACTTCATTTTGAAGTTCATCCTGTGGTTCGTTCTGCTTATCCATCTATATGAGATACTCCTTTACAAACCTTGCCTACATAGTTGTTTACAGCATATACCTTTCAAATAATGAATTGCCGGCAAGCCGACTCACTCGGCTTGAATTCTGCTTATGCAGAATAATTATACCTTATCGCTCTGCAATGTTCAAGAATTTAGACATATTTAAGCGGATTAGACTTTCCTTTACTATATAAATAGGGTAAAATGAGTTGAAGTGATTTTATGACAGTTGTATCCAGCTGTCCAGAACAATTAGAGGTTATATATGAACAAAAAAGCATTAAGCAAATTAGAATACAACAAAATAATTGATATGCTGGTATCCCACGCATCTTCACCCGCGGGACAGACTCGCTGCAAGAAGCTTGAACCATCTGTCAACCTGGCCCAGATTAGAACCAGCCAGGAACAGACAGCCGCTGCCTTTTCCCGTATTGTGAAGAAAGGACGTTTATCTTTTAGTGGCTGTTACTCCGTAGAAGACTCCATTATGCGACTGGATATTGGTGCTGCTCTGTCGGCTGCCGAACTCCTTCGCCTTTGCAAACTTCTAGAGACCACTAATCGGGCAAAAACCTATGGACGTCGCGAATTAGCAGATGATCATCAGGATTGGCTGGACTTTTTCTTTGAACAGTTAGAACCATTGTCCACGGTTGCTGCTGAGATTCGCCGCTGTATTTTAGATGAAGATGAAATTAGCGATGATGCCAGCCCAGCTCTCCGCCATATTCGACGAGAAATCGGTCTAATGAATGACAAAGTACATTCTACTCTGACCAACCTGGTAAATGGCTCCCTGCACACCTATCTTCAGGACCCCATCATTACAATGCGTGGGGATCGATACTGTGTCCCTGTGAAAGCAGAATATCGTTCTCAGGTATCTGGTATGATACATGATCAGTCTTCTACTGGTTCCACACTTTTTATTGAACCTATGGCTGTAGTAAAGCTAAACAATGATTTAAAGGAGCTTTATGGCAAAGAACAAGAAGAGATTCAGGTTATTCTTGCCCGGTTAAGTGAAGAAGTGGGGGGATATGTTTCTGAACTACGATTAAATTATAAAATTCTGACGGAACTAGACTTTATCTTTGCCAAAGGTGCTCTCGCGCTGGATATGAACGGCTCTATGCCTATTTTTAATAACCACGGATACATTCGAATCCGAGAGGGACGCCATCCGCTGCTAGACAAGAAAAAGGTCGTCCCTATTTCCCTCGCTTTGGGAGATGATTTTGATCTGTTAGTTATCACCGGCCCCAATACGGGTGGTAAAACTGTCACTCTGAAAACCGTAGGATTATTTACACTGATGGGACAGGCGGGACTTCACATTCCAGCTCTGGACCGTTCCGAACTGGCTATATTCGAGCAGGTATTTGCAGATATCGGTGATGAACAGAGCATTGAACAAAGTCTAAGCACCTTTTCTTCTCATATGACGAATATTGTATCTATCCTGGAGCAGGTTACTGCCAATTCGCTTGTACTTTTTGATGAACTGGGTGCCGGGACAGATCCTACCGAAGGTGCCGCTCTAGCTATGGCAATCCTATCCCACCTGCACCAACGTGGCATTCGTACTATGGCAACCACCCACTACAGTGAGTTAAAAGTGTTTGCTCTTTCTACCTCCGGTGTTGAAAATGCAAGCTGCGAGTTTGATGTAGATACTTTGCGTCCAACTTACCGCCTTCTCATTGGTATCCCTGGCAAAAGTAATGCCTTTGCAATCTCATCAAAGCTGGGCTTACCAGACTATATTATTGACAGTGCAAAAGAACATCTTACGGAACAGGATGAGAATTTCGAAGACTTGCTGACAGACTTAGAGCACAGTCGCAGGACTATTCTCAAAGAGCGGGAAGAGATAGAACAATACCGAAAGGAAATCGAGTCCCTAAAGTCAAAACAGGAACAGAAAAAAGAGAAAATTGATGAACAGAGAGACCGGATTCTAAGGGAAGCCAACGAGAAAGCCAATACCATTCTGCGGGATGCCAAAGAAGTCGCCGATGAGACTATGAAGAATTTCCGCAAATTTGGCAAGGAGCACATTTCCGCTGCCGACATGGAACGAGAGCGGGAGCGACTGCGCAAAAAAATTAAGGATACTCAGGGTACTGCTACTTTAGGCAGCGCTGCGAAGCCCTCAAGAACTTATAAGCCAACAGACTTTAAACTTGGTGAATCAGTAAGGGTATTAAGTATGAACCTGACTGGAACCGTCAGTACGCTCCCCAATGCCAAGGGGGATCTATTTGTTCAAATGGGAATTTTAAGATCTCAGGTGAACATCTCTGATTTGGAGATTATAGATGAACCAGTCATTACTTCCAAGAGAATGAATAAGTCTTCTTCTGGCAAGATTAAAATGAATAAAGCCCTAACTGTCCGTCCAGAAATCAATCTGCTAGGCAAAACTGTCGATGAAGCCATTGCAGAACTAGACAAATATCTAGACGATGCTTACATTTCCCATGTGAATCCAGTTCGTATTGTGCATGGAAAAGGAACTGGCGCACTAAGAAAGGGCATTCACACATATCTGAAGCGCGTAAAACAAGTCAAATCTTTCCGTCTGGGCGAGTTTGGCGAAGGCGATGCCGGTGTGACAATCGTAGAATTTAAATAATGTTGAGAAACCAATATGGAGGAACTCTAAATGATAGCAAAACAAAAAATATTAATCGTAGATGATGATGAAAATATTGCAGAGCTGATTGCACTTTATCTTGCCAAGGAATGTTTTGATACAATGATGGTACACGATGGCGAAGAAGCCCTGGAAGCTTTTGAGACCTATCATCCAAATTTAATTCTGTTAGATCTTATGCTCCCTGGTATGGATGGTTATCAAGTGTGCCGGGAGATTCGTTCTCATGCCACCACCCCTATTATTATGCTTTCTGCAAAAGGGGAAGTCTTTGACAAGGTTCTGGGACTTGAACTGGGTGCAGACGACTATATGATGAAGCCTTTTGATTCCAAAGAACTAGTTGCCCGGGTAAAAGCTGTTCTTCGGAGATATCAGCCGTCTCAGGGGAACGCTCCTACTGTAGATAAAGGCAAGTGTGTGGAATATGAAGACATTACAATTAACTTGACCAATTACTCCGTTATATGTGATGGAACTGTTGTAGAAATGCCACCAAAAGAACTGGAGCTTTTATATTTCCTGGCGGCCTCTCCGAATCAGGTGTTTACAAGAGAACAGCTTCTAGATCAAATCTGGGGCTATGAATATATAGGAGACACTCGTACAGTCGATGTACATATCAAGCGTCTTCGTGAAAAAATAAAAGATCATGAACACTGGAGTCTTGGAACTGTCTGGGGAATTGGTTATAAGTTTGAGGTGAAATAATGCGAAGTACGCTCTATCTAAAGTTTTTTACACTCTATATGATTTTTGGTTTCTTAAGTATTTTTACAGTAAGCACTCTGGCCTCTGTACTGATTACTTCTCACATAGAGAAGGAAGAATCTACTGCACTATATACGGAAGCCAGTCTGATGGGAACCGATTTTCTGCCAGACTTTTTTTCCAACGACATTGAGCTTCCGGCTGTCTATCAGCAGCTACAGGGGATAAGCACCTATAACCAGGCCGCCGTGTGGCTGGTTTCCCCGTCTGGCGAATTATTGGCATTCGCCAACGGTGATAATACTTCGGCACCTCCTACCACCATCAAACATTTTAATCCGGCTGAATCCGGAAGCGCACAATATGAGATTGGCACCTATCACGGCTGCTTTGATGAAGATATGATGACCGTTATTGCACCAGTTACCCAAGGGTTTACCACCCCTGGATATCTCTTAATTCACAAATCCTATGACTCGATTATAAACAATCGAAACCACATTTTGCGAATTGTTTATATTATAACCGCTGTAATATATGTCTTATCATTTTCTATATTGCTGGCAGTGCATTTTCTCATCTATGTACCTCTTCGACGAGTTACAGAAGCCGCCACACAGTATGCTTCTGGCAACTTGGAACACGAGATTCGGGTATCTTCTCATGATGAGATGGGGTATTTGTCCGCATCTTTGAATTATATGTCAGCACAATTACGGGATATGGAGGATTATCAGAAGACCTTTGTTGCCAATGTCTCTCACGATTTTCGTTCACCACTCACCTCGATAAAAGGCTATGTGGAAGCTATGACTGATGGAACCATTCCACCAGAGATGCACGAAAAGTACCTAAAGATTATCCTGTTTGAGACCGATCGCCTGACAGATTTAACCAAAGATCTATTGGCTTTAAATGAATACGATACCAAGCACCTTCTATTGAATTTGGAACCTTTTGATTTGCATGAAGCCATTAAGAATACAGCAGCTTCCTTTGAAGGAACCTGTACTGAGAAAAAGATTTCTATTGAATTATTATTGGCAACTAAGAAAATGCTGGTTACGGCTGACAAGCGAAAAATCCAACAGGTGCTATATAATTTACTGGATAATGCAATCAAATTCAGCGAGCCTGATTCCACGGTAACCATTGAAACCACAGAACGTGGCGATAAAGTTTTCACCTCTATAAAAGATCGGGGGATGGGCATTCCCCGTGACAACTTGAATAAAGTATGGGAACGTTTCTACAAATCCGATTTATCCAGAGGGAAGGATAAGAAAGGAACTGGTCTGGGTCTGGCCATTGTAAAAGAAGCCATCAATTCACATAATGAAAAGATTAATGTGGTAAGTACAGAAGGGGTGGGTACAGAATTCACCTTCTCCCTTACCAAAGCCAAAGAATAACACAAAAGACATCCTCCGTCATATCACTTTTCCTTATGACGGAGGATGTCTTTTTGACTATTTTAAAATTCTTTGTGCACTTATTGATTATTTTCATTCACAATAAGCTTCCACTAATATAAAATTTTCTGAATACTGTCTTTCTCTATATTGTCCGCAGTCACCCACACATAACCGGAATCTACACTGGCTTCATTGCCTAGTCCCAGCACTGCTCTGCTTGCTGCAACAACCGTAGCATATCCCATGCCAAACGGATTCTGCACAATCAAGCCATCAATCTTTCCAGACTTTAAAGCATCAATCTGATCATCTCCTCCGTCAAATCCCACAACAGTGGTCTGATCCCCATCTGCTTTTGCATTATCACAAGCAGCTACAATTAATTGGGTCGTGTCCACGTTGGTTCCAATAAGACCATGCACTGTTGGAATCATCTCCATGTAATAAGATATGACGTCCTCATCACTCAGGGAATCCGCTGTGATTTCGGGATCATTTTCACCCTTTGATGCGTTTTTGGCTACTGTAATAGCCGCTTTTTCGTCTTCTATCTTATCCATAGAAATCACTTTTGCGACCTTCATATCCGGATAGTTTTCGGCAATTTCCTGCTCAATGGTTTGCTGGCGAATAGTCCCAGTAGTGGAGGATGAATCATGAACTACCAGAATGATTTCCCCTGATTTATCCATACTGTTAGCCAGCTGCGCGGTGGCTGTCTTGGTTGCCTCTTCATTATTTGTAGATATCATAGACATAATGCCCTGATAATTGCTTCCCGAATCGAAGGATACAATAGGAATTCCATTCTCGGTTGCAAGATCAAACTGCACATCACATGCAGATGCATCCGCAATAGCAATACCAAGTGCGGATGGATATCTAGACAATTCTTCATCTAAAATATTCACCTGTTCATCTACACTGTCCACCTGACTTGGACCAGCATAGCTCAACTTTACCTTTTTATCGCCTTTATATCCCAAGTTATTATTAATGTCAGAAACTGCCTGAGCCGCACCTTTTTTCACCGCATCCCAATAAGGGGTTCCCTGGGCTCTTCCTATAATAGAAATAACGGAACCTGGTTCCAAGGATAGTCCATCCACATTCCCATATTCTAAGGGACTTAGTAAATTTAGATTGCTCTGGTAATCTGGTTCTTCTACGATTCCACTTCCAGCTCCCCCTGCAACTTTAGGGCTGCATGCAGTACTCCCAAGAACCAGACACATCACCAGACACATCATTACATTTATCTTTTTACTCATATTCTTTCTCCATTTAATCACTTGCATTTCCCAACTTAAAACATCTTTTCCAGCCTAAAATCGTTACCGGTGTCACTTGTATTACTATACACCAATTCTTTTGAAAATGAATGAAATTTTTCTTAATTTTTCCAAAGGTGTATACTGTATTCCATTTAGTACAATATAACTCACATATACAATTGACGTGAAATGGCTTCTAATTTATAATGTGATAGGACTGTTAGAAAAATAACGAAGTGAATTTATGGAGGATGAACAATGGAACACAAGTGGAATAGCAACTGGGATGGTTTCACCCCGGGACGTTGGAATCGCACATCTGTCAATGTACGTGATTTCATCCAGAACAATTACACCCCTTATGAAGGAGATGACTCTTTCTTAACGGGACCAACAGACGCAACTACAACACTATGGAACCAGGTTATGGAGCTAAGCGCCAAAGAACGTGAAGCTGGCGGTGTACTAGATATGGACACCAAGATTGTATCCGGCATTACCTCTCACGGACCTGGATATTTGAATAAAGATCTGGAACAGATTGTCGGTTTCCAGACAGACAAACCTTTTAAACGTTCATTGCAGCCTTATGGTGGTATTCGTATGGCTGAAAATGCATGCAAAGAGAACGGTTATGAAGTTGACCTAGAAGTCGTAAAAATATTTACTGAATACAGAAAAACTCATAATCAAGGCGTATTTGATGCATATACAGCTGAGATGCGGCTTGCCAGAAAGTCTGCTATTATTACCGGACTCCCTGATGCTTACGGCCGTGGACGTATTATCGGTGATTACCGACGTGTAGCTCTCTATGGCACACAGATGTTAATTGCTGATA
>JAQUVV010000217.1 GCA_028693195.1 Lachnospira sp.
CAGGTCAATGCAGATGAATTTATTGCATATTTCAGACCATTTTTAGAGGCGGGGAAGGACATTCTTCATGTATGTCTTTCATCAGGAATCTCGGGAGTGTTGAATTCAGCGAATATTGCAAAGGAAGAATTAGAAACGGAATTTCCAGACCGTAAGATTTATGTTGTAGATTCGTTGGGAGCTTCCTCTGGATATGGTTTATTTATGGATAAGCTGGCAGATCTTCGAGATGATGGAATGGAGATTGATGATTTGAATGCCTGGGCTCTACAGCACCGTCTGAATCTGAATCACTGGTTCTTCTCAACAGATTTGACTTTCTATGTGAAGGGAGGACGTATTTCAAGAGCTTCTGGCTGGTTTGGAACGGCTCTGCATATCTGTCCACTTCTGAACATGGATAATGAGGGCAGATTGATTCCAAGATTTAAGATTCGTGGAAAAAAGGTCGTCATTAAAGAAATCGTCAAAAAGATGGTGGAATATGCTGATGACGGGAAGGAATATAGCGGCAAATGTTATATTTCCAATGCAGGCTGCTATGAGGATGCCAGAGCAGTGGCAAATCTTGTAGAGGAAACATTTCCGAAGCTGAATGGGAAAGTTGTTATTAATAGTGTTGGTACGACCATTGGAAGCCATACAGGACCTGGAACAGTTGCTTTATTTTTCTGGGGAAAAGAACGAACTGAATAAGTTGAGGTGAGTGGAGTAAATAGGAACCAGAATAAATATATATAGAAAAGATATTGTATGGGTTTGGTTGATATATAAGCGCTTTTGGAGTATACTGATATTAGAAAAAGTTGGAAGAGATCTGGAATAATATAATATGCAGGATGATTGAAAGGAGGATCACTATTATGGGAAATAAGGTGATTACAATCGGACGCGAATATGGAAGCGGAGGTCATAAAGTGGGACAGTTACTTGCTGAGAAGCTTGGAATTCCATATTATGATAATGAGCTGATATATTTGGCAGCACAAAAGGGTGGCAT
This sequence comes from Lachnospira sp., assembly GCA_028693195.1. Taxonomy (GTDB): domain Bacteria; phylum Bacillota; class Clostridia; order Lachnospirales; family Lachnospiraceae; genus Lachnospira. The sequence continues at coordinate 1,001 of JAQUVV010000217.1, forward strand.
CGATCAGCAGAGATTTGCTCCACATGACGAGAAGAAGTATAATCCAATGCTTTTCGAAGTGAATTATTCCGGAAACGAGAATGTTGTTCAGGGGTTGTCTATGTCAGAGACATTATTTGATCTGCAAAGCAAGGTCATCAAAGACATTGCGGCAACGACGGACGCGGTGATTGTCGGACGATGCGCAGACAGTGTACTTAAGGACAGCGATGCTACGGTGATTAGTGTATTTATCGGGGCACCATTCGAAGCAAGAGTAGCTAGAACTATGAATATTGAGGGCTTTGGTGAGAAAGAAACTCAAGCAATTACAAAGAAAAAGGATAAGAAGCGTAAGACCTATTACGAACATTATGCAAAGAAAACTTGGGCTGATCCAGCAAGCTATGACTTGTACTTTGATTCATCTAAGGAGGATTTGAATACGATTGCCGAGAAGATTGTAGAGGTATATCAAAGCAAGTAGCTAGTATTAGTATGCATGAATATGGTTATAATAGACCATAGATGTGTTATAAGGCGAGAAGCAGTAGAGTAATGCTCGGTAGCAATGAGCAGAATATACAGGAGAGGATTACACGTATGAACATTCAAAGGACAACTATTGTGATTATAAGGTGTTGAAAAGGTCGAATAAGGCTTGTCTGGTTGAGATGAAGAATAAACTGACACATGAAAAGGAATATTGTATCTTAGATATTATGTCAGGTGCATTTCCTGTACGAGGTACCTACGAAGAAATGCTTGTGGCATACGAACAGATTAATGCATTTTTTTCAAAGTAAAGTGAATACAATATATTTATAAAATGGCTCTTTCTGTGAATACTATCAATGAAGTATTCATAGGGAGGGCTTTTTATGTTACTCATTCAGAATGGATTATTATATACCATGGAGTCTGAGAATCCGATTGCAGCTGATTTATTGATTCAAGATGGAAAAATAGAAAAAATTGCTGGGCATATTGATGAAACAGAGCAGATGCATGTAATCGATGCGTCTGGGAAACGGGTATATCCTGGCTTTATTGATGCACATAGTCATATAGGAATATCAGAGGAGAAGACAGGTGTGAAGGGAGATGATTGCAATGAGGGAAAGTAATCCAGTTACACCAGAGTTGCGGGCGATTGATGCAATTAACCCTATGGACAGCGCTTTCCATAATGCAATTGCCATCGGAATTACCGGAGTGATGACAGGACCTGGAAGCAGTAATGTCATAGGTGGACAGTTTGCATTTATTAAGACCAGTGGAAGAAGAATAGACGACATGGTTGTACTGGCACCTGCGGCTATTAAGATTGCATTTGGAGAAAATCCTAAGACGGACTATGGAGAGAATGGATATATGCCGGAAACGCGTATGGGAATTGCTGCATTAATCCGTAAGGAACTTTTTCGGGCAAGGCAGTATTATGTGAAGTATAAGAATTATTATGAAAATATGCAGAATGGTAAGACGGCAAATGCAGAGGAGTCTTGTTATCAAAATACAAATAATGAGATGCTTGATCGAGATTTTCAGTTGGAAAGCTATGTTCCACTATTTGAACACAAGATTCCGTTAAAAGCGCATGTCCATAGGGCAGATGATATCTTTACGGCTATTCGGATTGCGAAAGAATTTGATGTGGATCTGACATTAGATCATTGTACAGAAGGACATTTGATTGCAGAAGAAATTGCGGAAAGTGGATTCCCTGCCATTGTGGGACCAGGTCTTGCTTCTAGAAGCAAGGATGAATTAAAGTGGATGGACTTTAAGACGGCTGGAATTCTACAGAAGGCAGGAGTCATGGTTGCATTGACAATGGATCATCCAGTTTCTAGAATTCAGCATCTATTAATAAGTGCGTCTATTGCTTCCTGTGAGGGAATGGGAGAATATGGAGCCATGAGAATTACCATAGATGCGGCAAAAATCTGCAGGGTAGACAATCGATTAGGAAGCCTTTCTGTGGGGAAGGATGCAGATCTTGTGATTTATGAAGGCTGCCCGTTGGATGTTGCATCAAAGGTGGTCTGCACCATGATCGATGGAGAAGTTGTGTGGCCGGAACAATAAAGATGAATGATGACAAAATAATTTATGCTCGTAAGGCATATAATGACATTTAATATAAGCATTCGCTATTTGTTTCCCTTCATGGTAATCTAAATAAAAAGGCATAATTGTATTGTTTTATTTTTCAGTGACATATATGATTATAATGATTATTGTTGAGATAAGAAATCATATGGGAATAAGGAGAATCAAGGATGTGGGTATTGATATTTGCAGAACTATTGATTGCAGGAGCTGCAGCACTTGTATATCTTGTCAGCAGAATCGCCAGATTTAACCTGGTTATAAAGATTTCAAAGGGAAATAAAATAATAAAGGCAGCTGTCAGTGCATTAATCGTTTTGGGATGCTCCATGTTCATAACAATATTGATTGGTTTGATGAACCTGATTGTATGTCTGCTTCATCTGGTTGTATTTTGGGCTTTATCAGATGTAATTTCTACAGTGATACAACGAAAGTCTGGGAATCATTGGCAAAGAAATTATTCTGGGATTTTTGCCATTACATTTACAGTGATTTATCTATCGATTGGATGGGTTTTGGCACATCATGTGTGGGAAACAAAGTATGTTTTGGATACAGATAAAGAGATTGGAAGCTTTAGAGTAATCCAGTTCGCAGATTCCCATGTAGGGACTACGTTTAGCGGACAAGGATTAGAAAAATATGTAATGGAAATGAATGAACAGAATCCAGATGTAGTGCTGATTACAGGTGATTATGTGGATGATGATACTTCTAGAGAGGATATGATTGCTGCCTGTGAAGCTTTGGGAAAGCTACATTCGACCTATGGAGTTTATTATGCATTTGGAAATCATGATAAGGGCTATTATGGTTCAGAACATCGTGGCTATAGCGGAGATGATTTGATTCATGAGCTGGAAAAGAATGGCGTGACAGTGCTTCAGGATGAAACGGTTTTAATCGATAATCGAGTTTATATTATCGGTAGACAGGATCGGTCAGAGGAGATGATCTTGACTGGTCGGTCAGATGTGACAGATATTGGTGGTGGAAGAGCTAGTATGATGCAATTGACGGAAGGTCTTGATGATTCGAAATATATGATTGTGTTAGATCACCAGCCACACGATTATCAGAATCAGGCAGATGTGGAAGTAGATCTGGTCCTTTCGGGACATACCCATGGAGGCCAGCTGCTGCCAATTAATTTTATTGGAGAATTAACCGGTGCCAATGATAAGACTTACGGCTTGGAGCATCGATATCATACAGACTTTATTGTAACATCAGGAATTTCTGACTGGGCTTTGAAGTTCAAGATTGGATGTAAATCAGAATATGTACTAATTGATATAAATAATGATTGATTTTTTTATAAAAATTTTATAAAATGTACGTAATTGGCTTTTAGAAAAGTCGTAAAGAAATTTGGCAGATTTATGGATAGGGATTTGAATAAGTTTATATTCATAATTTTGAGAGGGAGATCAATCAAATATGTATGAGATTTTTACCGATGTGGCAGTAGATATTAATCCAGAGGTTGCAATAAAGGAAAATGTAAAATATGTTCCAATGGAATATATTATTGGAGAGGAAGTTCGTCATTGTGATGCACCGGAAAGCATGGAAACCATGCATCGTTATTATGATGATTTAAGAAAGAAAGTAAATACACAGACAAGTCAGATTACA
>JAQUVV010000218.1 GCA_028693195.1 Lachnospira sp.
CCCATTTACCTTCCACCTTGTTAACTACATGCATTGTATCGCAGTAATAACATCATTTTCCGCGCCACTAAGATGCTCATGCAGCGATGTTAATTTATAGGAAATGCAACTTTCTATAAATCAACAAAAGAGGGCATCAATCACTTCATTGACTGATGTCCTCTATAACTTGTTAGACACGTTTCATACCTCCGTGCTTTCTGCTACATGTTCATTCGGTGAAGCTCTCGCCACCTTTTCTAATTCTTTCTTCCACCTTAATGAAGCATCTCGCCATCTTGGTTTCTTTTTCTTGTCAACTCTATGAAGCTCTCGCCATATCTGTGACACTTTTTCGTTCCTATGAAGCTCTCGCCATATTCACGATTCTTTTCTTCAAGTCTGATGAAGCTCTCGCCACCATCCTTAAATATTCTTCTAGTTGTTAATGTGCCGATACATCACGCCTGTATCTGTATCTTTTTGTCTTACCTCTTTGTATTTATTATAGTACAATCCAAAATCTAATTTGTCAACCTATTTTTTGAAAGTTTATTAATTGTCAATCTTCTTAAGGATATTGCATACAATATTCACACAATTAGATATTAATTTAACAAAGGAATACTTCTATTCCATCATCTCAAATGTAATTCCATCATCGTAATATTTGAACAATGCCTTTGCAATAATTTTATCGCTCTTTACATATGTGTTGGTCCAGTACCTTGCATCGATGGATGTGTTCCTATTATCTCCCATTACAAAATAAGAATCTTCTGGTACGACGAATGTCATATTCTGCTTCAGATTCATAGGCTCTTTGAGATATGGTTCATCCAACAACTCTCCATTTACATACACTTGATCATTACGAATCTCAACCACATCTCCCGGAATCCCAATTACTCTCTTAATATAAGTCTTTTTCTCATTATCCGGAAAAGGGAAGATAATAATATCCTGTCTCTGTGGCTCTTCAAAAACATAAGCCAATCTTAATCCAATATACCTGTCGCCAACTTGTATTGTATTCTCCATGGAACCTGTTGGTGTTTCTGCATTTACAATCACACATTTATTCACAATAAATGCAATGATAATCGCTACACTGAATATCTTCACATAGGAAAATATCTCCTTAATCATCTCTTTATTCATCTGGTTCATCCTTCCTTTTATGCTCAACTTCTCACGTTCACTACTATTATACAATAAATTCTATAAGTTTCTTTAAACACATTGTTTCGAAATTCAGAATTCTTCATCTAACGCGACAGCCTCTCCTGTTTCACATTTTAATCTGTATTACATCTCTCTCCTACACGTAATCCTAATGATTTCCGAAAGCAGGCCTACAATCAAGAAGCCAAAATAAATAACAATCTCGACATTTACTATCCCTGCAATAATTATCCATATACTTACCCCTATGAGTGCAATCGCTACAGTCACAGTCAATTTATAGTTCCCCTTAATCAGTCCTGATGGTGCATCTTTATTCAGCCAGCAAATGATTTCTTTAATCGACAATAAAAGGAGTAATAGAATCATCCCAATCCGATTCATCCACTCATCATATGCAAGAAAATTTTCTCCATAGAATGGAAGTGTCCGAATTACCGCAAATACAAGCATGACAATGATCAAAATGCGCTTTATACTCTCAAGTATTTTCAAGCTTTGAATCACCATAACAGCACCTCCTTATGGAATCGTAAGAAAATCATTCATCACATCATAACTTCTTATTCAAGCCGACAAACTCATAATCATTCTGGTCTGTCTTAACCCTTGTACCTTCTGTTGGACCATCATAGGAAATAAATCTCTTCCCCTTATAGCTTAATGTACCATGCCCCTCTTCCAATGCGACATCATACAAAGTCTTAGGTCCTTGTAATGTAATTACCTTTCCATCTTCTAGCTGAAAAGTAAAGTAATAGTCCATTCCCTTTTCTGCCACACCTGCGGCAACACCTGGTGTTCCCGCGCCTCCAGCTGCATACACTTTCTTGGTTACATAAGGTTCTGCAACCTTCGAAACAAGTGTTGCAGACACCGTTTTTGTTTTCGAAAACACTGTAAGAAATAAATCTTTAAATATTAATCTCAGAAATAGAATGATAATTACTGCAATCACAATTGTTAAAATAATCTCTACTGCCGGTGGAAAGATATGTGTTACCGCTGGCTGTGCATCTGGATTAAAAAGTCTCATAACAAACTCCCCCTTTACATAAAGCAAAATCATTACCTAATATTTGATTTTATCCGAACTGGTATTTATATAATTATCATGGCATATTCGTGGGGAAAAGTCAATTGGAATGGCTGTCGTCGCAAATACTCCATTAATAAATTTAATTTACCCCAACTCTTGACAAAGAGCCACTCTATAACGAGAAACTTCGAAAAAGCTTCGCTTTTCCTCAGTCGCGGCAGTCGCCGCATATATAATACAAAAAGAGCCAGAATACAAGCAAGCTTGTATCTGACTCTTTCCGTATTATATATTCTTCTCGTTATAAACGCGGAGATTATTCAATGATTGTAGCAACAGCACCTGAACCAACTGTACGTCCACCTTCACGAATAGCGAAACGAAGACCCTGCTCCATAGCTACGTTGTGAATTAAGTCGATAGTCATTTCTACGTTATCACCAGGCATGCACATTTCTGTACCAGCTGGTAATTCACAGATACCAGTAACATCAGTTGTTCTGAAGTAGAACTGTGGTCTGTAGTTGTTGAAGAATGGAGTATGACGTCCACCTTCATCCTTTGTTAATACGTAAACCTGAGCTGTAAACTTATGATGTGGTGTGATTGAACCTGGCTTACAGAGAACCTGTCCTCTCTGGATTTCGTCTCTCTGAACACCTCTAAGAAGTGCACCGATATTATCACCTGGCTGACACTCATCAAGAAGCTTTCTGAACATTTCGATACCAGTTACAACAACCTTACGGATGTCTTCATGGATACCAACGATTTCAACTTCCTCATTAACCTTAAGAACACCTCTCTCAACTCTACCAGTAGCAACTGTACCACGGCCTGTGATTGAGAAGATATCTTCGATTGGCATAAGGAATGGCTTATCTGTTTCTCTCTGTGGATCTGGAACATACTCATCAATAGTATGCATAAGCTCAAGGATCTTGTCACCCCATTCGCTGTTTGGATCTTCAAGAGCCTTAAGAGCTGAACCCTGGATGATAGGTGTATCATCGCCTGGGAAGTCATACTCGTTAAGAAGTTCTCTGATTTCCATATCAACTAACTCAAGAAGTTCTGGATCATCAACCATATCACACTTGTTCATGAATACAACGATGTAAGGAACGCCTACCTGACGAGAAAGAAGGATATGCTCTCTTGTCTGAGCCATAACACCATCAGTAGCAGCAACAACGAGGATACCAGCATCCATCTGAGCTGCACCAGTGATCATGTTCTTAACGTAATCAGCATGTCCTGGACAGTCAACGTGTGCGTAATGTCTCTTCTCTGTTTCGTACTCTACGTGAGAAGTAGAAATTGTGATTCCTCTTTCTCTTTCTTCTGGAGCCTTATCGATATTATCGAATGCAACTGCCTCACCAGTTCCTAATCTTGCATTAAGAGTCTTTGTGATAGCTGCTGTTAATGTAGTCTTACCGTGATCTACGTGTCCAATTGTACCAATGTTACAATGTGGTTTGTTTCTCTCAAATTTAGCCTTTGCCATTGTTTAAAATCCTCCTTAAAAAAATCATAGATTATTAACCCTTGTTGGGTTTTGTCATAGCTGAAATCTATTATATTTCATTTTGAAATATTTTTCAACTATATTTTTATATTTAAATAAGATATTCACAAAGCTGGAAAACCAGCTCTGTGTCTATCAAATCTTTATATAAAGTGATTACAACAACTTACTTTGCGTGAGCTGAGATAATCTTTTCCTGAACAGACTTTGGAGCCTGCTCATAGCAGTCGAAGAACATAGAGTAGTTACCACGACCCTGTGTCTTAGAACGAAGATCAGTAGCATATCCGAACATCTCTGAAAGTGGAACGAAAGCCTTAACCATCTTACCACCACTGATATCTTCCATACCTTCAATACGTCCACGACGTGCGTTAACATCACCAATTACATCACCCATGTATTCCTCTGGCATTGTAATCTCAACCTTCATGATAGGTTCAAGAATTGCAGGAGCTGCCTTAGCCATAGCTTCCTTGAAAGCCATAGAACCAGCAATGTGGAATGCCATTTCTGATGAATCGACTTCATGGTAAGAACCATCGTAAACAACTGCTCTTACACCAAGTACTGGGAATCCAGCAAGTGTACCAGCCTGAGATGCCTCTTCAATACCTTCACCGATTGCTGGGATATATTCCTTAGGAATAGCACCACCAGTAACTTCTGATTCGAACTTGAAGAGTTCGTCGCCGTTGGCATCCATAGGCTCGAAACGAACCTTACAATGACCATACTGACCACGTCCACCAGACTGCTTAGCGTACTTACTATCAACTTCAACTGTCTTAGTAAAGCACTCTCTGTAAGCAACCTGAGGTGCACCTACATTAGCCTCTACCTTGAATTCACGAAGAAGTCTATCAACGATGATATCAAGGTGAAGCTCACCCATACCAGCGATGATTGTCTGTCCTGTTTCTTTATCTGTATGAGCACGGAATGTAGGATCTTCTTCAGCAAGCTTTGCTAATGCTTCACCCAT
>JAQUVV010000219.1 GCA_028693195.1 Lachnospira sp.
CTTGTCCCTACACTACAGCTTATTATTTTTTATTTCATCTGGTCTGTCCATTCTTACACCCGCTTCCCTGTTAATTTATCTTTGAAAACCTCTCGTCTCTCCACTTTTCCAACAGTATCAATATTACGCTTTGTTTTCCCATCTCCGCGAATCATCTTCTTCATATCTTCTTCCGTTGACTGGTCTCTTGAATTCTCCTTTAAAGCCTGCTCTAACGCATTCTTCGCTTTTGATGCAGCATTATCCTTATTCATAGATAATATCTGTCTCTGTTTCTCATTAATATAATGTCCCAGCTTCTTATTAGGAATACTTAATTTACAGCCATATATAATCTTCTTCTCAGCAATCAGAACCTTCCTAACAACAAGACCAACCAGGCTAAAATTCTGATTCATGTCAGTAAATACCAATCGAACTGGCTTCCCCTCTGGCTTATCAAAATCTTCTTCACAAACAAAGGAAAATCCCGTATCACTTACATCCTTCACAATAATATCCAGCGCTTTCCGATTCGTTCCCATCTGCACAACACCATTCACACCAATGAACAAGCGAAATGCATCTCGTCTGTTCATCTCAAAGCCTTCTCCATTAGCGACAACCATATACCTTGTTCCAGCCTTTCCTGAAATGGTTGTCACACCAACGCCCTTCCAGACAACTGGAGATTTTTCTGCACGATTCATAATTAAACTCACTGTTACATGTGCTCCATTAAAACTCAAAACCTTTCCATTGATTCTGATTGGCTCTGTATAAATAGCTGTCTTTTCCTGTTCCTTTACAACAGAAGCAAACTCGTACTTCTGCCCATTCATATCTAATTCGAAAATTACTTTGGTTTCTGGTACTAATTCAATCAATAACATTTCCGAATTCCTCCAACACTCCCCTATACTATTCACGCATATATATACATATTTATTTTATCATTTGACATCAGAAATGTATAGTAGTATTTTCCTCAAGCCTATAAAATCAGGCCTATAAAGTACGAAAAAACTGGTACTCTTATCATCTAATAAGAATACCAGTCATTTTTATGTATATATACAATATTATTTCTTTTTATGAAGTTCCTGAATCGTATTACTTAATTCTTCTCTCAATGCTACTTTATCCTGTGGCGTCTTCAACAGTATCTGCTGTAAATCTGCTGTCACATGATCTGTCCCAACCTTTCGAAGTGTTTCGCATGTTGCAACCTTCACATCATCATCATCAACATCTGCCAATCGAAGAAGTATGTCGATACAGCTATTGTCATTGGAACCTGCAAGTGCCTTAGCCAACGCAAGCTTTGTCTCCTTATCTCCATAAACATACTGTGACAGTCCAATCCAATCTCTTCGGCTTACCATCTTGCTCATCTTCTCTTCTGGTGTCTTTTTACTAAAAAACATGTATAATTCCTTCTTTCCTGCCTAACTGGCATATCCATTATACACCTTTTTTTACAATATGAATGATTTTATTTTTCCAATTTTCTTTTTATGATCTAAGAGGTAAAAAGAGACCAACCTCCCTGGCTGGTCTCATCTACTTGACATATCTTATACTCTAAGTTACTTATTCTTCGTCTTCATCTGGCTCATCCCAGTTATGATATACGTTTTGTACATCATCTTCCTCATCAAGAAGTGCTAATATCTTATTCATCTTCTTTAAATCTTCTGGATCTGTTAATTCAACATAAGTCTGAGGAATCATTGTTACTTCTGCAGATGCGAATACAATACCAGCTTCTGATAATGCGTCATTTACCGCGCCAAAATCATCTGGAGCTGTTGTAATTTCAAAACTGTCTTCCTCTTCATTAAAATCGTCTGCACCTGCGTCAAGAGCTAACATCATCAGCTCATCTGCATCCATGCTGCACTCTTCTTTATCAATAATCAGCTGTCCCTTATTATCGAACATAAAGGATACACAGCCAGGTGTACCTACATTACCGCCACCTTTTGTAAATGCATTACGAATGTTAGATGCTGCTCTGTTTCTATTATCAGTTAATGCTTCCACGATAATTGCAGTTCCGTTAGGGCCATATCCTTCGTATGTAACTGATTCGAATGCTGACATATCCATGCTAGAAGCCTTTTTAATACTCCTATCAATAGTATCATTAGGCATATTGGCAGCCTTTGCCTTCGCAACAACCTGTCTTAAACGGCTGTTATTGTTAACATCTGGGCCGCCCTCTTTTACTGCAATCATTAATTCCTTGCCAAGTCTTGTGAAAATCTTTCCCTTTGCAGCGTCATTAGCTGCCTTCTTATGTGCAATATTTGCAAACTTTGAATGTCCTGACATATCTCTTATATCTCCTATCTTAAAATCTTTTATATGGAACTCTATCCTTTAAATATGCGTAATTATAGAAATATCCACGCAAACACGCTAATTATTTTAACACTTCTATCTAAAAATAACAAGTGCTATCATCTATTCATATATTGACTTTACACCAAGAATAATCAACATATCTATTGACATAGTACCTATCTCCTATTTATACTATATCTATGAGAAGAAAAGAAATTAATCCAAATGATATTATTGAAGCCACCATTCACTTAGTAGCAAAAAATGGTCTTGAAAATCTATCCACAAGAAAAATTACATCAGAATGCAATATTAGTGAAGGAAGTCTATTTTATCATTTCAACGGGAAAACAGATTTATTAGTTCAATGCCTATATCATATTGACGAAGAAATTGACCATGCATTACAGCAGGTTCATGTCAACCTCTTATCATTAAAAAAGAGTGTCCGTCTCCTATGGTTCACATACTTTGATTTTTTAATCCATCATAGAGACTATGCCCAGTTCTATATGCAGTTCCGACATTCTTCCTACTACACCGATGATGTCATCCATGGGCAGGATAAATCCTATTCCTTTTTTACAGAACTACTAAAGAAAGTACTGCCTGCACTGAATATTGATACTGATATCTTCTGGGTGTATGTCATTGAAACTACATTGAATTTTGCTATTCGAGTTTCTGATGGGCAGCTTCCATGCACAGAGCAGGATAAAGACAAATATTTTAGTTTGATTGCCAATGGAATTGGTGGTGTATTCAAATCGACAAAAAACTGGTGAACCTTGATATGTTCACCAGTTTTTATTTGCTATAAAAGTTTACCAAATTCATCAATGGGCATTGGTTTATAATAATAATATCCCTGCGCCCGATAACACCCATTCTCAATCAAAAAATCCGCCTGTCTCTGGGTCTCTACACCTTCTGCAATCAAGTTAATTCCAAGTTCCTCAATCATATTAATCATATTCCGAACAACGATCTGACTCTTCTCTGAATCCATATCATCGATAAATACCTTATCCATCTTGATCTCGTCCACATGCTCATCCTTTAACATATTTAAAGAAGAATAGCCTGAACCAAAATCATCCATAGAAAACTTAAAATGCTGATTCTGTAAATAACTAATATTCTGATATAGTGCTTCTGTATTATCCACCAGTGCACTCTCTGTTACCTCCAGAGGCACCATTTCCGGTGAAACAGTATATTTCTCAGCCAGTTCCAGCATAAAATCCGTAAAATTACTCTGATAAACGTGAAGTCTTGAAACATTTACCGAAATTGGGACAATATCTATGCCTTGATTCTGCCAGCTCTGAAGCTTCTGAAACACCTGTTCCCACACATAACAATCCACATCTACAATGTACCCGCTCTTCTCGAATACTGGAATGAATACATCCGGATAAATCATACCATCCACTGGATGAATCCAACGAACAAGCGCCTCTCCACCAATAATCTTTCTGGTTCTCATATCCACCTTAGGCTGAACAAATACTTTAATATATCCATTCTTAATGGCATCTCCCACTTCATTCTCTATCTTCTTCTCATAAAGCATGACATCTCTCATCTTATTCTCGTAAAATGAGTAATAGGAAAATACCTTTCCTTTAATATTATCTATTGCAAGAGATGCATAATCGCACATCAAACTAATATCCATTCCTGGTTCAGACAGGCATACACCAAATGCAGGTAAAATCCTGCACGGAAGCTGATATCCGACAATGTCCTGATAAATATTATCTATAACATCAATGATGTCCTTCTCATCCTCATATTGCATACAAAGTGCGAATATATCAGCTCGAAAATGTGCTGCAATGCACTGCTCGCTCTCATATCTGCGAAAGCAGTCGGCTATAAACATCAACAGCTTATCTCCCTCTGCTCTTCCACAAAATTCATTCACCGTCTTAAACCTGTAAATATTCATCTGAATCACTGCATATCTCTGATCCGGATTCTCTCGAAGGAGTTCATTCCCTTTAAAGAAAAAAGGTTTAATACCAAAAAGTTTTGTTAATTCCTCATATCCATCTGATGTATTTCCATGTGCCATCTTTTTCAATGAATAAAGATAAAGTTCTTCTCGTCCCTCTTCTGTCATCATAGGGGACTTGTCCATTTCCTTATGATCTCTGCCCATACTCCTGCTCCATTCATTTTTGTATTTATTTTACTGTAAAACAGAAAAATTCAATTTTAATTTACCAATAATTACCACATAGTTTATGATTAATTGTACCACTATTTATACAATATGGGAAGTGAGAAATACCAAAGAG
>JAQUVV010000220.1 GCA_028693195.1 Lachnospira sp.
AAAGCCTCGGAGAGCAAAAAATAAAAAATGAACGCGTTACATTTACGGAAAAAGGATATATAGTTTATTACGGCTACAATGAGGATTTAAAAAATCTGTTATCTGAAAATCTTGGACTTATGATAGAAAGAAAAATAAAGCCACAGGAATTAAAACTATATATGCCTTTAAAAATTACAACCTACGATGTGGAAAATGACTATGGATACATGGAAAGGTCAGATTATGAAGAAGAACTTTCTTCATCAGAGGCACTTATTTATACGGATGAAATATTAGATGCAATAGAAAAAAATAAATTACCAGAAGAAGAACAAAGAGGCCTAATGAAATATTATAGAAACTGCGATAGCGTAAATGCTAAGGTTTCTAAATATGAGTTTACTGTGGAGGAAGTGAAAGGCGAACTTATGGGAGTAGCAGTGCTTACTCTTAATGATGCACTTAATGAAAAAGAACTTGAAAAAATTAAATCCGAAATTTCTGTACAAGCCAGAGATGGTTGGGGAGAAGGGTTTGAACAAAGAGAAATAAGTATTGGTGGCAGAGATATTTATGTAAGTTTCTGGGGTAGAAACGATTGGTCACTGAAAACAGCTGAGGAACTTGGTATAGCAGAACAAACACATAAAATGGGAGGTATGAGTATATGAATGGATTTCCATCACAAAAGGAAGTAGAGAAAATAAAAGAGCAATATCCAAAAGGAACTAGAATTGAATTAATCAGTATGAATGATCCTTACGCATCCATTGAACCAGGTACAAAAGGTATAGTTGAAAGTGTTGATGATATTGGTACTTATGGATAGTAATATGTTATGGAAAATAACAATAAAATAGGGTGTATATTAAAGCCTTTAGCTGTAAAGTTACTTTCCATAATAAAATAATTATTCACGGCATAATTCTGATAGAAAGTCCATCAGTGATTTATCCTCATTCCAGGATTTAGCCAATTCAGGTACTTTCGCATCAAAATCAATATATGCTTTTTCAAGAGCTTCTCGTTTGCTTTTATTATCAGATTTTGCGTAGGTTTCTGTAGTCTTTATGCTACTATGCCCTAAAAAATCACGGATATAAATAATTTCAACACCTGCTTGGAGTAAGTGCATCGCTTTTGAATGACGTAGGCAATGAGGTGAGAAATTATCAGGTATTAAATCTGGATATTCATGTTCTGCCTGCTTTAGGTATTTTTTTAGAATATACGTAACCCCTGCACGAGTCAACTGTTCACCCTTTTGATTTGTAAAAAGTAGTTTATCTTTATATTCTGGTGCCGTCTTTTCTTCATATTCTAAATAATGGGTAACAAGTTGTGTTGTTTTTTCAGACATAGGGACAATACGGTCTTTTTTCCCTTTACCATGCAATATTAAGGTGGCTGGCTTTGTAGTTCGAATATCCCCAATTCTTACTCCTATGATTTCGCTAACACGAGCTCCGCTATCATATATCATAGTTAATAGTAGCATATCCCTGTATCCTGATTTTGTGTGTGCATCTGCTTGTCTGAGCAATACACCGATTCCTTCAACAGACATATATTTGACGATTTGCTCTGGTTGTTTTTTCATACGAATTGCTAGGATATCACCCACTATATCTATATACTCAGGATATTCATACTTTACAAAGCTACAAAAAGATTTAATTGCTGCTAATCTTTGGTTACGTGTTGCAACAGATTTACCATCATGTTCTATTTGTGCGAGAAAATCACAGATCAAATCCCTTGATAAATCTGTGATTTGAAATTTATCTGGTTCCTTACCAACCTTTTCCTTGCAATGTATAAAAAACTGTTTAAAAGTATCACGATATGCCATGATAGTGTTTTCTGAGAAACCACGTTCGCCAGGAAGATAAATTCGAAAAAATCGTGCCACAATATAGGAAAATGAAATTTCTTTATTTTTCATAATTAACTACCTCGGGGATTGCAATTGCACTTACAGAATCAGACTTTTCGAGAAAATCAGGGAAAACTTCCGCTGTTAATCTTAAATAATATTCGGTAGAAGAAATTTTTCCATGCCCCAGATATGTCATCAATACTGGTAATGTCACATAGATGTCTTGTCCACATTTTATGTTTTTTGTTAAAGAATGAACCGCAAATGTGTGGCGAAGGTCATGGACTCGTGGTCCTTTCTCCCTGTGGGGGATTCCACTTTGATGTAATACGATCCGAAACTTATCATAAATAGTTCGTGGGCTATATTGTTCCCTATTGGCATTTGGAAAGAAAAAAGCCTCTTCATCATTACCAATAAGGTTTGCATTGGATTCCTTGTAGTGTTTTAGGTAATTGATTAAGGATTGAGATATCGGAAGCCTGCGAATTTTATTAAATTTTGCATTTTCTATATAAATAAACTTGTTTAATAAGTCTATATCCTTTACTCTTAAAACTAGTGCTTCAGATATTCGCAAACCACAGCAATACAAAACTCTTAATACAGCTGGGAACACAAGGTGAATCATAGAGCTTCCATGTGCTATAGGTAAAGAATCAGCTGTATTTATAAGGCGAGAAATTTCTTCTATTGTAAAAATATATGGAACATATTTTTCGTTATTTCTTGTATATCCTGGCCGTGGGATCCAAGTTACAGTACAACCAATAGTCTTCAAATAATTAGCAAATAACTTAAGTGTAGATACTCTACTGGCACGTGTTGACTGTTTCTCACCTTGTTTAGTTAATAACCAACCATTAACCAATTCTGCATCTAGGACTGGTGCAGATATATTTTTATCTACGCAATACCTATCAAATTGTCGCAATACACCTGATTGAGTTCGGAAGTTTGAACTAAATGTCTCTCGGATATCTATATATTCACGAATATATGGTGCAAAGATGCTAAAATATTCAAATATAGGTTTATGATAAATCATTGGGCACCTCCAAAGAGCAGATTTCAAGTTGCGGAACATCAATCTGAGTATACTGAGTGGTAACATTCAATTCTGAATGGCCAAGAATACTGGAAATGGTTGTTAAGGATACATTTTTCTGTAATAGTGTACTTGCCAATCCATAACGTAACATATGAAAACTATTTCGCGATGTATTAATTTTTGAAATACCAGCAGCTCTGGCATATTGCCTTATCATAAAATTCATACAGTCAGCGTTTGCCAACGATGTATATGGAACTACATGTCGTACAAAGATATTGGGGCAATTAGTTTCTGGACGCCCATTTTTCAAATAATCAATGATAGCCCAGCCAACATCAGGTAATAGGTCTAGGCATAATGGTTTTCCTGTCTTTACCTGTGTAATTCGAATTTCATTTGCTTTAAAATCTATATTTGAGAGTTTGAGTTCTTTGATATCGCTAATTCGCAGTCCGTAGCGAACTCCCAATAAAATCATTGCATAATCACGTTTTCCTTTACCATTGGCTCTATCAATAGCATCAAGTATAGACTGGCATTCCTCAGCTGTATAATAAACAGGTATTTTCTTTTCCTTATATATGGACACTTCTGGGAAAACAAAACAGTTTTTTATATAATCTTTATCATATGCAAAATCAAGGAATCGTCGTATCATATTAAGTTGACCAGAAATATGTGATTTTGAATAACCGGCCATAGTTTTCAGATAGATGTTTATGATTGCAATATCAATGGAATTCAAATCTGTAATACCATGCGAAACCAAAAACTTAAATAAAGCTTCAAGTGCTGTACGGTGATTCTTTAATGTCCCTTCTTTTAAGGGCTTAACAGCATTCAGGTGAATTAAATACTCCTCACCTATATTTGAAAAACAATCTGGGAATGAATGGTCACGACACCCATTTCTCTTAGCAATTGTACCTGAAATTTGATATTCCAATAAGAGTAACACAGCACGGCGATAAACAGATTTAGATTCTGTTAAATTTATTGCATAAATATCAATGTGATAGTGGTCCTTTAAAAGCTTATATCCTAATTCTTGTGTAAAATAATGCTCACCTTGTCTCAAGGCAAGATTTTTAAGAGCATTCCATGCTTGCCTGAAATGTCGCATAGTGCTAGGAGCATATCCGAGACTTATCATATATGCGTCAGTCTCAGCAATAAGCTCTTCAACGGGTAGATCTTTTGCTAATGAATTTTCCATAATTTAATACCTCCTACAATTTAGTTAGCTTCTTCAGCTATATATTATTGTAAGATATTATGGAAAGAAAAACAGTCTATTTCACAGGCGATATTATGGATAAGCTGAAAGGTTAAGACTTCTACTTTCCATAACATATTACTATCCATAAGTTCCATTATGGAAAGCTTTCCATAATGGAACTTTACACATGAAATGGGATAACGGAAGAACTCTTGGTATAGTGCCCAGCGAAGATTATGAATAGTGAATATAAATGTGAAGTGGAATCTGTTAAAACTGACATTTAAGCGGTTTCTTCAAAAAACACTTCACATAATTTAGTTCAAGGATTTGCTGAAATTCCCAAGCCACGACAGAAGATTTTCGTCTTTAACCCAGTGTGGGGTAGCAGAATTCTCGTTAATAATTGCAGCTTTTTCTAATGCTTTTCTTTTCATTTCAAGATTAGATTTTGCATAGATTTCAGTGGTAGAAATATCTAC
>JAQUVV010000221.1 GCA_028693195.1 Lachnospira sp.
TTACTACAGTTGATTAAGAAAGTATTTAAGGGGAATAAAGCGGGTCAACTGGGAATGGGCCTTTTGGTAGGTGCAATGGATATTGCGACTGCTAATAATACAGTAGCAATTGTTATGGCAAATCCAATCGCGAAGGATATGGCAGATGAATATGGAATATCTCCATCAAAGTCAGCTTCTATTCTAGATACATTTTCCTGCATCTTCCAGGGAATCATTCCTTATGGTGCACAGTTATTAGTAGCAATTTCAGTAGCTACAGAGCTGGGATGCAAAGTTTCAGCATTCGATATTCTGCCAAACTTGTTCTACCCATATATGCTGTTGTTAAGTTCTCTGGTGTTTATATTTGCGAAGAAGAACTAAAGCAATATAATTGATTATTTATAAATGAAAGAATCGGACTATGTACAGTGAATATTGTGCATAGTCTTTTTTGATTTACAGGAAAAACATAAAAATCAACCTCCAGTTGAAATCTGCCGGATGAATATGAACTGAGTGCAACAATTTCAGGAATTGTGGATGAGAAGGATTTTATCAAAGGAGATGAAGTGCAGGACGGAGATATACTGGTTGCGCTTTATTCTGAGGGGCTGGAGGCGACCAGCATTCCATTTGTAAGAGTGATGCTGGAACGAAATCGAACCATGGCAATGGATAAGATTGACGAGGAGCATTATTTTATTGATGAAGCGTTGAAGCCAAATCAGGCATATCGATGGATTATGGAGAAGCTTCATCGCGAAGGTTTTATTCATGCAGCTTATAAGGTGAGCAATTCTTTTTTGCATCCAGGTCCATTTGATACTATGCCAGAGGAATATTATGCAGAAATTAATCTGGATACCATAAGGGTTACTCCGCTATATGAATATCTTCATCATTTGGATATGGTAGGAGAACGATTTCTGCCCCATCGGTTTAATGTGGGGGTCAGCATGATTCTAGCAGTTCCAAGGGATAGGAAAAAAGAGGTTCTGAAAATGGTCAACGAAGAAGGTCAGGGATATGTGATTGGTCAGATTCGAAAGGTAGAAGAAGGGCAGAAAGACAAGATTAAAGTGGAGGGGAAAATCCAATGGAAGTAAATAAAACGAAAAATAGGAGTATCAATATATTTGTAAAAGCGGGAATGAAGTATGGATTGTTATTTATCTTATATTTAGCTACTGCATTTGCATTGAGTGAGATTGTTGTAATTGGAAATGATTATATTGCAAAAGCTACAGATTCCATGCTGGCAGGAGATGGCGCTCAAATTGCCGAAATTTTGATTCCACTGCTGACAATGGTTGTACTTGGAACGATAACATCTTATATCAGTTCCTTATGTGGTACACATTATAGCACCTGTATTCAGAAATATGTGAGAAGTACACTGGTTGGACATCTCCTCATGCTGCCTTATGCATATTTTGATGAAAAGGGAAGCGGAAGTGTTATGACAAAGCTGATTTCTGATATGAATGAGGTGGGGCGATTCTTCTCTGAGATTATGGCGGAATTTTTCTACAATGTGGTAACAGTCGTTACGATTACGATATATTTGATTCAGATGGATGCCAGATTGACATTGGTATTATATGCTACATATCCGTTGATGCTTTTTGCGGCAAACTATCTTTCGAAAAAAATAGTTTCCATTACAAAGAAGAGAAGAAACAGTATGGATGACCGTACAGAGACTGCATATGATGCCGTGCAGGGGATTGTAGTAGGACGAAGCTACAATCTATACCATAAGATGAAAGAGCGGATTTATGTCATTATTGACGATATTGCGGAACAGGGATGTAGAAGCACCAAGGTTTCATCAATGGGATTTGTAGTAAAGAACACATTAACTACAATTCCGATTATTATTTGCTATCTTTTTGCATTGAATGAAACAATTACCGGAGTGATTACAACTGGGCAAATGCTGGCATTCTGTGTGTTACTTGGAAGAATCCTGCATCCATTGGGAGATGTGGTATTCATTATTAATGATATGAGAGAAGCAGGGGTGGCGCTTTCTAGATTGAATCAGATTTATCAGGAACAACCAGAAAAATTAGGAACCAAACAGTATGATGTTTCTCATGTATCACAGAACGAGTTGGCTATTCGTTGGGAAAATGTAACATTTTCTTATGATGGGAGAAATCAAATATTAAATGGTGCTTCTTTCACAATTCGAAAAGGTGAGAATGTTGCGTTTGCGGGTGGATCTGGAGAAGGAAAGAGTACCATATTTAAGATATTGTGTGGATTTTATGAAAGAAGTGGAGGAAAGTTTGAACTTTTCGGACATGATTTTAATACATGGAATTTACAAACTGCAAGAAATTGTTTTTCAGTTGTATCACAGAATGTTTTTCTATTTCCAGAAACAATCTGGCAGAACGTAGCATATGGAAAAATTGGTGCAACGAAAGAAGAGGTTATTGAGGCTTGTAAGAATGCGAATATTCATGAATTTATTGAAAATTTACCATTAGGATACGATACGATGGTGGGAGAAAGAGGCGTACGCTTATCTGGAGGAGAACGACAACGTATATCTATTGCCAGAGCATTTATTAAAAATGCACCAATTCTACTGCTAGATGAACCAACAGCATCCATTGATGTTGGAACAGAGAGCATGATTCAGGAAGCAATTGCAAGAGTTTCAGTGAGAAGAACGGTTATCGTAATTGCGCATAGATTATCAACGATTCTAAATTCGGATCGAATCTTCGTTGTATCACAGGGGGAAATTGCAGAAGAAGGAACCCATGATGAGTTGCTTATGAAGAATGGGATTTATGCAGGAATGTATGGAAAGGAGGTAGAGGCAGATGCAGAATCAAGAAATTGAAAAAGGGGAACAGAATAAGAAGGTGAAGTGGGACTCTCATACATTTTATTGGTTTATGGGACTAATGGAGAAGAGACTTCCAATTTATTTATTGGCAATCTTTGTCTCTACCCTTGGGATTGCAGTACTTGAAATTGCCAACTCATATCTTGCAAAGACCATAGTTAATGCAGCGCAGACCAAACAGATGGATGGAATCTATCTGTCTGTGTTCATAAATTTTCTGGTTATTGTTGGGTCAATGCTTTTATGGAGAGTGGGAATTATCCGTTATAATATCGAAGGAAAACGTGGTGTCGCAAAGGTTGAGAAGCTCGTATTCTCAAAAGCAATGCGTCTACCAATGTCGTATTACGAACAGAATCACAGCGGGGATTTTATGTCAAAGCTGATTTATGATACAGAGAAAGCGGGGGATATTTATGGCTCTAGACTTAGAAGAATTTCTGCAGCGATATTATCTTCTATAATCTATCTTATTCCAATGTTTTACTATAACTGGTTGTTGACCTTGTGCCTGCTAGGATTAAGTATTCTGACTTTCTTGGTGAACTCAGCATTTATTATGCCAATGAAAAGGCTTGGAATGGTGTTATCAAAAGAGAATGGAACTATGACAGAAAAACTAACGAATATTCTTGCCGGAATTGATTTGACTAAGATTTTTCCTATTGGAGAAAAAATATATCATGATTATGAGAAAGAAAATCAGAAGTTTTATGTGGCACAGAAAAAGACAAACTGGATGAATGCAGCATTGAATAGTCTGAACAGTATGTTTGATCTTTTAGGAGGCCTTGCATTCTTAGGACTTGGAGTAATATTTGTGGCAAATCATATGATTAATCTGGGAGAACTAACAGCAATTTACACGTTATATGGTTATTTTAGATTCTCTTTTGCAGAGATAGGCCGATATCTTCCGCAGATGGTCAACTGTGTTGCCAATGCCCAGCGTGTTCGTGAATTTCTGGAGATGGATGAGGAAGTGAATTTTTCAGGCGAAGTAGAAGACGCAGAGATGAAGGTTGCAGATGAGATTGTACATAAAGCAACGGCTGAAAATATAATGAACAATCACTATGCAGATATTGAGAAAATCAGACATGGTAGAAAGAAGATGTCTATAGATGAATCAAAGCAGACAGATGAGATACTTGCGATTAAAAATGTATCATTTGCTTATTCTGAGGATAGAATGATATTGGACGACTTCTCTTTGTCTGTGAAGAAAGGAACCAGTGTTGCAATCACAGGAGTCTCTGGTAGGGGAAAAAGTACATTTGCGAAATTACTTTTGGGATTCTATCGTCCAATGACAGGAGACATCTGTATCTGTGGAAAAAATTATAAGGATATGTTATTAGTGGAGGTGCGTAATCTAATCGCTTATGTGCCACAGGAACCATATCTATATGGTGTTAGTATTGCAGAGAATATCGCTTATGGAAGAATCGGTAAAACTGGAGAACGCCCTTCTATGGATGAGATTATCAAAGCTGCCAAGGCTGCCAATGCACATGATTTTATTATGAATTTGCCTGATGGATATGATACCATACCAGGTGAGCGTGGAAATCAGTTGTCAGGAGGAGAAAAGCAAAGAATTGCTATTGCCAGAGCGATTATGAAGGATTCTCCAATTCTTTTATTGGATGAGGCAACATCTGCGCTTGATAATGAGTCTGAACGATTGGTGAATGAAGCTGTTCATAGATTGAGTAAGGAGAGAACCACAATCATGATTGC
>JAQUVV010000222.1 GCA_028693195.1 Lachnospira sp.
TGTGTCAATCTTAATTCTGCCTCCCTGGTTTACGAACAAAGGAACCATAACCTTAGCGCCAGTTTCAACGATAGCAGGCTTTGTTGCACCTGTTGCTGTATCTCCCTTAACACCTGGTTCTGTATCTGTAATCTCAAGCTCAACTGAAATAGGTGGCTCAATTGCGAATACATTCCCCTGATGAGAACATAACTTCACCATTTCATTCTCCTTAACGAATTTCAGAGAATCACCAACATTTTCCTTTGTTAATGCAACCTGCTCGTAAGTTTCTGTATCCCTGAAATTATAAAAATCATCATCAGCATATAAATACTGATATTCTTTTCTTTCAATCATAGCTGTTTCAAACTTCTCTGTAGGTCTGAAAGAATTCTCAAGTACAGAACCTGTTACTATATTCTTCACCTTTGTTCTAACGAAAGCTGCACCTTTACCTGGCTTTACATGCTGGAAATCAATGATTGTCCAGATTCCGCCGTTCCACTGTATTGTAAGACCGTTTTTAAAATCACCTGCTGTTACCATTCTTTGGTATACCTCCTAATAAATCAATACTTACATTATTTTATTATATATTTGTCTATTTGGCAACTATTTTTTTCAATAACGCCAGAATTTTCATTGAATAATTTCACTCCTCCTAGTATAATCTAATGATGAAGAGTAACTTCAATCAACATTTTCACTCTTCAGCAATAGTATGAACAGATTGGAGATGAATAATATATGACATTCATTAATAAAGACAAAGTTTTACACGGTGTTGAAAAAGCAGTCGACGGTGCTAATTGTGCAGCAGAACATGCGGAACAATTCGTAAAAGATAACCAGATTGACCAGAAAATCGATTCTGTAAAATGTAAAGCTGAGAATTTTATGAAAGAAACTGGTATTGATCAGAAAATCAATTCAGCAGTGGACAAGACTGAAAATTTTATTAAAACAAATGAAATTGATAAGAAAGCCCAGAAAGCGGTCAACACCATCGGACACGGAATGAAAACCGCTGGTGAGCGCATGAAAAAAGCTTTCTCGAAACAAGATTCGGACAGTAATTCAGATTCCACCCATACTTTCTAGATATTTATCAATTTTAACTTCATTATCTGCGCCCAACGTAAAATTGAACCGCTCCCAAAAGTTAGACTTAAAAATCTAACGATTGGGAGGATGGTTCAAATGTTGTGGCTTTATACCATCTTCTAGAAAATTTGAAGCCTCTTAAATAATTAAATTGCAATTTAATATTCTATTTCTGTACCATATCCATTACTGCTTCCATAGCATATAAATATCCCTTTAATCCAAGCCCCACGACCTGTCCATTACATACTGGAACTGTCACAGAAGTATGACGAAACTCTTCTCTTGTATGTACATTGGATATATGTACCTCAATCTTTGGAATTGCAGCCACTGATGCAAGCGCGTCTCTTACCGCATAACTATAATGTGTAAATGCACCTGGATTAATTACTATGCCATCCACCTGATCATAATATGCCTGCTGAATCTTATCTATGATTTCACCTTCATGATTACTCTGGAACACTTCAACTTCTACGCCCAATTCCTCTGCTTTTTTCTGAATCATATTTACCAAACTATCATAATTCTGCTCTCCATAAATTCCTTTTTCACGAATTCCAAGGAAGTTAATATTCGGACCATTCAATACTAATAATTTCATCTTTCCCTCTTTTCTCCTTTTTCTATCATACTCTAAAATATATACCTGTTCTTATTCACCCATGTCATGACGGTATACAATTATTGTCTTATCTCTTCTGATGCTTTACTGATAACATCATACATTTCTTCAAATGACATATGGTCTGTGTCAATCACAACATCTGCAGCATCTATATACAACGCCTCCCTTGCTGACATTAAATTCTGAATCTTGCTTTTCAAATCTCCACCAGCAAGAAGGGGACGACTGGTATCATGAGACAATCTCTTAACCAATTCATCTTCTGCTGCTCTCAAGTATACTACCATACCAAGTTGTTTTAAAAGCTTTCTATTCTCTTCTCGAACCGGCAGTCCCCCGCCAACAGACACAACTGTATTCTTTAAACGGTCACATAATTCTTTGAGCGCCGCTGTTTCCATATCACGAAATGCTTCTTCTCCCTGATTAGCAAAAATGTCTTTAATGGTTCTATTCTTCTGTTCTTCAATATATTGATCCGTATCACAGAATTGATAGTTCTTATTCTTTGAAATCCATCTTCCAAATGTCGTCTTTCCGCTCCCCATAAATCCAATCAGAATGATATTTTCTTCTCTATGCCTCATTGATTCCAAGCTCCCTCTTCATCTTCTCATATACGACAGCAGCTTCCTGCGTCGAAACATGCATATCATTCCATAATTCAAACGCACTGATTCCTTGATATAACAGCATCTTCAAGCCATTATAGGCAGATTTTCCTTGATGCTCCACCAGCTCCATGAATTTTGTTTTAACTGGATTATATATAATATCCACACCGACTTCTACTTTCTTATAGAATGTTTCATCTTCAATAACTGCTTGATCACAATTCGGATATAATCCTACACTGGACGTCTGGATTGTCACATATCCATCTCCTGGAATTTTGTCATATGCATCAATTGCCAATGGGACCACACATTCCTTATTGAAATGCAGATTTACATCGTCAGCAATCTGCTGTGCTTTCACTACTGTTCGATTTAAAAGATAGACTACAGCCGCCCCTTCTTTCGCACATAAGAATGCTATTGCGCGAGATGCGCCTCCTGCTCCTAAAATTATAACCTTCTGCCCTGCTAATGAAATTCCTTCATCTTCCAGCTCTCTCTGAAGTCCCAGAATATCTGTGTTATACCCCTTAAATCCATCTTCTGTCCGCACAAGTGTATTCACCGCTCCTATTGCTTTCGCCAGAGGATCGACATCTACAAGCGAATCTAAAACTTTCTGCTTATGTGGCACTGTTACATTCAAACCGAGTATATTCAACGCATAAGCGCCAGTTGCCGCTTCCTTCACTTGATTCTTTTCAACCTGAAAAGTAACATATGCCATATCCACATGACACATTTCTGCTAATGTATTATGAATCAATGGGGATATGGAATGTCCCACAGGATTTCCTATTAGCCCACAAACTCTTGTTGTTCCTTTAATCTCAATCATGCTGTCTTTCCTTTAATGTAATATAGTCTCTACCCTTATACTTTCTTTTGTCTTTATGATAAAAATGAAGCACAATCCACTCAATTCTTCGTTTTAAAACGATCTGGATTTCTTCATGAGGATCAATTGGTTTTACTAGAATCGACTTTATATCTGCTCGATTAGCTCCCCACACATCTGTGAATAGCTGATCTCCTATAAATAAGGTATTAGAACTATCTGTCCCCATGAGATTCATCGCCTTCACATAATTAACAGGTGATGGTTTTCCTGCCCTGCTGACATACTTTGACTCAACCTGATCTGCAAGTGGTTTTACCCTTGCCTCTTTATTATTGGAGATAATACAGGTATCAAATCCAATTGTTCTCAGTGTATGAAACAAGTCCAATGCTCTCTTTGTCACCGGAGCTCCATGCTCAACTAACGTGTTATCAACATCAAATATAATGCCTCTGTATCCCTTGTCATATAGCTTCTCATAATCAATCTGATATGCTGAATCCACATACCAGTCCGGATAAAATCTCTTAAACATAGCGCCTCTTCTAAAATTAAATTTATATTTCACATTTATATATTTACATATTTTCCATAGTAACATTGCCTCTTTTTATTCAAAAGCATCTGATAACCATCATATAATTATATGAAAAGAGGATACAACACATATGCTGTGTAATATCCCCTTCCAATATACTAATTCAGGATTTTCTTAATCTCATCCATGAATGTATTCACATCCTTGAACTCTCGATATACAGAAGCAAAACGAACGTAAGCAACCTCATCTAAATCCTTGAGCTTGTCCATAACAATTCTTCCAATTGTTGTCGTTGGAATCTCTTTCTCTCCCATATTAAAAATCTGAGTTTCAATCTCATCCACCATTGTATTAATCTGATTTAATGAGACAGGTCTCTTATGACAAGATCTTACGATTCCTGCAACGAGTTTTTCTCTATCATACGGTTCTCTGTTATCATCTTTCTTAATCACAATCAGAGGCATGGTCTCAACCTTCTCATATGTGGTAAACCGCTTTCCACATTCATCGCACTGACGTCTTCTTCTAATCGAGCTATCATCAGTTGGTCTTGAATCGATTACCTTTGTGTTATCTTTTCCACAGAATGGACACTTCACGTTCCTTACCTCCAAACATAAACTTATAGAATAATTATAATTTAATTATCATATTCGGTCAACCTTTAAATGCATATTATTGCCCAAATTTGCCATTTATTTATCGTATAAATACTTCTCATTCGGCAATCCTTTAATTAAACAAATGCGAATCAAAAAAACAAGGAGGATTAGGATGGCCGGATATAAAGTTGAGATATGTGGTGTAAACACCTCTGCACTACCTTTACTGAATTCTAAAGAAAAGAACGAGT
>JAQUVV010000223.1 GCA_028693195.1 Lachnospira sp.
AAACTACCCAATACACTATGTGGTGGCAATCCCACGAGAAAAATGATTGACCCCAAATTAGTATGGAATACTTGAAACTTTTTTCTTGGCAATTACGTATATATTTATAAATGGTTGCAAAATAAAAGTTCTTGAGTATCTCACTGAATATAGAAAAGGAAGATTACAAAGAGAATGAAACGTATGATAAAGAATAAAAAATACGGATTAAAAGCGGCCATAGCGGCATTCGTTATCCTTCTGTCTGGAACGGGAATTTCTGAATATCAGGAATATCTGCAGAAACAATCCGGAATAGAAACGGAAGCTGTACAGAATATAACAGATATTCATGAAATTCCGGAATACAGTGGAACACCTTATGTTGAATTGTATGGAAATGTGCCGGATTTCGACGAAGCTCTATATACAACAGAATCCTTTGAGACTTACAGTGAATTAGATTCGATGGGGAGATGCGGCGTAGCATTTGCAAATATCGGACAGGATCTGATGCCTACGGAGAAACGTGGCTTTATCAGTTCTGTAAAGCCTACAGGCTGGCATTCAATCCAGTATGATTTCGTAGATGGAAAAAGTCTATATAATCGTTGTCATCTAATTGGTTATCAGTTGACAGCAGAGAATGCCAACTGGAAGAACCTTATAACAGGAACCAGATATCTGAATATCGAAGGGATGCTTCCTTTTGAAAATTTGGTAGGTGACTATATTAAGGATACAGGTAATCATGTACTATATCGGGTAACACCAGTATTTGAGGGGGATAATATGGTGGCATCTGGTGTAATTATGGAAGGGGCGTCTGTAGAGGATCAAGGAGCGGGAATTAGTTTCTGTATATATGCATATAATGTACAGCCGGGCGTAGTGATTGATTATGCCACAGGGGAAAGTCACCTGCCATAATCATCATAGGAGATATCGAGCCGAAGCAAGCAAAGAATGGAGTGCTGGTTTATGGTGAGAGATTTAGCTGGTAAGGTAAAGAATTGGGTTATACATATAGGAAAAAAGAAGGTGTATACAGCAGCAACATTGTTCGTTGGGATTGTGGCTGTAACGTCTGGAACAGGAATTTATTTAAGCCATAGAGGACATGCATCGGCACAAAACGATATTGTGGCGGTGGAGACAGAGGTTCATACTACAAGGGCATTGGAAACAACTGTTGCGGAAACAGAATCAGAGACAGAAGAAGTGACCACAGAGGTTATTGGAAATGTACAGGAGGTACTCAGCAATTATGGAGATGCCTATGTATATGACATGATTATGAATACGGGTACGAAACAGTATCTGGATTCTGATTCAAGTTTTCAGGAGGGAGCAGTGAAGAAAAGCTCTGCAAGCATTGGGGTATCTGCAATTCTGCAGAATCCAGAATTGCCAACAGGCTGTGAGATTACTTCTTTGACAACAGTGCTCCAATATCTAGGATATTCTGTATCGAAGGAGACAATGGCAGATGATTACCTTCCAAAGTGTGAATTGGGGCAGGGAAGCTTCTGGAGTTATTTTATTGGAAATCCAAGAAGCGAATATTCTTATGGCTGTTATGCACCACCAATTGTGACTGCGGCCAATTCGTATCTGTCTAATCAAGGCAGCGAGTATTCGGCATATAATATAAGCGGTTCCGACTTTTCAGCCCTTTTAAATGAAGTGGCAGATGGAAATCCAGTTCTTGTGTGGAATACGATGTATCTGGAGCAGTCATACCTGACTGCAAAATGGAATATTGATGGCGAGGAGATTCAGTGGAGAGCTAATGAACATTGTGTTGTATTGACAGGATATGATATAAATGGCGGAACAGTTACCATAGCAGACCCATTGAGGGGAACGGTGAACTGTAACTTATCAACATTTGTTTCCAGATATAAGGATATACAATCTCAGGCAGTTGTTGTTAAGAAGCCAAGTGAGGAGGAGGAGACACAGCCTACCACAGCGCAGACACAGCAGCCAACAACGACAGCGTCTGCGCCAACGCAGCAGCCAACACAGAAACCAACAACTGCAACGACGGCACCGACGCAACAGCCAACAACGACGGCGACTACATCGACATCAGCATTGTCAGCACAGCCAGTGCCGACAGAAACAACGGAATAATTATTGTAGAAAGGGGTATCATAATATTTATGATACCCTTTATTTGATTTATAGATAATTACATTTCCTATAAATCAAAAACACACCGTGGGAAAGAGTTGGCAATCAAACTCTTTGGACAATGTTTGTTATGGATGTGCATTAATGGGAGAAAGATGAGGTGACACACATGCAATGTGGAAAACAGACGACAATCCTGGAACGTCCGGTTTATATAAGAAGCTGCGCGTCTGTGGTAGGAAAGAAAGAAGGAGATGGACCTTTAGGAAAACTCTTTGATGTAGCGGTTGAAGATCCAATGTTTGGAATGAAGAACTGGGAAGAGGCAGAAAGTAAGCTTCAGGAAATGGCAATGGATAAGCTGATGATAAAAGCAGGAATTAATGAAGAGGATATTCGATATATATTTGCTGGGGATTTACTGGGTCAGCTAATTGCTACAACTTATGGACTGAAAAAATATGAAATACCGTTATTCGGACTTTATGGTGCATGCTCGACCATGGGTGAGGCCATTTCTTTAGCCTCCATGTGCGTTGCAGCGGGGAATGCGGATTCTGTTGTGGCGATGGCATCCAGTCACTTTGCAAGTGCTGAAAAACAGTTCCGTTATCCGTTGGAGTATGGAAATCAGAGACCAGAATCTGCTACATGGACTGCCACTGGTTGTGGTGCGGTTTTACTGGGACTAGAAAAAGGAACCATGTTGATCCGAGGGTTTACAACAGGAAAAATCGTAGATTTCGGAGTGAAAGATTCCATGAATATGGGAGCGTGTATGGCACCAGCAGCGGCTGATTTAATAGAACGAAACCTAAAGGATATTGATGAGAAGCCAGATTACTATGATATGATTATTACAGGGGATCTGGGACACATAGGTCGAAGGATTTTAATCGATCTGCTAAAGGAAAAGGGATATGATATTACGGATCGCCACATGGATTGTGGAATAGAAGTATTTGCTGGAAATGAGGAGGATACGAAGGCAGGAGGCAGTGGTTGTGGCTGTTCGGCGATCACATTATGTACATTGATTGAAGAAAGAATTCGAACAGGAAAGTGGAACAGAGTTCTGTTTATTCCTACGGGTGCACTACAGTCAACAGTTAGTTATAATGAGGGAAAAAGCATACCGGGAATTGCACATGGAGTAATGATTGAAAGGGGGCTCGCTTAGTTCGTATGATGTTTATAAAAGCTTTTTGTGTAGGTGGAATTATCTGTGTGTTAACACAGATATTAATGGATAAGACCAAGATGATGCCGGGTAGGATTATGGTGCTGCTGGTGTGCCTGGGAACGGTGCTCAGCGCTATAGGACTATATGAGCCATTGGTGGAATTTGCAGGAGCAGGAGCATCTGTTCCGCTGACCGGATTTGGAAACGTGTTATGGAAAGGAATGAAGAAAGCAATTGATGCAAATGGCGCTTTAGGATTGTTCCAGGGCGGCTTCCAAGCATGTGCAGTAGGAGTATCGTCAGCATTGATTTTCGGTTATATTACCAGCCTGATTTTTAATCCGAAGATGAAGAAAAAATAAAGTTATAAAAAGAAAAAGACGAGAAATCAAATCATATATAGATTGATTTGATTTCTCGTCTTTTAATAGTTCTGAATAAAAACTACGGACGCGCCGTTGCAGCGGTTGTAGCCTGAGTTGTTGAGCTGGAAGATGATGTCGTTCCTTGACTAGCGCCAGACGTTGTTGTTGGTTTTGTTGTTGATGTTGTCGGACTAGAGGATGCTTTATGAATGGAGCATATCTTTTTAAGCTGATCTTCTGTAATCACATAATCTGCATCTTCAGTGGAGTATCCAGAGGATTCACCATCTGGATTTAATGTGTCTGTAGAAGCTTTCTTTACATAAATCTTTGTTGTGACACTGGTACATGCACTATTTGCAATGTCTCCAGTATCATTACAGATGTTGACCTTCACATGGGTAGAACAGCTTTCTGTTGGAACGTTGTCTTTATCGAAGTATTCTGTGATAACCTGACTGCCTCTAGGATCGGCATCGCAAAGCCCCTCGACAGGGAGAAGACCTGACTGTGCACATACCTGAACTTCAACGATATTATCTGGCTTCGTGAAAGTGCCTGCTTCCTTACCTTCGTGAATCTGCGACATGATTGCTCCCCAGATTTTTGTGTGTGGCACACGAGAATTGGCACCTGAACCACTGACGGTCTTGGAGTTGTCGTCAAATCCTGCCCAGATAGAAGCGGTGTAATATGGTGTAAATCCACAGAACCAAATATCTGTTTCGTTCTCGGTTGTACCTCTCTTACCGGCAGTAGGCTGTCCTGAAACCTTGGCAGCAGTACCGGTACCGTTATTTACAACTGACTCTAATCCGTTTGTTAAGAGCCATGCTGATGTTTCCTTTAGAACAGTATGAGTCTGACTGG
>JAQUVV010000224.1 GCA_028693195.1 Lachnospira sp.
TCGTATGACGAAATCTTGCGATATATTAAGACGGAAAATAAGGAAGACGAATAAAATACTAAATCCCGTTTTGTGCAAAATAGACAAGACGGGATTTTTTAGGCGTAAAATTTACGGAAGTTAACATATAATTTAAAAATACTAGTTGACAATAAATCGAACTAGGAGTACGATAAATGAAAATAAATCGTACTCTTGGTTCGATTTATTTAATTATGCAGATTGATGTCAATGTGTCTATAGAACAAATGCATGATTCTTAGAAACGAAGTAGGATATAGGGAGGTTAAGTATGGCAAGAAAAAAAGAACCGGAACGTACACCAGTGAATCAGAAAAGAATTGTTGAGGTTGCCAAGGAATTATTCATGGAGAAGGGGATTGAGAGCACCAAGATGGATGAGGTGGCAAAACAGGCTGGTATGAGCAAATCAACGTTATACGTTTATTTTAAGAGCAAGGAAGAGATTGTAGACTATATATCTCTTGAGGCAATGAAATATTTGCTGGAATTGTTGAAGACCAGCATATCGCGGAATGAAGGGGAGAAAGAAGTTACATTTCATGATCAGTATATGGCAATCTGCCATGCTATGGTGACATATAAGAAGGAGTATCCTATGAACTTTCAGGCGATTGTAGAGGAAATCCGCGTAGATGATGAAAGCTTGAAGGAGAAACCAATTCTTCGAGAAATCTTTGAGACAGGAGAAGAAATCAATCAGTTTATCATCGGAGTTCTGCTGCAGGGACAGAGTCAAACAGACAGTAATCAGTCCAGTATGGAAGGCTTTATTGCAAAAATCTTTGCTCAGTGGGGAAGCATTTATGGGTTGATTGTTCTTGCGGATAACAAGGAATCATATATTCAGAAATGTATGCATCTGACCAAGGAAGAGTTTTTGGAGCAGGGGTTTGAACAGTTGTATCGAACGATGAAGTAAGTGTAGAAGAGGATGTAAAGATACAGATTGACAATGTATAAATGTCAGAAAGGATAGAGAAATATGGTAGTTGGATTTATATTAACGGGGATGTTTATTTTATTGTGTATGAATATGGTAGTAAAGAAGATACATGGAGAATCCATGAAAAAGAAATTAAGAGGAGCGCATAAGTGGCTGGGATGTATTTTTCTGGTGGTGATAGCAGTACATTTGATTATCACATGGCCATTGCTGAGGCAGAGACCAACAATTATGTATGTTCTTGGGTTTGTCATGTTGGGAGCAGCAGCTATATCTGTGCAGAGTTATTGTTTTCGCAATAAATTAAAAAAGCGTTGGATTGTTATTCATCGTGTAGCGACCATTGTGATTCTGGGGTGTTTAATCGGACATGTGGTTGTAGGGTTTTCCAGCCTGGGGCAGTATCAGAAGTAGGTTAGTGAAATCAGTATTTCTAATGTGAATCTGGAAAATGTAGCAGATGGTGTCTATGTTGGTGACTGTAATGTTGGATACATTTATGCGAAGGTACGGGTTACGGTTGCAGATCATAAGCTTGTGAAAACAGAACTGTTAGAGCATCGAACAGAACGGGGAAAGCCGGCAGAGGTTATCTTAGATACCATGGTCTCACAGCAGAAGACTGAGGTAGATGCAGTATCGGGTGCGACGAATTCCAGTAAAGTAATAATGCGTGCGGTTGAAAATGCATTGAGAGAATAGAAGGGGAAAAGGTTATGAGTGTTGTTGGTATATATTTTAGTGGAACTGGAAATACGAGACATTGCGTGAATTACTTTTTGAATCGATATGATCAAGGTGCAGAAAGTTATTCCATAGAAGATCCGAAGGTAATAGAGGTCGTTAAGTGCTTGAATGAATCACATATTCTGATTTTTGGATATTCTGTTCAATACAGCAATCTTCCCAAGCTGCTAAAGGATTTTGTTACAGAGCATGGCGAGTTGTGGAAGAATAAGAGAATTTATGTGATTGCTACCATGGGGCTGTTCAGTGGAGATGGAGCGGGGATGCTGGCACGGTTGTTGAGAAAATACGGAGCAGTGATCGTTGGCGGCTTGCATCTTCGTATGCCGGACAGTATATGCGACGAGAAGGCATTAAAGCATACAGATGAAGAAGACCGGATTACAATCTCAAAGAGCGAGAAAAAGATTGAGAATGCAGTAAAGCTCTTACAGGAGGGGAATCCCACAAAGGAAGGATTAGGAGTTTTCTATCATCTAGCAGGATTATTCGGGCAGCGTTTATATTTTTATAATAAAACAAAGAACTATTCAGATCGATTAACCATTAATCAGCAAAAATGCGTTGGCTGTGGGCTTTGTGCCAGTCAATGCCCTATGGGTAATATAACATTGAATCAAGAAGGAAAAGCGGCAGCATCAGATCGATGTACCATGTGTTACCGATGTGTGAATCGCTGTCCACAGCAAGCAATTACACTGCTGGGAAAGAAAGTGATTCATACGAATTATATGGAGAACTGAAGAGATATGCGAAAATTCTTTGCTATATGTGCTTGACAATTATGAATATTAAAAGTACAATACGAAAATGCGAATGATTTGCAAATATAGAGATGTGTAGGAGAAAATTGAAATCGATGAGAAAAGAATATTCAACGAAATCGAGAAACCTGATGATGAAGTATATTCAGGAACATGCAGGACAGCAGTTTTCAGCCGCAGAAATCAATGAATATTTGCAGGAAAAGGAACGTCAGATTAACCTGGCAACCATATATCGAAATCTGGATAAGTTATCAGAAGATGGAATCCTTATGAGGTATAAGTTCGCAGATCAGAAATGCTGCTTATATCAGTATTCTGGAGTATCAGAGCAATGCCAGCATCATCTTCATATGAAGTGTGAAAAGTGTGGAAAGATTCTTCATCTGGAATGTGGATTGATGCATGAAATCTCGACACATTTAATGGAACATCATGGGTTTGCGATAGATTGTAAGACATCCATGATTATGGGGTTGTGTCAGGATTGCAGAAAGAAAGATAGTAATTGAATATAGGATTCAGGTGTCAAAAGGTGCTTTTTTTAAAGTAGTGTTATCATATTGCACAAAAACGTCCTTTTTTATTCCGTCGTCCGATATTAAGAAACTCTAACCTTGATGGGGTATTGTCTTTATTGACGCAAACAGCCCCATTCACCATCCATGGTTCAGTGGGCCTTCAATCAGACATCGTGTCTGATTGTTGCTGACAATATAACATCAAGCTAAGAGTTTCTAAATATCTACCAAGTCATAAAAAAGTTCGCTTTTGTGCAATCTGACAATAAAAGTTTTGACGAGCACCTTTTGACACCTGAATCCTAAATCCTAATAAATAATAGAAAAGGAGGTGTGCACATATGCTAAAGCAGAATCATAACAATAAAAGAAGAATTTTTGCCACAATGACAGCAGTGATGCTTGCAGTTGTGCTGTTCTTTTCATATGCATATTTATTGGAAAATGCACACCATGATTGTACGGGAGAGAACTGCCCGATTTGTCTGGAGATGGAAGCTGCACAGCAGATCATCTCTGGCTTTAAAGTGTTACCTGTTCTTCCGCTTGTCATAGCGGTTCTTTGTGTGCTTTCGCACATTTGTAGGGTCATGAAGGAATGTGACTTAACAAAAAATACCCTGATTACGTTGAAGGTGGAGCTTCTCAATTGAAATTATAGTTTAATAGAATCACTGGTTAGAAATATCAAAAATCTTATTGGCAAATATACTTCCATAGCTTGGTTTTTGATGTTTCTTAATAAAGCTGTATAGTTTCAATTAAGAGGAGAAAAAGAAAATATGTTAAAGAAAAATAGAATATTAACTCTCGTAGTGGCTCTTGTTTTGTGCATGGGGCTTTTATCAGGCTGCGGTATGAATGGTGCAACGGGAAGTGGCAGTACTGGTGCCAAGGGAAAGAAAAGTGTCGTGTGTACCATATTTCCTGAATATGACTGGGCAAAAGAGGTTGTTGGTGATTTAGGAGATCACTATGAATTGACGCTGCTGTTGGATAACGGTGTGGATTTGCACAGCTATCAGCCAACTGCTATGGATATTGCAAAGATTGCCAGCTGTGATGTATTCATATATGTTGGTGGAGAATCGGACGGCTGGGTGGAAGATGCATTGAAGGAATCGACCAATCCGAATATGCAGGTTATTAATTTGCTGGAAGTTCTTGGAGATTCTGTAAAAGAAGAGGAAATCGTGGAAGGCATGGAAGCAGAGGAGGAAGAGCATGACCATGGGGAAGATAACGGACAAACAGAAAGCACCGATGTGAAAGAGAATGAGAAGGAAACGGATGCTCATGATCAGGAAGTAGAAGAAGTTGAATACGATGAGCATGTATGGCTTTCATTAAAGAACGCGAAGGTACTGACAGGTGCAATTACAGATGCATTTAAAACGATTGATGCAGACCATACAGACCAGTTGCAGGCAAACTGTGACAGCTATGTTAAGAAGCTTACGGATTTAGATGAGCAGTACAAGTCGGCTGTGGCAGCAGGAAGTAAGAATACAATACTTTTTGGAGAC
>JAQUVV010000225.1 GCA_028693195.1 Lachnospira sp.
CTGATTGCTGCAATGGCAGTGACAGAGGCAATTACGAAGGTGACTGGGGAAGAGGACTGCAAGATTAAGTGGCCTAATGACATTGTGCTGAACAAGAAGAAAATCTGCGGGATACTCACAGAGATGAGTGCAGAGATGGATTATATTCACTATGTGGTTATAGGCATAGGGATTAATGTCAATACCACAGATTTTGATGATGCAATTAAAGATATGGCATCCTCTCTGTATGTAGAGACAGGGAAGCATGTGAAGCGGAGTGAGATTGTTGCAGAGTTTTCCAAGGCATTTGCAAAATATTATGAGCAGTTTATAAGAACAGAGAATCTGGCAGGAGTAATTCAGGATTACAATCAAATGTTGATTAATGTTGGACGAGAGGTCAAGATTATCACGAGAGATGAAGAATATACAGGGATTGCCGAAGGGATTAATGAAAATGGCGAATTACTGGTGACCAGAGAAGATGGAAGCAGAGAAATAATCTGCGCCGGAGAAGTATCAGTGAGAGGATTATATGGCTATGTTTGATGAAAATGTTGTATTATGCGCATCAAATGCGTATGAGAAGAAGTACTATCTGAATGAAGAGTTTAGCAGACTTCCGGAGGATATTAAGAATGAATTGAAGATTATGTGCGTATTATTTACGGAAGAGGTCGGAGGAATCCTGGATCTAGAGTTCAGTGAGGAAGGCGAGCTGATGTTCAAGACACAGGCAGATGAGGAAGATCTGCTCTATGATGATATTGCATGTGGGATGAAGATTAAGAAGCTGCAGTATGAGAAGAGAGAACTGTTGGAATCTCTGGAAATGTTTTACAGAGTATTCTTTCTCGGAGAAGACGCTTAAGAATGGAAGATGAAAATGAAAATTGGAAATGTTGAAATTAAGCACAACGTCGCGTTAGCACCGATGGCGGGAGTGACAGACTTGCCGTTTCGTCTCCTCTGTAAGGAACAGGGGTGTGGACTGTTATACTCCGAGATGGTCAGTGCGAAGGCGATTCTTTACGGGAATAAGAATACATTTGAACTAATGAAGGTTACAGAAGCAGAGAATCCGATTGCACTTCAGCTTTTTGGCTCAGATCCGGAAATTATGGGAGAAATAGCTAAGAAGGTGGCGGAAGAGACAACATTTGATATCATTGATGTGAATATGGGATGCCCTGTTCCTAAGGTGGTTAATAATGGAGAGGGCTCTGCGTTAATGCGTAATCCAGTGTTGGTTGGACAGATTGTGGAATCCATGGCAAAGAAATGTCCAAAGCCAGTTACAGTGAAGATACGGGCAGGATTTAATGATACATCAATCAATGCACCAGAAATTGCGCATATCATTCAGGAGTCAGGCGGTGCAGCGGTGGCGGTTCATGGAAGAACACGAGAGCAATATTATGCTGGACATGCGGACTGGGATGTGATTCGTCGTGTGAAAGAAAAAGTAACAATTCCTGTGATTGGGAATGGAGATATTCTGACGGGAGAAGATGCAGTACACATGTTTGAAGAGACGGGCTGCGATGCGGTCATGATTGGAAGAGGAGCTAGAGGAAACCCATGGCTGTTCAATCAGGTCAGCGAATATCTGGATCATGGAAAACTGATAGCGGGACCGACACAGGAAGAAGTATGTGACATGATTATGCGTCATGCACATATGCTCTGTGAGGCAAAGGGAACATTTACAGGCATCCGGGAAATGCGAAAACATTTTGCATGGTACACCGCAGGGATTAAGCATGCAGCGGCATTAAGAAGTCAGGTCAATCAGGTGACCAGCTTAGAAGAGCTAAATGTACTGGTGGAGCAGATGAGAGTATGGGCAAAGGCAGAAACTTGAAGTCTGGGTTTGACATAATATAGGCGATAGTATATAATATTGGGACTGGTTTTGTTATAGTAAATATAACATATATCTGGTTTATCTTGAGAAAGATTATCTGTTTGGATTTTTTCGAATGGATGAAAAATGGCAGAATTAAAGACTTTAATGAAAATTATATAAAGGAAAGGGATTAATTACCATGGCAGAAAAACAGTTTCTTACTAAAAAAGGATATGAAGAGAGAGTAGCATTACTGGAGAACTTAAAGGTTGTTAGAAGAAAAGAAGTTGCTCAGAAGTTAAAGGACGCAAGAGAACAGGGTGATTTATCAGAGAATGCTGAGTATGATGCAGCAAAGGATGAGCAGAGAGATATTGAAACACGAATCACAGAATTGGAATCAATTCTTGCAAATGCAGAGATTATTCAGGATACAGACAAGAGTAAAGATAAGGTAAAGATGGAAAGTGTTGTTGTTCTTCATGATGTTGATTATGATGAGGATATTGAGTACACAATCGTTGGTTCTTCAGAAGCAGATACTTTACACAACAGAATTTCTAATGAATCTCCTTTGGGAGCTGCAATGATTGGAAAGAAGGTTGGCGAGACAGTTAAGGTTGAAGCACCAGCAGGAGAGATTGAGTACAAGATTGTATCAGTTAAGAACGACTAATAATGAAATAGATAATTTACTGACACAATTGCGAAATCTATGGCAAGTATTTCATAAATGAGTGTTTATCAGGTTCGTGATTGTAATTATCAATATCAAAAAACATTAACTTAGATAATTCCGGAGGAAAGATAGTGGCAGAGAATAATAGACAAATGCCTGACGTGAATGAGCAGATTAAGAACCGTATGGATAAGCTGAAGGTTCTTCAGGAAAACGGACAGGATCCATTTGAGATAACAAAGTATGATGTGACACATCATACACAGGAAATTAAAGATAATTTTGATGAGTTGGAAGGCAAGGAAGTATCTATTGCTGGACGTCTGATGCAGAAGCGTGTTATGGGTAAGGCTTCATTCTGTAATGTTGCAGATTTAAAGGGCAATATTCAGTTATACGTAGCTAGAGATTCAGTAGGGGAAGAACCATACGCAGCATTCAAAAAGTTCGACCTTGGTGATATTGTTGGTATTAAGGGAGAAGTATTCCGTACACAGAAGGGCGAGATGTCAGTTCATGTATCAGCAATCACACTGCTATCGAAGAGCTTACAGGTGCTTCCAGAGAAGTTCCATGGCTTAACAGATACAGAAGTTCGTTATAGACAGAGATATGTGGATTTAATTGTAAATCCTGAAGTAAAGGATACATTTGTTAAGAGATCACAGGTAATCAAAGAAATTCGTAACTTCCTTGATGGAAGAGAATTCATGGAAGTAGAGACACCAATGCTTGTATCCAATGCTGGTGGCGCTGCTGCAAGACCGTTCGAGACACATTACAACGCATTAGATGAAGATGTTAAGCTTCGTATTTCTCTTGAGTTATACTTAAAGAGATTGATTGTTGGTGGTATGGAACGAGTTTACGAAATCGGACGAGTATTCCGTAATGAAGGCGTTGATACCAGACATAATCCAGAATTTACACTGATGGAATTATATCAGGCATATACAGATTATTACGGCATGATGGAATTAGCTGAGACTATGTACAGAACAGTATGTGAGAAGGTTAATGGAACATCAGTTGTAAAGTATGGCGATGTAGAAATCGATTTCTCAAAGCCTTTCGAAAGAATCACAATGGTTGACGCAGTTAAGAAGTATGCTGGCGTTGACTTTACACAGATTGAGACATTAGAAGATGCAAGAGCGATTGCGAAGGAGCATCATATCGAGTTCGAGGATAGACATAAGAAGGGTGATATCTTAAACCTCTTCTTCGAAGAGTATGTTGAGGAACATTTGATTCAGCCTACCTTCGTTATGGATCATCCAGTAGACATCTCTCCTTTGACGAAGAAGAAGCCATCTAATCCAGAATATGTAGAGCGTTTCGAGCTCTTCATGAATGGTTGGGAAATGGCAAATGCTTATTCTGAGTTAAATGATCCTATCGATCAGAGAGAGCGTTTTGCAGCACAGGATGCACTTGCTGCAGCTGGTGATGATGAAGCAAACCACACAGACGAAGATTTCTTGAATGCTTTGGCTTATGGTATGCCACCTACAGGCGGTATCGGATTTGGTATTGATAGAATGGTTATGTTATTAACTGATTCTGCTGCAATCAGGGATGTTTTATTGTTCCCAACGATGAAGAGCTTGGATAAGTAGAAACCTAGTAAAATCAATGGTTTGAGAGGTTATGGTAAGTGCTTACTACAACGCTTACTACAACAAATTCGTAATTTGAGATGAAGAATTATGGGCTCAACTGACGGATAGCTTTGAATAAAACAGGATAAAGATTAACGAAAATAGGGACTTTCCTTTAGAAAAATCTAAGGGAAGGTCCTTTTTTTGTTCCATCGTATATCCAAGGAAAGTATACGAAAATTGCGATATTGTATACGAAATTTATACGAAGTCAGAAAGGAGCTAGTAAGTATGAATAACACAGCGTTAAGTGCAAAGAGAGAAAAAATCAATTTTAAGAATGAGAGTCACCGAGAATTCTATGAGGAATGGATGCAGAAGTGTAGATATCAAGACGTATATCA
>JAQUVV010000226.1 GCA_028693195.1 Lachnospira sp.
GGGAGAAAACATATGGCAAAGAATATTTTAATTTGTGATGACGCAGCATTTATGAGGATGATGATTAAAGATATTCTTACTAAGAATGGATATAACATCGCAGGAGAGGCAGAGAATGGCTTGAAAGCCGTTGAGAAGTATGCAGAGGTAAAGCCAGATTTGGTACTGATGGATATTACTATGCCAGAGATGGATGGAATTGAAGCTCTGAAGAAGATTAAGGCGTCTGATCCGAATGCATCAGTTATTATGTGTTCAGCAATGGGACAGCAGGCAATGGTTATTGAATCAATTCAGTCCGGTGCAAAGGACTTCATTGTGAAGCCATTCC
Organism: Lachnospira sp.; assembly: GCA_028693195.1. Taxonomy (GTDB): domain Bacteria; phylum Bacillota; class Clostridia; order Lachnospirales; family Lachnospiraceae; genus Lachnospira. The sequence continues at coordinate 332 of JAQUVV010000226.1, forward strand.
AGGCAGATCGTGTTATCGAAGCGGTACAGAAAGTCGTAGGATAATGAGTCTTGCAATATCAAGCAGCAGGTGGGAAGCATTTGCACAGCTGCTGACACTGCTGATTATTTTCATATTTGTATTGGCGTTGACATATTTTGCAACGCGCTTTGTTGGAAATTATCAGAAGAATAAGCTTTCCGGAAGTAATATTAAGATTCTTGAGACAATGAGAATTTCTAACACGAAGTATATTCAGATTGTTCAGATTGGTAGCAAGTGTTTTGCGATTGCGATATGTAAGGATGAAGTTACATATTTGTGTGAATTAAATAGGGATGAATTAATATATCAGGAAACGTCTACATTACGTAATTCCGAGAGCTTCAAGTCAATATTAGATAAGTTTAAAAAGGACAAGCCAGAAGATTAGGCGGGATAAGAATGATGCAATGGTTGAAGAAGCATAAGAAGACGTTGGTAAAGTTAGCGCTGTTATTAGTGATTACAGTTGGAATGAGTATGACAATGACAGGTTCTGTCGGAGCTGCAGAAGGCGATGATAACAATCTGATCAGCATAGGGATTTCAGCTGGTAATGGCAGTGATATGGCCAGTGTACTTCAGATGTTATTGGTGCTTACAGTGATTTCACTGGCACCATCAATTCTCATCATGTTAACATCATTCACGCGAATCGTGATTGTGTTACATTTTACGAGAGCGGCCATTGGTACGCAGACAGTGCCACCTAATCAAGTCATTGTGGGCTTGTCTTTGTTTTTGACCATTTTTATCATGTCACCAACTTTTGGAGAAGTGTATAGCAGTGCAATTGAACCGTTGTCAAAGAATGAAATTACAGCGGAAGAGGCTTATGATGCAGGAATAAAGCCTTTACGGACATTTATGCTGAAACAGACTTCGACGAAAGATTTAGATACGTTTCTATCCGTTGCGGGATATGAACAGGGTTCAGTAAGTTCAGAGGATGATATTACAACGCAAGTGCTTATTCCGGCATTTATCATTAGTGAACTTCGAATAGCATTTATTATCGGATTCTTGATTTATCTTCCTTTTATTGTAATTGATATGGTAGTGTCATCAACGTTGATGTCGATGGGTATGATGATGCTTCCGCCTGCGACGATTTCAGCACCATTCAAGATATTATTGTTTGTTATGGCTGATGGATGGAATTTGATTATTAAAAATCTGGTTCTTACATTCAAGTGATGTATACTTAAGAATTGTATGAGGAAAGGAGAGTACATATGTCAAGTGGAGATGTGATTACAATTGCAAGACAGACTATATGGGTCGTTGTCAAGACGGCAGTACCGATTTTACTAGTGTCCATGATTGTAGGTTTGATTATCAGCTTGTTTCAGACCTTGACATCTATTCAGGAACAGACATTGACATTTGTACCGAAGTTACTTGCGATTCTTTTGGCTCTTATGATTATGGGAACATGGATACTCAATGAGATTGTATCATTTATGAATACGCTCTGGGGAGGGTTCTCCCAGTACATAAATTGATGATTCCTTAAATCAAAGAATTATCAATTATGATGATAAAAGAGCAGATATCTGAGGATCGAGAACTATGATTAATTATGAAGTTGCATTAACACAGTTTGAAATATTTGTTTTAATACTTATGCGCCTGGCTTCGTTTGTATCCGTGGCGCCTTTTTTTAATACCGCGAACACACCAAGAAGATTGAAAATCGGATTCTCATTTGCGCTGACAATTTTGGTTTTTTACGTGCAGCCAGAACTTGCAGTTACATATGAGGGAGTTATTGAATTCGCGGCCATTGTAGTTAAGGAAGTTGTTGTAGGATTGATTCTTGGTGCAATGACAGCTTTTTGCGTGCAGATCATTATGTTCGCAGGTAAGATTATTGATATGGATATTGGTATTTCCATGGCGCAGATTTATGATCCGACCACAAGAATGCAGGTTGGTATTATGGGAAATTTCTATTATTACTTATTAATGCTGCTCTTGATATTATCTGGACTACATCGTTATTTGGTGGCTGCAATTGTAGAAACATTTCGTGTGATTCCCTTAGGAAGTGCGAAGTTTGGCGGCTCCATTATTACAACGGTTATCTCTTTTATGAAGGATTATTTTATTATTGGATTTCGGATTGCACTGCCGATATTTGCAGCCATTTTGATGCTGAATTGTATTCTTGCAATTCTTGCGAAGGTGGCACCACAGATGAATATGTTTGTGGTAGGTATGCAATTGAAGTTGATTGTGGGAATTCTTGTTATCTTTTTTACAATTAGTATGATGTCTGCGGTTTCATCATTTTTTCTAGTAGAAATCAACTCAATCATGGCTGCAGTTGTGAGAGGAATGAGTTAAGTGGAAGAAAGTATGCTTTATAAACTGAATCTTCAGTTCTTTGCTAAGGACGGACCTGGAGGAGAAAAGACAGAGCCGGCAACTGGAAAGAAGTTAGATGATGTCAGAAAAGAAGGACAGGTTGCAAAAAGTAAAGAGATTATATCAGCAGTTATGCTGATGTCTTTGTTCATTATGCTCAAGGTCTACGTGGGCACCATGGGAACAAAGCTGGTTAATGTTTTCGAGGAGATTTATGATGGGTTTGAGAATATTGTAGATAGCAGTGCAGGAGGAGTTCCTATGAATCTGGCGGCGGGAACATTGCGTCAGACTTTTGTTTTTGTGGTAGAAATCACAATTCCTATTATGTTGATTGCAGTTGTAATTGCAATTCTAGGCAATATGCTTCAGCAGAAGTGGATGGTTACTGCAAAACCATTGACACCGAAGTTCTCTAAGATGAGTCCGATTAGTGGATTTAAGAGAATGTTTTCTATGAAACAGGTGGTTGAACTGTTAAAATCTATTGCGATGATTCTTGTGATTGGAATTGTTGTATATAATACTGTTCGCAATAAAATAGGATTACTGCTTACCTTTTATGATATTTCTTTATATACCGCATTAGCATCTATTGGGGATGTGGTCGTAACGCTGGGAATCCAGATCAGCGCAGTATTTCTTATAATAGGATTTGTGGATTTGATTTATCAGAAGCATAAGTTCAAGACGGATAATATGATGACAAAACAGGAAATTAAAGATGAATTTAAGAATTCTGAAGGTGATCCACAGATTAAGGGACAGATTCGAAGAAGAATGCAGGAAGTGTCCAGAAGAAGAATGATGCAGCAGCTTCCAGAAGCGGATGTTGTTATTACGAACCCAACACATTTTGCAGTTGCGTTGAAGTATGAGCCCAATTCAGGGAAAGCGCCAGTTGTGGTTGCTAAGGGAGCAGATTATCTGGCTTTTCAAATACGAGATAAGGCGAAAGAATATAAAATAGAAATTGTGGAAAATAAACCGTTGGCCCGAATTCTTTATCACAATGTGGAGATTGGTACGGAGATTCCGCCAGAACTTTATCAGGCCGTTGCAGAAATTCTTGCAACGATTTTGAAGATGAATTAATCTGGAAAATACTGTGATAGTTGTAATAGATTATCCGGATATTATATGATATACTAAAAACATTATAACGAGGAAGGAGAATGAGATGAAGATTAAGAAGAATGACCTGTTTATGGGCATATATATACTTTCAGCTGTGCTGTTCTTCATTATCTCCATTCCTTCCTGGCTGCTGGATTTCCTTTTGGCATTTAATATAGGAGTGGCGTTGATTATTCTGTTCAATGCATTGTATGCAAAGGAAGTTCTAGATATGGCTTCGTTCCCAACAATTCTGTTGTTCACAACAATTTTTAGAATTTCTTTGAATGTTTCATCTACAAAGCTGATTCTTCAAAAGGGTGATGCTGGTCATGTTGTTGACACTTTCGGACAGTTCGTTGGTGGTGGTAATCTGGTAATTGGTATTATTATCTTTATCGTATTGATTATTATTCAGTTCGTCGTAATCAACAAAGGTTCTGAGCGAGTTGCCGAGGTAACAGCTAGATTTACGCTGGATGCCATGGCAGGTAAACAGATGGCTATTGATTCGGATTTGAATGCTGGTGCAATCACAGATAAGGAAGCGGCAGAACGAAGAAAGAATCTGCAGCGCGAAAACAGCTTCTTTGGATCTATGGATGGTGCGACAAAGTACGTCAAGGGAGACGCAACAGCAGGTCGGATTATTACAGGCATCAATAT
>JAQUVV010000227.1 GCA_028693195.1 Lachnospira sp.
TCTGATGATTGCTGCATCAGTTGCCAATAACGGCGTGATGATGTCTCCAATGCTGGTTGATCACATCGAATCAGCATCAGGGAGTGTTGTGGAGCAGTATAATCCAACAAGCTGTGCAACGGTGATGACAGAAGATGAGGCAGCGGTACTGACGGACTATATGAGAGCAGTTGTAACAGAAGGAACGGGAAACAGCTTCCGTTATGCATCTTATGATGTAGCTGGAAAGACGGGGTCTGCACAATATGATGATACAGAGAATTATCATTCATGGTTTGTGGGCTTTGCACCGGCAGATGATCCAAAGATTGCAATATGTGTTATTATAGAGGGAGTGAAATCTGGTTATACAAGTGCACAGCAAGTAGCAAAGCCAGTTCTTGATACATTTTTCAAGTAAAGGAGAAAGTGCTCAGAAGCTGCTGATACTTACGTGTGATGCATGGATTGACACAGGTTGATAGGTTTAATTCTTAAGAAAACAGGAGGAGTTGCAATGATAGAAGCAGTAAGCTGTGGCGGCATTGTCATATTCCGAGGAAAGATTCTGGTTCTTTATAAGAATTACAGAAATAAGTATGAAGGCTGGGTACTTCCCAAGGGAACCGTAGAAGATGGAGAGACTTATGAGGAAACTGCAGCACGGGAAGTGCTGGAGGAAGGCGGATCTAATGTGAAGATTTGCAAGTACATTGGACAGACGGAATATTCATTTAATACAAGCAGAGACGAAGTGGATAAGAAGGTTCATTGGTTTCTGTGCGAAGCGGATAGTTATAATTGTAAGCCACAGAAAGAAGAATTCTTTGAGGATGCAGGCTTTTACAAATATCATGAGGCAATTCATCTTGTGAAATTTCCAAACGAAAAGGAGATTTTAAAAGAAGCGTATGATGCTTATATTGCAATGAAGAAAGCAAATCAGTGGTAGGCGAGCAGCAATTTATATCATAATATTATGAGAGGAATGGCTATGAATCAGGTAAATAGTTTAAATATCATAGATGGAAATCAGTATCAGATTCAGAATACACAGACATCAGAGAATACTGCGGTCAATTTTGATGAAGTCTTTCAACAGCAGTCAGAAGAGGTTTCGTTGGATGATATTTTCAATAAAGTGTCAAAAGAGACTGGAGTAGATGTAAAACTGCTGAAGGCAGTTGCACAGGCAGAGTCTGGATTTGATGCAGGGGCTGTTTCTTACTGTGGGGCGCAGGGAATTATGCAGCTCATGCCAGCTACATCAGAATCAATGGGCGTTGAAGATCCATTTGATGCAGAACAGAATATTACTGGAGGGGCGAAGGTGCTTGCATATCTTCTGGATGATTACGATGGAAATGTAAGCCTTGCACTAGCAGCTTATAATGCTGGTTCTGGAAATGTGGCAAAATATGGAGGAGTTCCTCCTTTCAATGAAACGAGAAATTATATCAATAAGATTAACGATATCCTGGGTGGAGCATTAAGTAATGATTCACTGACTATTGATGGAGCCAAGGCTACCAATCTATCAGCTACAGTTACGGGGACAGCACCGGATGCCCCGCTTCATGGAAAAACTGGAATTACAGGTCAGGCAGAAGGGGCGTCTGGTGAGACAAACACGGTTCTTGATAATCAAGCAAATAGTCAGGAACTTTTAAGCTTTGAAGAGTATCTGTACTTTGCTGAAACTTATCAAAAGATCATGGAACAATTGTTTCAGACGGTGAATACTCAGATGGATCAGGAAGACTTATCAGCGCATACATCCACATCGGATGCAGAGGCAGTTAGAAGTCTTAGTGAGAGTGGTACACTGCGTTATGATGTAAATCAGGCAAATATCACGATGCTTACCAGGTCATCAGATGATCTCATGAAATCAGATGCACAATCTTTATATCAGGCACAGGCCTCTATGGTTAGCCCATTAGTGGAACGACTGTTGAATCGATAAAAAGAGCCGGATAGGACATTCTGTCCGACCTTTTTAAAATGTAATCTCCAAACCTTGACAAAAAAGGAACGGTAATATACGATTTCTTATACATATACAAAAAGATTATTATACGGAGGCATATCATGAGTCAGAAGAAAACATTTGTTACATTAGATCAGATTAAAGAAATTGATAAGAAATATCCTACACCTTTTTATCTTTATGATGAGAAGGGAATCAGAGAGAATGCGAAGAGATTAAAGGATGCATTTTCTTGGAATAAGGGCTATAGAGAATATTTTGCTGTAAAGGCAACACCAAATCCATTTATTTTAAATATATTGAAGGATTATGGCTGCGGTGCAGACTGTTCTTCAATGACAGAATTGATGATGGCCTATGCGTTAGATTATAAGCCAGAAGAGATTATGTTCTCTTCAAATGATACACCTGCAGAGGAATTTGCATATGCCAATGAAATTGGGGCAACAATTAATCTGGATGATTTTACACATATTGAGTATCTTGATAAAGTTCTAGATGGAAAGTTCCCAGAAACAATGAGTTGTAGATATAATCCGGGTGGATATTTCAAGCTTGGAACATCGATTATGGACAATCCTGGTGATGCAAAGTATGGTATGACACACGAGCAGATCATTGAAGCATTTAAGATATTAAAGAGCAAGGGTGTAAAGCATTTTGGTATTCATGCTTTCCTTGCAAGTAATACGGTTTCCAATGAATATTATCCAACACTTGCAAAGATTATGTTTGAGCTCGCTGTAGAATTAAGAGATAAAACTGGAGCAGATATTGAATTCGTGAATCTTTCAGGTGGAATTGGTGTTCCTTATAAGCCAGATCAGGAGACCAATGACATTGCCATTATTGGAGAGGGTGTTCATAAGGCTTATGATGAAGTTCTTGGCGCTGCTGGTATGGGAGATGTGAAGATTTATACAGAACTTGGAAGATTTATGCTTGCACCTTATGGAGCTTTAGTTACAAAGGCAATTCATGAGAAGCATACTTACAAAGAGTATATTGGTGTTGATGCATGTGCGGTTAATTTGATGAGACCGGCAATGTATGGCGCATATCATCATATTACGGTTGCAGGCAAGGAAAATGCACCATGTGATCATGTATATGATGTGACAGGTTCTCTTTGTGAGAATAATGATAAGTTTGCAATTGATAGAGAGCTTCCAAAGATTGATATGGGGGATTATCTGATTCTTCATGATGCAGGTGCTCATGGATTTGCAATGGGATATAATTACAATGGTAAGTTAAAGTCAGCTGAACTTTTATTACAGGAAGATGGAAATGTAAAGATGATTCGTCGTGCGGAAACACCAAAGGATTATTTTGCAACATTTGATTTCTGCGATGTTTTAGGTAAGCTGAAGCTGTAGGACGTAGTAAAAGGATTCAGAGCTTTATAGAGATAACATAATTTCTGTGAGGCTCTGGATTATCATATATGAACAGGAAAAGGGTAGGATAATGAAAGACTTAGGTTATGTATCACAGGAAATTAGTAAAGGGAAAAATCTTGATGTAAATCTTACGAAGTATGGTAAGGGCATGTCATCTATGTATCATGGCCTGGGTTATATTAAGCTTTCCATGAATTACTATACAGTTTATGATATGATTCATGAGGATGGATTCTCTGATAGTCAGTTCGATGGGTTAATGAATCGTTTTAATGATGTAATTCATCATCAGGTTCTTCCACTTGCACAGGTGGATGTGACTGGAGAACCACAAAAAGAACAGTTGGAAAAATTGACAGATATTTCTGAAATCGAAGGAATTCGTAATGATATAATCTCTATTATGGAGGTGGTTACTACATTCGTAGATCGTCTTCGTATCTATGAGTATGTATTGAACCGCATAGAATATCGATTCACGGAGGACACACCAGATCAAGAATATTATGGAATGTATCTGACCAATGATTTGATGCATTATATTCTTTCAGATAAGGATAATGTTGTCATTAACAGTAAGATATCAGAGGTTGTTGGACAGCTCCCTATGCGTTTATCCAGAGGCAAATTCTTTGATTATCTGAAGGAAGCATTTACGCTTTATCATGGTGCACAGAAAGCAACCATCGATGATTTTGCATATGCCTTAAGAACTTCTGCTATGATTTCAGATATGACAGGATTAAAATCATATTTCCCAGAGTGCTATGATATCTTTGAAACATTAGATCATGCAGATTTTGCCCATGCAGATGAGGCAGAATACCAGAGACTTCGTGGCGCATTAACGATTGCATCTGAGAAGATGACAACGTGTGCGGATATGTTTGTACTTTTAGCACAGATGGTCAATGATGCATACACAATCATTTTAACAGGTGGAAATGCATTTTCAGATGTAGAGGAAATCCAGAACGCAGCGGTTATTATCGAGGCAGTAAATAAAGGATTTGCAGATCAGAAAGCAGAATTAGAGGATGGACTTCTGGAACGCTTTGAAACATTTGAAGGAAAGCAGGAACGAATTTTATCTGTTGTATCTAAGAGC
>JAQUVV010000228.1 GCA_028693195.1 Lachnospira sp.
ACTTAAAAAACTTCCAATTTGTTTCCTTCTCAATTCCGATCAATAAAGCTGCCAGTGCCACAAGCACAGCAATGTAAGTGAATCCGTTTGTAATCATACATTTCTCTCCTTTTCCTATTCATTTATATGTATTGAATCCCCTGCACCTCTTTAATTCCAAGTCCTGGCTCATCTGATACTGTAATAACTTTCTCATCAAAGACAGCTCCGCCGACCACTGGATCTTCACTACAAAGCACTGGTCCGTCCAGATCAATCTTCGTAATAATCTGCTTTGCACAGGCAAGATGTACTGCTGCATTGACACTAACCTTTGCTTCCAGCATACATCCAATCATACACTCTACACCGTAAACCTCTGCTGCCGAAGCAATCTTTAATGCATTATAGATTCCGCCACACTTCATCAGCTTAATATTCACCAAATCTGCTGCCCTCATCTGCATGATTTTTACTGCATCCTCCGGTGAGAATACGCTTTCATCTGCAAGTACAGGAACGCATGCATGGTCTGTAACATACTTCAATCCTTCAAAATCATGAGCAGGTACCGGTTGCTCTACAAACTCAATATCCAATCCCTTATCCTGCATCTGATTCAGCATTCTGACCGCTTCCTTCGGTGTCCATGCCTGATTGGCATCAATTCGAATACAACAGTCTGAGCCCACTGTCTCTCTAATCGCTGCAAGTCTTGCAACGTCTAAAGTTGGATCAACCCCAACCTTAACCTTTAGGCAGTCATAGCCTCTTGATATTGCATTTGCCGCATCCTCCGCCATCTGCAAAGGACTGTTGACACTAATGGTAATATCTGTGATTATCTGCTTTCTGCTGCCACCCAACAGTTGATATACTGGAATATTATGCAGCTGTCCATACAAATCCCACAGCGCCATATCTGTCGCTGCCTTAGCACTGGTATTCTTTAGGATACATTTGTTCAAAGCAATCATTAAATCCTCGAAATCGTCTACATTCCGCCCAACTATGGTCTTAATGATATGATCTCTCATTGCTCCAAGAATTGCTCCTGTCGTATCCCCAGTAATTACTCCAGTTGGAGGTGCCTCGCCATATCCCACATTTCCTGTGTCCGTATGTATCTCGACAATGACATCTTCCACGCTGTCCACTGAACGTAATGCTGTTTTGAATGGCACTCTCAGTGGTACAGAGATTTTCCCCAGTCTTACCTCTGTAATTTTCAATTCTTACACCCCATTTCATCTTACTATTTATAATAATCCATACATCTATTGATGTCTGAATCTATATACTTATTTCTGTTTTAACAATTCTACAATAAACTCCCACACACGTTTTACTGAAGATATACTCAGCTTCTCGTTTGTCGTATGAATATTCTTCATATCTGGTCCCATGGAAACACAATCCAGACCTGGCAGCTGCTCTGATAAATAGCCGCATTCCAGTCCTGCATGAATCACCTGAACTTCCATGGTCTTTCCATACATTTGCTCGTAAACTGCCATAACCTGCTCACGAAATGTGGAATCTGTCTGATATTCCCATGGTGGGTAATCTCCTTCCGTATCCACGGTACCGCCCAGGCTCTGTACAAATGTATTGATTCGATCAAATAAATATGCCTTAGCTGAACGCACCGAACTTCGAAGTGCATAACGTACCAGAAAATCATCATCTCTTAGCTTCATAATTCCACAATTCAGTGATGTCTCCACCGTATCCTCTATTGAACTGCTCATCGCCTGAACACCATTAGGATTCATCAACATACAAAGAAGAATCGCATCCAGCTTCTTTCCAGATACTGCACAGTCCTGTTTCACCCAGACTGTTTCCTCCTGAGCAATCTGCCTGAAATCTAACTGAATTCCGTCATCCTTACCTGTCAGTTCTTTCTGAAGCATCTGCTGCAGTTCATCAATCATCTGGCTTAACTGAATCGGTGAAGCTTCTGTCTGAATGACTGCCTGTGCAAAATTCGGAATTGCATTATCCTTTTCACCACCCTGCATATTGACCAGACCGAAATCACATTCCTTGCGAATTTCATATAACACTCTTGCAAGTAGCAGATTGGCATTGCCACGCTCCTTATGGATTTCCATTCCAGAATGTCCACCCAGCAGTCCTGAAATCTGAATCTTGTAGCAGTTTCCTGCTACTGGCGTAAATGTAACTGGCAGACTGCAGATTGCTTTCTTCCCTCCTGCACATCCAGCCACAAGAATACCCTCGTCCTCCGTATCAAGATTCAGCAACTTTTTCCCTTTTAAGGATGAAACATCCATCTTGCTGATTCCCTGCAATCCAATCTCCTCATCTGTGGTAAATACCATCTCTAAAGCAGGATGCGCCATTGTCTCATCATCAAGAATCGCAAGCATATATGCAACTGCAATTCCATCATCTCCGCCTAGAGATGTTTCCTTGGCATAGATGAAATCCCCATCTACTGCCAATTGAAGGCCATCCTTTTCCATATCTATGGGTGATTTCTCCGTCTGAACTGCCACCATGTCCATATGTCCCTGCAAAATCATTCCGGGCACATTCTCATAACCTTCTGATGCTGGTTTTCGGATAATCACATTCCCATGAATATCCTGTGTAAATCCCAGTCCTCTTTCTTTTGCAAATGCAACAATCCAATCACTGATCATTGCTGTATTCCCTGAACCATGTGGCATACTACAGATTTTTTCAAAAAAATGCAGCACACTCTTAGGCTCATATCCTTCTAATACTCCACTCAACAGTCATTACCTCCTATATTACAACGGAGCATCTTTATAATCATGTCCGTCACTATCCTAAATCATGATGTTATGCAACTATTCAGATAATCCTAAGGCCCTGAACAGCTATGGTTTCATTATAATATATGGGCAGGATTTTGTCACTGTAAAGTGTAGAAAAGACGCACTTTCATACGTAAAATGTAATGAATACATCATGCATCTTATTTATACAATCATTTATTCTCCTGCTCAATTTGCTTCTGTAGCTCTTTCTCATATTCATCTGCATCAATTGGCAGTGTCACTGTCTCTCCCTTCCATGCGGAAAGATAAGCGCCATTGGTAATCTGAAGCACCTCTGTTCCTGCATGCCCCGGTGCGGTCAATGATTCTTTTCCTGTGACTGCTGCCGCGAAATTCTCAAACATTTCCACGTAAGGTTCAGCTTCTAGTGAATATTCTTCTGTTGTTGTAGAAAATGTCATTTTGTTCCTAGAATTATCTAGTGAATTCTTTCCATATGTTCTGGAATCTTCACCATAAATCGTCAACGTCAGCTTGTTATCTTCCATCAGAAGTGTTCCCCGGCTTCCCACAATTTCCATACGTTCTTCCCAGACAGCTTCCCCTGTTGAAAGCATAAATACAGCACTCATACCATCTGGATAGTTCATCATAATAGTTGCCTCATCATCCACCTGAAAATTATTATATTTGCCAAATGGAATATTCGCATAAATCTTTGTTGGTAATCCAAACAGCCACTGCCATATATCTAGAATATGTTGTCCCTGATTAATCAAGGCACCTCCACCTTCTCCTGCCCAGCTGCTTCTCCAGCTTCCCGATGCATGATAATGTGCAGTTCTGTAATATCTGGAATTCACCAGCATCACTCTCTCGATTTTACCCAGATCACCAGAATCCATGATTTCCTTCATTCGTATATGCTTGTCATACTTTCTCTGATGAAACATCATAGCATACAGCTTTCCAGATTCCTTTGCTGCTGCTTCCATTCTCTGTGCCTGACCGACTGATACTCCCGCAGGCTTATCGCAGAATACGTGCTTGCCCAGTGAAAATGCTTTGACAGCCAAATCTGGATGCGTCTTATGTGGTGTCACGATCAAAACCGCATCATATCCATCAGGTTCATCAAACAGCTCATCCGCAGAAGAATAGACCTTCATATCTGCCGGCAACTGATTCTTTGCCCACTGCTTTGCTTCCTCTTTTCTGCATACAACCGCTGTCAACATAGCGCCCTTCACGCTGCCATCTGTAAGCATCATGGCATACTTTCTTCCCATACCGCCAGTTCCCACCAGCGCAAATCTCAAATTCTCCATACCTTTTCTCCTCGTATTCTTTATGTTGATGCATTAATAGGCAATTGCAAAACTCAATATTTGTATCAGGATGTCCAATGATAATATAGTTTTAAACAGGTACTAGTCGAGCCCAAGGCGAACTGCGTTCGCCATTTACTTAGCGACAGTATTTTTGTCGCTTATGTAACGCAACGAGCGAGGTGTAGCGAAAGCGTGCCTGTGTAAACTATATTATTAGTGGACATCTTAAGTAATGTAGATGTTTTGCAATCACCTATTAATGTATCACTGCCATGGCTGCTTCTCAGAATGCAGCACCACTCCTGGCTGTTCTAACGCTCTCTGCATCAACCCCGCCATATAGGCATCTGTTAGGGCATCCTT
>JAQUVV010000229.1 GCA_028693195.1 Lachnospira sp.
TTGGACAGAGAGGCGTAAGATTGTCAGGCGGACAGAAGCAGCGTATTTATATTGCACGAGTGTTCTTGAAAAATCCACCAATTCTGATTTTTGATGAAGCAACATCTGCATTGGATAACGAGAGCGAACTAGTCGTTCAGGAATCGTTGGAAAAGCTGGCAAAGAATCGCACAACATTCGTAATCGCACATCGATTGACGACGATTGAACATGCAGAACGAATTCTTGTGCTTACGGAGAATGGAATAGAAGAACAGGGCACTCATAAGGAGCTTATGGAACAAGATGGAATCTATGCTAAGATGGTAAAGATACATCAGCAGTAAGTGGTACTGTTTTAAGATGAAGAGAACGTAGTTTATAGATAGATGTAATGTAGATGTGAAAGATACAGAATTGGAGAACGATAGTTTATATGACAGATTTTATCAGATTTGATTATGGAAAGAACCCTGAACAGGAAGTGGAATTTCTGGAAAAAAGAAAAGATATTGAACGCAGCCTTGTAAAGAAATTCCGCAAGGAAATCTGGAGAAAGTTTACGAAGGCAATTAATGATTATGACATGATTCAGGATGGCGATAAGATTGCTGTGTGTATCTCAGGTGGCAAGGATTCTATGCTGACAGCAAAACTGTTTCAGGAATTATATAAGCATGGGAAAAAGAATTTTTCACTGGAATTTATGGTGATGAATCCGGGTTATAATGATTTGAATTATAACAATATTGTAGAAAACGCCAAGATTCTGGGAGTGCCGATAACCGTCTTTGAATCAGATATATTCGGAGTGGTGTCAGAGGATGAGATTGGTGGTTCCCCATGTTACCTATGTGCAAGAATGCGAAGAGGACATCTGTATAGTAAAGCAAAAGAACTGGGCTGTAATAAGATCGCGCTGGGGCATCATTATGATGATGTCATTGAAACAATTCTTATGGGAATGCTCTATGGTGGACAGATACAGTCTATGATGCCAAAGCTTCACAGTACGAATTTTGAGGGGATGGAACTAATCCGTCCACTTTATCTTGTGAGAGAGGAAGATGTTATTCACTGGAGGGATTATAATAAATTGAAATTCATTCAGTGTGCCTGCCGTTTTACAGAGAGCCTGTCAATCAGTGATAAACCAGAGAATATTTCAAAACGTTTGGAAATCAAGAACTTGATTCATACATTAGCACAGGAAAATCCGATTATTGAGAAGAACATCTTCAAGAGTGTGGAAAATGTGAATATAGATACGGTAATTGCATATAAGCAGAAGGGGCAGAAACATCATTTTCTGGATGAATATTAAAGAGATATCTCAATAAATAAGTAATCACTTATGAATGTAAACATTCAACGAGATTACATGTTTATTTAGATTTTTTTGCTTCATGCATATGAGAAAATCCTACAGATTTTCTCATTGTGGCGTATCCGCCACATATTTCAATAAATAAGTAATCACTTATGAATGTAAACATTCAACGAGATTACTTATTTATTGAAATGCATGGCTCTGAACGGTTGCAAATTATGGTAATTCATTTATAATATAGGTAACAGCGTCCAGTTGATCATATGAAATTATGAGCATGATATAGCAGGGCAGAAAACGGAGAACAAGGTGATGAACAGATATACATTAACGAAAGCTGGAATTGATGTAAATGAGGGGGTTCATAGATTTAATGGGAATAAAGAGCTGTATGAACACTTTTTATTAACCTTTCCAGAGGATGAACACTTTAAAAAGATGCTTGAAGCAATTGAGACAGGAGATGTGGAAGAATCTTTTCAGCAGGCACATGCATTAAAGGGAATTGCCGGAACAGTCAGTCTTGTACAGCTTCATGCAAATATTATTCCATTGGTAGAAGAATTAAGAGCTGGCAGTATGGCAAAGGTGCCAGATTTGCTTCCATGTGTAAAGGAAGCATATGATGTGGCAGTAGAAGCCATTAATAAACAAAAGAAGACAGGAGAAGAGTAAGAAATGTTAACAAAAGATGTAGAATCCATGGCGAAGGCAGCGGTTAACAAAGCAGATATATGTAATAATCACTTGGGAAAGTTTTTAATCAGAGCAATCATGGCAGGTTTTTTTATTGTAGTAGCAACCATTCTTTCAAATGTATCGGCAGCAGTGCTGTATCCAACATATCCACAATTTGGCAAGCTCCTGGGGGCATTTTTATTCTCTATTGCAATTGTTCTTATTGTATTCATTGGAGGAGAGCTGTTTACAGGGAATAACATGACTATGGCAATGGGTGCCTATCATGGCGATTGTAAAGTGATGGATGTATTGAAGGTATGGCTGATCAGCTATATAGGGAATTTTGTAGGCGCATTCATCTTAAGTGCGATTTTCGTTGGAAGTGGTGCATCCCATGATATTATGGTGAATTATTATAACAGCTTTATCGATGCGAAACTGGCAGCAGCACCTATGCAGTTGGTACTTCGTGGAATTCTATGTAACTTTATGGTCTGTGTTGCAGTGCTTACGGGAACCCGTATGAAGACCGAAAGCGGCAAGCTGATAGTCATGTTCTGCGTTATCATGGCGTTCGTTGTTGCAGGCTTTGAACACTGTATCGCGAACATGGGAACATTTTCTATTGGATATATGCTTCTTGGAGGCCTTGATATGGCATTAGTAGCTAAGAGCATGCTCTTTGTAACCATCGGCAATATCCTAGGTGGCGCAGTCTTACTAGCTCTGCCACTGAAGCTCATGAGCGCAGAGCATTAATATGGGGAGTATAAAGTTCGCCGTAGGCAGCGTGTCTGTGTTAACTGCATGCCTGTTGGACATCCGAAGAGGTTGTAACTGTGAAGGTACTGGACAGTTACGAGAAATTTTAAATATAAGGGGAGGGCTCATAGATGAAGTATGACGTAATAATCATTGGCGCAGGACCAGGAGGCATTTTTTCTGCATATGAACTTACAAAGCTGAACAAGGGTATGAAAATCGCAGTATTTGAGACAGGAACAGCACTGGAAAAGAGAAAGTGTCCAATTGATAGAGAAAAGGTGAAATCCTGTATCAAGTGTAAGACTTGCGCAATTATGAATGGATTTGGTGGAGCTGGAGCATTTTCCGATGGGAAGTACAATATTACCAATCAATTTGGTGGTACATTGTACGAATATATTGGAAAACAGAAAGCGATTGATTTGATGAACTACGTAGATCAGATTAATCTGGAACATGGTGGCGAAGGAACAGCACTTTATTCCACAGCAAATACGAAGATTAAGACCCTTTGTCTGGAGAATGATTTGCATTTATTGGATGCATCTGTGAGACATTTAGGAACAGATATCAATTATGTGGTTCTCGAAAATTTATACGCAGAGTTAAAGGATAAGGTTGACTTCTACTTTGAGTCTCCTGTGGATTCAGTAGAAATGAATGGAAAGGGGTACCGCATTCATTCAAAGATAGATATTTATGATTGTGATCAGTGTATTATATCAGCTGGTCGAAGCGGAAGTAAGTGGATGGAAGGTGTCTGTAAGACATTAGATATTCCGACAAAGTCGAACCGTGTAGATATTGGTGTACGTGTGGAACTCCCAGCAGAGGTCTTTGCACATTTAACAGATGAATTATATGAAAGTAAGATTGTATATAGAACCAAGGTGTTTGAAGATTTGGTAAGAACCTTCTGTATGAATCCAAAGGGCGTTGTCGTCAATGAGAATACCAATGGAATTGTAACAGTGAATGGACATAGCTATGAAGATCCATCGAAGCACACAGAGAATACGAATTTTGCATTGCTGGTTGCAAAGCATTTTTCTGAGCCATTTAAAGATAGTAATGAATATGGAGAAAGTATTGCAAGACTATCCAATATGCTTGGTGGCGGCGTCATTGTTCAGCGTTTTGGTGACTTGATTCGAGGAAGACGAAGTAATAAGGTAAGAATTGAAGAGAATTTCGTGACACCAACACTTTCTGCAACACCGGGGGACTTAAGTCTTGTTATGCCAAAGAGAATTCTGGATGGAATTATCGAGATGATATATGCATTGGATAAGATCGCGCCAGGAACTGCCAATGACGATACACTTCTTTATGGTGTGGAAGTGAAGTTCTATAACATGGAAGTGGAATTAGATAATAACCTGGAAACTGAGAATAAGGGATTATTTGTCATTGGAGACTGTAGTGGTGTGACGCATTCATTATCCCATGCATCTGCAAGCGGTATTCATGTGGCAAGATATATTTCGGAACATCGGTAGCACATAAAGTTAGGGGATTACTTTTGCCCCCAACAGGATAATATAGAATATATTAAAAAATATGGCTCAATCACAAATTTTGTGGGATAACGGATTTCGAACATATCTCTTCCTACTAACATCAAATAGTTTGAGAAAGAAATATTCATCATCACGATATCCGTAAGCCTGTCGTCTCAATGTTTTGA
>JAQUVV010000230.1 GCA_028693195.1 Lachnospira sp.
AGGTCATTATATTGATCATGAATTGGTTTCCAATATCGAATCGGATTGTGAGGCAAGAATTGAGCGGGCAAAGAACAAAGAGCCAATGCGGTTCTTATTGACAGTTGGTGGTGCGGGGGCACAGCGAGAAATCTTTGCAGCAGTCATAAAATATCTGCTGCCACACATTAAGGCAGAGAGGGCTGCGCTTTATGTGAATGTTGGGGATTACAAGAATGTATGGGATGAGTTAGTAGAGGAAATACCGGAATTAAAAGAGATTTCAGAAGAACATTTTAATGAGTGGAAGAAGACAGAAGAATTTGCAACCAATGCATTGATACATGATACAAAGGTGACGGGGGTACACGCTTTTTATCATGAGAATATTTTTGAGGCAGTATATTGTACAAATCTGTTAATGAGAAGTTGTGACGTATTAGTGACAAAGCCAAGTGAACTTGCATTCTATCCTGTTCCAAAGCTGTTTATCAAGAGAGTTGGAGGACACGAACAGTGGGGAGCAATTCATTCAGCAGAAATTGGTGACGGTACAATGGAATGTAGAGATATTGCACATACATTACAGATGTTACAGTTGTTTTTAAAAGATAAAGGCATACTAATTGAAATGTGTGAAAGTATCAAAGTAAATAAGACGGCTGGGATATATGATGGGGCATATAAAGTCGTGGAATTGGCATTTCAGTTAAAGAAATGATCATAACTGTTCAGAAGGTATGGAACAGTTATGATTAGATAAAAAGGTCTGCGACAGGCAGAGAGAATGGAGAATATTATGAATAAGATTTCACTTAGGGAAAAGGTGTCTTACGGAATAGGCGCTGTTGGAAAAGATTTGGTTTATATGCTGGTCTCCAGCTACATATTATATTATTATCAGTCAGTGTTAGGGGTAAATGCAGCATTTGTGGGAACAGTACTCATGGCAGCCAGAGTATTCGATGCATTTAATGATCCGTTTATGGGAATTCTTGTTGCCAAGACAAAGAGCCGTTGGGGACGTTTTCGTCCATGGATATTCGCAGGAACTGTATTAAATGCAGTGGTTCTTTATGGATTATTTGCTGTACCAGAAGGAATGGCAATTGGTGGAGCCAGAGTATGGCTTGCAGTGTTCTATATTCTCTGGGGTGTAACCTATACATTTATGGATATTCCTTACTGGTCTATGATTCCAGCAATCACAGAGTCTGGAAAAGAGAGAGAAAATATGTCATCTATGGCAAGATCCTGCGCAGGCGTAGGAAGTGCCATTCCAACTGTATTAACAATGATTATTGTGCCATTTCTTGGTGGTGGATCAGCGATGGCAAACTATCGAATTGGTTTTAAGTATTGGGCATTAATTGTAGCAGTATTTTTTATTATTTCAGAGACAATCTGTGTGATTAGTGTAAAAGAGAAAAAAACTGCAGATATGGAAAGTCACGGAGTTGGTGAAATGTTTAAATCACTTTTCTCCAATGATCAGGCTATGATTGTAGTGATTACAATCGTTCTTGTAAACACAGCACTTTACTTGACAAGTAATCTTGTTATTTATTACTTCGCATACGATATTGGTGATCAGGAAGCGGCATACAGTTTGTTCTCAGCATTTGGTGGAGCTTCTCAGATTCTTGCAATGATGCTGTTCCCATTGTTTAGAAAGAAATTAAGTAAGAAAAATGTATTTAAGATGGCTGCAATCGGTGAAATTGCAGGGTACCTGATGCTATTAGCAATTGCATTTACAGGAATTACAAGTAAGGCATCTTCAGCAAATGGCTGGATGGTTCTCTTTGCGCCAGGATTCCTGATTTTCTTTGGAAGTGGTCTGCTGAATGTGTTGATTACAATCTTCCTTTCGGACACCATTGATTATGGTCAGCTAAAGAATCATAGAAGAGATGAAAGTGTTATTTTCTCTATGCAGACATTTGTAGTGAAACTTGCATCTGGATTTGCCGTATTCTTTGCGGGTATTGCTATCGATTTGGTTGGATTGAAGACAGGTGATGGTTTTGGCCCAGCGGATCAGACATTTGAAGCATTGACGAAGTTGAGATTTGTCATGACTGTGCTTCCAATTATTGGTCTGGTCATTGCAATTATTCTGTTTATGAAAAAGTATCAGTTAGATGAGAAGAGAATGGAAGAAATTGCTACTGAAATCAATCAGACGGCGGAGTGATTGTATGATGGTAGAATCATAGATTATGGAGCGAATAAAATTATTTAAGAATATTGAGGTAAGGGATGGTTAAAGTATTATGTAGTAATCATGAAAATACGGACGGAGATGTGAAGTCTTATGCTCAAGAGAATGGACAGGTTTTTGTGCTGGAAACGGCACATACCACCTATGCCTTCTGTGTCAGAGAGTCCGGACATCTGGAACATTTATACTATGGTGAGAAAATCGATGTGCATTATGATTTAAGTGCAGCGGTTTCCTCAAAGTGCAAATATCCAGGTGGAAATCTTGTGAATTATTCAAAAGAATATTCTTCATTGACCTTAGAAACATTATGTCAGGAAATCAGCTCTGTTGGAAAAGGAGATGTCAGAGAACCGTTCTGTGTCATTGAGCATGTGGATGGCTCTTATACTTCGGATTTTGTGTTTGATAGCTTTGAGGTGCATGAAGAATTCATAAAATCAGATCTCGTAGTTGATGAGAATGATTTCACACAAGAAGGAACAGCCGAGATTACGTCTGAGAATTCAATGGTACAGCTGACAGGACTTCCAACAGCACATCATCCAACACAGCAGCTGGTGGTTCATATGAAGTCGCTGGGACGAAATGTTTTCATGGATTTGTATTATGAAATCTATGAGGATTGTGATTGTATTACAAGATCTTGTCAGGTACGTAATCAGGAAGATGGAAAGATTACAATTCACCGTTTGATGAGTGCACAGGTGGATTTTAGAGACTGTGACTATGAGATGATGCATTTCTCGGGTGCATGGGTTCGCGAGATGACACCAGAGACGATTCCGGTCAGCAGAGGTAAAATTATTAATTCTTCATCTACAGGTACGTCCAGCAATAGAAACAATCCGTTCGTAATATTGAAAAGATCAGACACCAATGATGATCATGGAAAATGCTTTGCAAGTAATTTGATTTATAGTGGGAATCATTATGAATGTGCAGAGGTAGGAAGCTTTGGAAAATTGCGTTTTGTAACGGGAATCAATCCTAATGGATTTTCTTATGGACTTTCTGCAGGAGAAACATTTGTTACACCACAGGCAGTCATTACATTTTCAGAAAATGGCCTCAATGACTTAAGTCATCATATGCATGAGTTTGTCAGAAACCATATTGTTCGTGGCATGTGGGCAAAGAAGGAACGACCGGTTTTATTAAATAGCTGGGAAGCGGCGTATTTTAAGTTCGATGAAGGTAAGCTGTTGAAAATGGCAAGAAATGCTGCCAAAGCAGGATGCGAATTGTTTGTGTTAGACGATGGCTGGTTTGGCAATCGAAATGACGATACAAAGTCTCTGGGAGATTGGACATGTAATATGCAGAAGCTTCCAGGAGGACTCAAAGGTTTGTCAGATAAGATTCATGGGTTAGGACTTCAGTTTGGAATCTGGGTAGAACCGGAAATGGTCAATGTGGATAGTGAATGCTATCGCACACATCCGGACTGGGCAGTAGATATTCCGGGGATGAATCATTCGGAGGGGCGAAATCAGAGAATCCTGAATCTCACAAGAACAGATGTGAGAGATTACGTGGTGGAGGAGATGACGAAAGTGTTCTCTTCAGCGGATATTAACTATGTGAAGTGGGATATGAATCGCATATTCTCAGATACGTATTCTGCTGAATTCGCAGATCAGGATATTTCACAGCAGGAATTCCTGCATCGCTATGTTCTGGGACTCTACGACATATTGGAACGTTTAACCAGAGCATTTCCAGAGATTCTTTTTGAGGGATGTGCATCGGGTGGAAATCGTTTTGACCTAGGGATATTATGTTATATGCCACAGATCTGGGCAAGTGATAATACGGATGCCTGGTGCAGAGCAGGGATTCAGACAGGGTACAGCTATGGATATCCAATGTCAGTGGTATCTGCACATGTGAGTGGATGCCCAAATCATCAGACACTTCGAAACACATCTATTGAAACTAGATTTGAGGTTGCAATGTTTGGGTGCCTTGGCTATGAATGTAATCTGGCAGATATGTCAGAAGAAGACAGAGAACGAATTTATCAGCAAATTGCATTGTATAAAAAGCTTCGTCCAGTTTTGTTTACAGGAGATTATTATCGAATTAATAATGGGAAGCGGACATATTTTGGCGATGAGGTGTATGAGTGGATATGTGTGTCAAAGGATCGTAAGAATGCAGTCGCATTTCAGATGCACAATATGGCGGTTCCCAATATGTTGGAAGCAACATTTCAGACGAAAGGACTGGATGA
>JAQUVV010000231.1 GCA_028693195.1 Lachnospira sp.
TAGTTTTTCAAGACCTTTCCATGCGTTATGGTAATCACCCATTGGCTGGTGTAAGAGCATAAGGTCAATATAATCCACACCCAGACGCTCCATGGAAGTTTGCGTTGCCTTGATTGCTCCTTCATAAGAAAAATCCTGTATCCATAATTTAGTAGTAATAAAGATTTCCTCTCTTGGAATCCCACTTTCTCTAATTGCTTCTCCTACTGCTTCTTCATTCATGTACCCCTGTGCTGTGTCAATGAGACGATATCCATTTTTCAATGCCGCCAGCACACACTTCTTTGCATCTTCATACTCTGGAATCTGGTATACACCAAATCCCAGCATAGGAATTTTCACTCCATTGTATAATTCTCTGTATTCCATAACAGACCTCCTGTTAATATTGTTTTTTTCCATCAAGTATCATCATTTTATCTAACTTTGTGTCAATTTCCGGTCTCTTCACCTGTTCATTCCACTCATCAGGCGCCACTTCTTCCACGGATATGGTAAGTGCTTCTGGTGGGCATCCCCATTCCTCAAGGAATACCTGATTGATTTTATCAACTACCCTTTTCTTTGTTTCTTCGTCTTTTGGAAACGCTTTTACTGAAATATATGGCATAATTCTTAATCCTCCTTTTTAGTCATTGGCGTGAACATCAAATGCACCGATTAACATCTCTGCAACGCCTGGTGCATCATGATCAAAGCAGCTCTTTCCTGTGTCTAATGCTCGAATCTGCTTCATCTCTTCTTCACTCAGTTCAAAGTTAAAGATATCCATATTGCTCTTAATACGATCTGGATTTGTAGACTTCGGGGAAATAATAACTCTCTCCTGATACTCAAATCGAAGAATGATCTGTCCCACATCTTTACCATGTGCTTCAGCAATCTTCACAATCACTGGATCTGCAATTAAGTCTTTGTTTCCCTGCCCTAACGGTCCCCAGCCTTCCAGCTGAACACCTGCTTCTGTCATGATCTTTCTGATTTCTTTCTGCTGACAGTATGGATTAAATTCCATCTGATTAACCGAAGGAAGTGTATCAAACTGTGGAACAAAGTTCTTCCAAATCTTTGGTGTCATATTACTTACACCGATGGAACGGATTTTTCCTTCCGCCTTTGCTTCTTCCATTGCCTTCCATGCACCAGGCACATCTCCATATGGTTGATGAATCAAATATAAGTCCATATAATCCAATCCTAATCTGCTTAAAGAAGTTTCAATTCCTTTTTTCGCTCCTTCATATCCATAATCCTGAAGCCATAATTTACTTGTTAGGAAGATTTCCTCTCTTGGGATACCGCTTTCTCTAATTGCCTTACCAACTTCCTCCTCATTGAAATATGCTACTGCTGTATCAATGTGACGAATTCCTAAATCAAGGGCTTCTCTTACTGCCTTATAAGTACTTCCGTCTGCTGGAATCTGGAATGTTCCAAATCCGTATACTGGTATTTCTACTCCATCATTTAATCTAATTGTTTCCATTTTAATATTCTCCATTCTTAGTTAAGTGTCTTGATCCATTGGTTAATCTTGTCTTCTATTTTCTTTGCATTTCCTGTTATGGAACGAGGAAGTGATAATCCTCTTACATAATCTGCACCCATGGAATAATCTTTCATAGCATTATCATATTTTTCATCATGATCATAAAATGTCCAAAATGCGGAAACCTGTTTGCCCATTAAATCAACATTTCGCATGAAAGTGACTACTGGATTTGCCAATGTCATTCCCCATACAGGACCTCCTACAATAACAGTGTCATATTCCTGTAAGTCAGGTAATTCTCCTATCAGTCCAGGATACGCATTTGTAGCCATCTCTTCCTGTGCTTCATCCCATGCCTTCCACATATCATCATTATATTTTCGCTTTGGCTTTATTTCATATAAATCAGCCTGTAATTTTTCTTTTATTATATTCGCAATGCGCATAGACTGACCTGATTGAGAATATACCGCAATAAGAATCTTATTCACTTTTATCCTCCTTCTGTTATTCGATAAGTTAATCATACCAACCAAACAAATGCTTGTAAAATTACAATTACGCATTATAATATACTTACCACGTATATGAAGGAGACAAACAATGACTGAAATATATTTACTGGAACAACTTGTAGCACTAGCAGAATACGGTACATTAAGTGAAGCTGCTGAACATATTCATCTAACACAGCCTACGCTTACCAGATCCATGCAAAAATTAGAAACACAGATTGGCGTACCACTTTTTGAGAGAGAAAACAAAAAAATAAAGTTAAATGATATTGGAAATGTTGTGGCAGATTATGCCAGAAAGATTATTTCTTTGGAAAATGAAATGCAGCAATCAGCTGTCAGTCTTGAACGAGCAAAACACATCATGTCAATTGGTTGTATTGCACCTGTTCCAATTAAAGAGTTTGTTCCGATACTTGCTGATTACTGCTCCAGTAAAACGCTTCAGTCAGAAGTAAAGGATGAAAAGTATTTACTAGATGGTCTATATGCAAATCAATATCAGATGATTGTATTGAATCGCCCCATCGAGGACGAGAACTGCCTATGCATTCGAACATTTAGCGAACAATTATATTATTGCTTTCCACCCGTAGATCATCCCATCAGTCAGCAGGGAGTTTATTTTTCAGATATTAATGGAATTACAATGCTCATGCCCTCTGAAGTAGGATTTTGGCGTAAAATCGTGAAGGAACATATGCCTATCCCTTTGCACCGATTCTAGGCATATCGTACATTGTAGAAATTACTGTTGCTTTGATTCTTGTATCAATAGCCGCTGCATTGAGAGCCATACCACCAAATCCACAGATTCCGATAATACCAATCTTCTCTGCATCCACATTTTCCTGAACAGAAAGGAAATCTACAGCTGCCTGATAATCCTCAGTGTTAATGTCTGGAGAAGCCATAAATCTTGGAGTTCCGCCACTCTCTCCTGTAAATGAAGGATCGAAGGCAATTGTTAAGAATCCTCTTTCGGCCATTTCCTGTGCATATAATCCTGATGCCTGCTCCTTAACTGCACCGAACGGTCCGCAAACCGCAATTGCTGCAAGCTTTCCATCTACATTCTTAGGAGTATACATATCTGCCGCCAGTGTAATGCCATATCTATTCACAAATGTAACCTTCTTGTGATTTACCTTTTCACTCTGTGGAAATGTCTTATCCCATTCTTCTGTTAAATCTAATTTTTCTGTGTTCATCATAGTGTTATTCTCCTTTTATTTTTATATTTACCAATACTATTTTTAGAAATCTCAAGTGAATTTGCCACCTTGTAAATTATCTATTTCTTTAGTTACATGCATTTTTCTCCAATGGAGCGAACCTCATCTAAAGTTCTCTGCGTTACTCCGCCTGCACATGTAACAAATCCCATATTTTTCAGTCTCAAATAACCAAGAAAATCATTTTTAAATGAGTATTTTGCTCCATCATACTGACTACTTGCACCTGAGCTTAAAAACATGTCTGCTTTCTTTAAGTTTCTTTGAATACACTGTCCTCCACCTTTGGTATGACAGTATTCGCAGGCTACGCAGCCGCTAATATTCTTCTTGCATACTTCAACTACTACAACCTCACTTCCGACACTTTCTGCCCCTTGGCGAAATGCATCTACCATTTTTGCAGTATTTCCATTCGGTCTAGGACTTCCATTTAACACTAATATTTTCATACTGACCTCCTACTGATGTTCTTTTCCAATTTTATAAAACAGATAATCCAGGCAATCAATCTGACTTTGACTTTTGTGCATTGTTTCTAACAGCTGACTTTTATGCTTTCCAAGCAAATGTGGTATTTCGCACCAGCGATCCTGACGCGCCAGCTCCATACATTGATCAATTATTTCCTTCTCACACCCGGCATCCTGCAAATTCTGTTTTAGAGTTCCAAAACAATCTGTTGCTTTTGCCATAATGCTGCGTCACCTCCTTTTGTAAATATTATAAAATGCTTTGTTTAAAATCACCAATATATATAATTCATCTAGTATTATTCTTTACAGGAATAATACAAGCATATATAATAACTATAATAAACCTGTAATGATCCCATGACTTTTATCATTGAATCACAATATAGTACATTGTAAATCATACAAACAAGAAACCATTTATCTAAACAGATATATTCTTTTAATGGTAACTTTTAGTAGGAGGAATATAGTGTGAAAGAAAGTAGAGGACAGCCAATAAATGGCGCACTTAATTAAGCTGTCATAAGTGACAACTTTTGAAAGAGTGAATTATTAATGATAATTACGAAGCTATTGGTTCTTGAGGCGGCGTATATAAACCTTCACGTTCGAGTAACTTCATAGCTTGTTTGATAGCCTTAGCTTTTTGCTTTTCAACAAGAGTTTCTGGCATATCAATTTTGTATAAATCGCTTGGATTCCATTCTTCTCCAG
>JAQUVV010000232.1 GCA_028693195.1 Lachnospira sp.
AACATGCTTCCTTTAGGAAGCAACGAGTAGCAATGGTGTTGCGAAACCCCACCTTTGGTGGAACCAGTACTGTCCCCTGGAGGGGGCAAAATTAAACCCCCATTTGAAATGGGGGTTGATAACTTGGTATCTTTGTGCATTTTTAGGAATAAAACAGTTGATTGTACAGATTTCTTAGTGTAAAATGAATGAGTGTCAAATCAAAAATCAAGACAGTAAAAAGAAATAGGTTGGGAGAAAAGTAATGGATGCAATTGTAATGTATATTGATGAATTATTGGAGAAGAGTACAGTTGATGCGCCAATGTGGAACATTGAGAAGATTAAGCAGGGATTAAAGTCTAAGTGGAACTATATTGATGGCGTTATGATCAAGGCTGTTCTTCAGATGTATGCAATTTCTAAGGATGAGAAGTACCTGAAGTTTGCAGATGACTTTATTGATCATCGTGTATTTGAAGATGGTACAATCGATGGTTATAGCATTGGAGAGAAGAATATCGACAATGTGAACGCTGGTAAGACTTTATTTGAATTATATGATTTAACAGGAAAAGAGAAGTATAGAAAGGCAATTGATTTAGTATACAGCCAGATTTCAATTATGCCACGTTGTGAATGTGGAAACTTCTGGCATAAGGATATCTATCCAAACCAGGTATGGTTAGATGGAATGTATATGGGTCAGCCATTTTATATGGAATATGAAACAAGATTTAATAACAGAAAGAACTATGATGATATCTTTGCACAGTTCAAGTTTGTTATTGAGAATATGAGAAATCCAATCAATGGATTATACTATCATGCAATTGATACATCTAAGGAGATGTTCTGGTGTGATAAGGTGACAGGTCTTTCACAGAATGTATGGTTGAGAGCAATTGGCTGGTATTCAATGGCACTTCTGGATACTCTGGATAAGGTAGACAATTCAGATCATAAGTACGATGCAGAGTGCAAGATGCTTCAGGATGCATATGTGGATCTGATGGATTCTATGCTGAAGTATCAGGATAAGTCTGGTATGTGGTATCAGGTTGTGAACTTTGGTGGTATGGAGAAGAATTATCTTGAGACATCAGGAAGCTCTATTATGGCTTATTCACTTTTAAAGGGTGTTCGTCTTGGTTATCTTCCAGAAAGCTACAGAGCATATGCTGAGAAGGCAATTGATGGTATCTGTGATAAGTACCTGACAACAAAGGAAGGCGAGATGTCATTAGATGGAATCTGTTTAGTAGCCGGACTTGGTGGAAAGGGCAACAGACCAGGAACTTACGATTACTATATGTCAGAGCCAATCGTAAAGGATGATGCCAAGGGTGTAGGTCCATTCCTTCTTGCTTATACAGAGATGTTAGCATATAAGAATGCATAATTATTTAACTTTTAATTAAAATAAGGCGGGAGCTTGCTGCACATGTGCGGGCTCCCGTTTATCGTATAGACTTTAAATTATATTAAAAACAGTCGCAGCATGGAGGATAAGATGAAACCATATATTACTATGAAAGAAGTTATTGAAAAACAGGGAACAGAAGCGAGAAGTCATCGTTTCTTAACATCAGAGAATGGATGCACCAATGGATGCTGCTCTGGAACTACAGTGTACGCAGATCATGAATTTAATCCGCATCCAGGTTGTCATGACGATCAGGAGGGATTCTATGTTTTGGAAGGAGAAGGCTTTGCAAAGCTTGGAGACTTGGAATTTCCAATTCAGGCAGGAGATTCATTTGTTGCATTAGCAGGAGTTCCACATACGATTAAGACAAAAGAAGGCTGTCAGCCGGTGAAGGTGTTCTGGTTCCATAGTGCACAGTAGATTTGAATGGAGGTAACTGCTCAGAAGGTACTGAACAGTTATGAATGGAGTTTGTATGCAGGAGAAGAATTTTAACATTAATTCCCCAGAGGATTTCAATACATTTTCAGATGAAAAAATGAAGGACTATAAAAAATGGCTGTTTGAGGAGAATATCCGTTTACGAGAGCTGCAGATTAACTTGGAAGATGAGAGAAAGCTGATTGATATTCAAAAAGGAATGCTGGAACGGCAGCAGAGTAAGAGCATGCTGTTACGAAAGCAGCTCGAGAATCAGAAGAATCTGTTTGACCAGCAGTGGCAGATCATGGAGCGGGAAATCCGTCAATTATCAGCAGACAAGGATAAGTTCGAACGGGAGAAGCGTATATACCGTGATAAAGTCTATCGGGAAGCCAGACGCTCCATGTATCATGCGGAAAATGTAAAGATGTTCTTCAAAGGCGTGGATGATACTGCATCATTGAAGAAACGATATAAGGCGTTGATGAAAATCTATCATACAGACAATTCCAACGGAGATAAGGAATTGCTTCAGGCAATCAACACAGAATATGAAACATTAACCAGATTTTATCTGGGAACTTAAAAAGCTCGGATTTTCATTTTACCTGAAAATCCGAGCTTTTTTCTATTGATATAAATTCTTAATTAAGGATGTGTGGACAAAATGTACATTGTTGATTCTGGGGTTGCAGAGTATAATCACTTCCATAATCAAGGCAGTTACTTATATTCAATAACAGGATGTACAGTAATGAGCCGTGAGAGAGAAATGTTTTTAGCTAGAAGGATGATGAGGAAAAATCTTATGCGTTTTTCACTCTACAAGTTTGAGCTGCGCGCAAACTTGAACCATCATGTGAGTCGGCTCACATTGGACGCCTAAAAATATAGTCGCAGCTTGAGGATAAATTATGTTTAAGATTAATGAAAATTATTTAAAGTTACCAGGAAGCTATCTTTTCTCAACAATTGCGAAGAAGGTCAATGCATTTACGGCAGCAAATCCGGATAAAGAAATCATCCGACTTGGAATCGGTGATGTTACATTGCCACTTTGTCCTAAGGTGATTGATGCATTACATTCATCAGTAGATGAAATGGCAGATGCCAAGACATTTCATGGATATGCACCTGATTTGGGTTATGAATTCTTAAGAAATGCAATTGTAGAGCATGACTATCAGAAGCGTGGAGCAGAAATCTATGCAGATGAGATTTTTGTCAGCGATGGCGCAAAATCAGATTCAGGAAATATTGGAGACATCTTTTCTGTAGATAATAAGATCGCAGTATGTGATCCTGTATATCCAGTCTATGTGGATACCAATGCCATGGCAGGCAGAACTGGTGAATACTTAGTAGATCAGCAAAAGTGGAGTAATGTGATTTATATGCCATGTACAGCAGAGACAGATTTTGCACCAGAGTTACCAACAGAAACACCAGATATTATCTATCTTTGTTTCCCTAACAATCCGACTGGCTCAACAATTACCAAGGATGAACTTCAGAGATGGGTTGATTATGCAAACAAAGTAGGTGCAGTGATTATTTACGATGCAGCTTATGAAGCATATATTTCAGAAGAAAATGTACCTCATACAATTTATGAATGTGAAGGTGCAAGAACTTGCGCTATCGAATTGAAGAGTTTTTCTAAGAATGCTGGATTTACAGGAACAAGACTGGGATATACAGTGATTCCTAGAGATTTAAAGTGTGGAGATGTAACACTTCATCATCTCTGGGCAAGACGTCATGGGACAAAGTTCAATGGTGCTCCTTACATTATTCAGAGAGCAGGCGAAGCTGTGTTCTCAGAAGAAGGACAAAAGCAGACAGGTGAGCAGATTGCTTATTACATGAACAATGCGAAGACAATTCTTGAAGGCTTGAAGTCAGCAGGATATACTGTATCAGGTGGAGTGAATGCGCCATATATCTAGTTAAAGACTCCAGACAAGATGACTTCATGGGAGTTCTTTGACTTCCTGCTTGAGAAGGCAAATGTTGTAGGTACACCAGGTTCAGGCTTTGGACCAAGCGGAGAAGGTTACTTCAGACTGACAGCGTTCGGCTCTTATGAGAACACAGTACGTGCGTTAGAGAGAATCAAGGCACTGTAAATTCTAAGTCAAACATGTTTTTGTTACATTATGATAGGTCACAGAGTATGCATTACGCCAACACAGGCACGCTTTCGCTACACCTCGCTCGTTGCGTTACATAACATACCAAGGCGAACTGCGTTCACCTTATACGGTATGTAAGTAACGACGGCTCACTAGTACCTGCTTATGGCATAACACATACTCTGCGACATCCACGTAAAGCAAGATTGTACGAAAAACATATATAAATTAGAAATATAAGTAGCAGAAAAGAATGGGGGAGAATCAGCAAAATGCTGATTCTCCCCCTGTCGCCACCACATATATTCTAATTTAGTAACTTTCTTGCAATATGTAAATGAAGACCTTGCATATAAATATTAGTTATTTTGATGACTTTTGGCCTGTGGAGACGAGACCCATAGAATCATGGAAGCCCTTGCTGAACATGATTCTAGTATTAAGGGGCTCGTC
>JAQUVV010000233.1 GCA_028693195.1 Lachnospira sp.
ACAACTCCTCCTCCCGTGCTTTGTAGTATAGCTTCTTACAAGCATTATCTCATGGAGTAGAGGTTTTGAAAATCTTTCATTACTATTTGTGCCGCGCCCGAAGGCGCGCGGAATGGAGATTTTTATGGAAAAATTAAAAATATTAAAAAAACTTATAGCTGTAGGTATTACATGTGCAACAGTAGCAGGCTCGTCAGTTATGACATTTGCAGCATCAGAAATCACTCATAATGGTTATCCAACATGTGAGGCAGGTGAGTTTCATACTTATGTAAATTTCGAATATGAAGAAGGAAATTGGAGTAAAATTAAAATTAAGAATTTTGACACGAATGTTGTTCCCAGTAATTATCCATATGAGTTTAATTGGAATCGTCGAGATGATTATCGTACATATTTAGGGAGAGATTACTGGAATGTGACCTATTATGGGCGAGATAGAGGAACAGCGGAAGTTTGTTCACAAATTGATGAATACGGAAATGTAGATGATTATGTAGTTTGGTAAAAGTAGAAAACTGTAAGCTGTTTGATGTTTAAATGGCTTACAGTTTGTTACAGTAGAGTGGAGGCAGATATGAAAAAAACTATTTGTATTGGACTAATGTTTTGTATGTTTATGTGTGTGGGATGTGGAAAAAACTACGAGAAAGACTTAGAAAATAATCAGAGTGCATTTATTCAGAAGGATGCAGCATATGTGACAGATGCTCAGAACTATTATAACGAATGCACATTTGCGGATGATGGTGCAGGATATTATTTTACTGTAATGAAAGAAGCTGGGTATGAATTATTTTACTTTGATGATGGTATGAGCGAAGCAATCCCATTATGCAGTAAAGTGAATTGTACACATTCAGATCAAACTTGCGATGCATGGTATACAGAATCAGAATGCATGGAAGGTTTCATATGGTATGAGAATAATTCCCTTTTTCGTATTGAGCAGGATGATGCAACGAAGAATGTTTATCTGATATCCAGTGATCGAGATGGTGGAAATAGCAAACAGGTGTCTATGTTATGGAGTGGAGATAATATTCGTTATAAGTTTAAGACCATTTATTTCAGATCAATGATTATGCATAAAGGATATCTTTATTATACTTACCAATTAGATGTCAACGGAGATATTCAATATTATAGAGCTCCGATTGCTGGAGGAGACAGGGAATTAGTTGGTACGATTGAAAATGATGAAGATGTGAAACAGTTCGGAGAAGTTCATTTCAGCAATAATAATGACATGATTTATTTGTCACTGGATGCATCCTTGAACGAAGGAGAAGAGCGTCTGTTTTTATTGTATCAGTATCAGATATCGGATGGAAAATTTGATAATATATATAAAGAAAAAGGAACATACGATTTCAAATGGGTAAAAGATGAAAAAGGAAATACAGTTGATAAAGATGGGACTGGATGGAGCGGAAAAATTGATGTTATGGAGCTGGCATTTGATAATGATGGATATATGTACATCAATCAGATGATGACTGGAAAAATTATCAAGTATAATTTGATGACCGGAGAAAGTAAACAGATTTATCAGATTGAGGGCTCAGGGAATATAGCATTTTACAATAATACTCTGTATGTTAATAATTACGATATCGTGGATAAGACAAAGGCTAAGACCGTAGTTCTTTCTTTAGATGGTGAAGTGCTGGACGAGATTATAACAGAAACGTCTGACATGTATTTTGGAGATGATAAATATCTGTTTTTTAGATATTATGCAGATTATGCAAAATCAAAGAAAGCCGAGGGTACAGAAGCGGATTACGTATATATGGTATATGACAGAAATACAAAGGAGTGTAAGAGAATATTACAGGGATTGATTAGATAAAACTTTATGTGGTTAATTAGAATGTTGAAAAAGTATTAGAGAAAGAAGGGGAGGCGTAATGGAGTTTAAGCGAATATGGAATCTCAAGACCTGCATCACATTATTACTTCTCTGCATCATCTCAGGTCTGCTTTTTTATAACCAACAGATACAGAACGGAAATTATGAGATTTTAATGTATGAGGAAGACTATGATTCTAGTACATTTAATATTTTGGATGTAAATCATATGTATAACAATCTGGTGGACGGCTGGATAGATTTTATTGATTCAGATGATTCAGGGAGCAGCGAGAGTCAGACGGCATTAGATGAGAAACTTAAAAGATATATGGGGGATTATTATCAATCTAATATCAGAAAAGAAGATGTCAGCTATTCAGTTTATATGGTTGCGAGTAAATTATTTACTAATAATATTAGTTATACATCTGGATATCACGCAATGATATTGCAAATGCGGGAACAGTCAGCGAATCTGATTCATGTTGGTGCATTTTCTGATAAAGGTTCTTATTCATATAACAATATATTAAAGACCAGATATGACATGAAGTTCAATGAAAATGTTACCGTCTCTCTTGGTGGAGAGCGGGCAGTGGACAGCATTTTTCAATTTCAACTGACAGGTGTATTTCTGCTGATGTTCATGATTTACATATTGTACCGCTTTCTGGAAGATCAGAAGCTGGGACTGGTCAATATCATATATGCATCACGGAATGGACGAGTAAGACTGACACTTCGTAGAATTGGAATTTTACTCAGTGCATCCATGTTCGGTTCAGTTGCTGTTAATCTGGCGATATATATCACGAGCTTTGCACTTTATGGAGGAACAGAGTACCTTAATTGTAGTATACAGAGCAGCCAGACCTTTGCATATCTGCCATTTGCGTGCAGTCGAATTGGATATTTGTGGATTAATATACTTCTCTATGGGGTAAGCATCTTTATCATTGCCGTTTTTGCATGGGCAATGCTGTCAATATGTTCCAATATTGCGACGGCTGGTGCAGCAATGCTGACTGTAGGAGTGGCAAGCTATCTGTGTCATCAATATATTCCTGAGAGTGCTACATTGGGAGTGCTGAAGTATACGAATTTATTTGAATTGTTGATTCCTGGAGATGTCACATTTACATATACAAATGTCAGGTTGTGGGGAACTGTTTATGGGAGAAGTACGATTTATCTAATTACTGCATTATTCATATTTACATCTTGTATAGGAGCAGTTATAATAGCAGCCTATCACAGACATCCGATTGCAAGTTTTTCAAAAGCAAATGCATGGATGAATCGAATTCTGATTACTTACAGAAAATGGATTTCAAAGTTAAATCCATGGGGAATTGATTTATATAAAATACTGGTTGGGCAAAGAGGAATTATCGTAATTCTCATTGGATTCGTTCTTATTAGCAGAGTACAGATTTACGGAACGGTATATTATGATGGAACAAGAGACATAATGAGGAATTACTATGCTAATATGAATGGAAATGAGATGAATCCTTCTGTTTATGATGAGATTGCAGAGTATGAAAATCAGTTAGAAGAGAAACGTCAGGAATATCAGCAAATTAAAGTCAAAGAGCAGCAAGGAGAGAGTGTAAATGGTTCCTATATGAAGACCTTGGCAGAGGAAATCACCGCCTTGACAGAGGCTGTTAATGAAATGAAACAGCAGGCTGATTATCTTTTAGAAAAGAAGAATGCAGGAGAACAGGTTCAGGTGATATCACCCTATGCTTACGAAGGTATTTTTGATGGAAATATGGACTATAGTCTGAACATGACTGCTCTTTATATTTATATAATGCTGATATTTCTAATCAATGGCAGTATTGCCTGCGAGCGCAAGGGAAGCATGGTTCCAATAATCAGAAGTGCCATGAATGGAAGAAAGCCATTTATCAGAAGAAAAGTGATGGTGAATTCTGTACTGTCAATTCTGATAGGAGGGGTGATTTATGCGTATTACTACATTCGTGTATTTCATATGTATGATTGTAGAAATATGGACTCCAACGTACACAGTCTGATGTTCATGGAAAAATTTCCTCTGAACATTACTATCAGGCAGTATATTATCCTTGGATTTATCACAAAGCTACTTGTCATATGGGCAATTACGATGATGATTACTTTAGTTTCATTATATATTAATGAAAAATATACGTTGCTCGTCTGCTTTATCTTGTTAATACCGCATGTTTTTTACCTATTGGGATTTACAGTATTTCAGTATATTTCAGTGGTGTTACCTATGAATGACTGGCAATTTCTTCGAATAAGCACCAGTGGAATGATGTATATCATGTTATATGTGATGATGATTGGAGCTGGAATCGTAAGCATGTATATGGTGCATCTAACATGGACAAGGAGGCATTTATGAAACTTGAATTGAAGAATTTAAAGAAAACATATGGAACTGTTCAGGCATTAAAGGGAATCAGTTATACATTCGAACCTGGAATCTATGGAATCTTGGGCGCTAATGGTGCAGGTAAAAGTACAATGATTAATCTGATTACGGATAATGTGGCAAGAGAC
>JAQUVV010000234.1:0-3668 GCA_028693195.1 Lachnospira sp.
GACAGATGATTTTTATTCTTTGGCGGAATCCAATTCGGAAGCGGATACAATAGAATATACCTTTGGACGCTCACAGGGACCAAAGGAATATAATTCGTCCTTTGAACAAGCTGCATTTACCTTAAAAACAGGTCAGGTCAGTGGGATTATTACGACGGATTATGGATGGCATATCCTCTATTGTGTATCGGATTTTAATGAGGATGCTACGATTCAAGTGAAGGAGAGCATTATTGAGGAACGCCGCAATGAGTTATTCGCAGAACTTTATACCGAATGGTCTTCAAAATATGATGTAGTTATTAATAGTGAGGCATGGGAAAGTGTATTATTTGACTAAAATAAGATGAATTGATTTATCAATTTATTTGTTATGAGAAAAACACCAGATACAATCGAGGCACAGAGACCTGGAAACGCTGGTAAGCCGCTATATAAGCGGATTACCAGTTTTTACGTCATTTTAATCAGCTGAGAATAAAAAAAATGATATGTACTTCTTATTCTGGTTCAAAGATTGAAAAAATAAAAAATAATGTACCAATCTCTTTAAAGCTATTTGATAATTCAGGAGAACCAGTAGTTCTCAAAGAAAATTTTTCGAGTTCATGGAGAAACTATTTCTTGTGCTATTAGCGGTTGTATTTACAATTATTGTTTTCGTAGCAGTCTATTGGTTCATGAAATGGTCAATGCACCAGTAAGATTAAATTATAGGCTTATGGAAGGGATTGATGATATGAGCTTATTTACGCAAGTTATAATTCAAATTATAACAGTATAGATATAACGACATTTGATAATATTTTATTTAGAATTGATTGCAATAAAGCGGAAGAAGGTATCAGGACAACGCCTAGTTCCCAATGTGCTTTAAATGCATTGGCAATTGATGAACCGATGGAATATGCTAGACTGGTCTTGGATGGAGAGCTTAGGGGAAAATGTGGCTCATACCATCAGACGCTAAGAAGCCAGAAGATGGTAGGTTAAAGAAAAAGAGCGAATAAACAATACGAGGTGACATAGTATGATATATTCAGAGAATCAATTAAAGGATCTTATTCGACAAATGATAATTGATTTCGAAGATGAGGTTGTAGAATTTAAAGAAGCAAAAAGTAACTATTCTTTTAGCGATACAGGTAAATATTTTTCAGCATTGGGAAATGAGGCAAATCTTCGGGATAAAAAGGAAGCATGGTTAATATTCGGTGTTGATAATGATAAAAATATCATCGGAACGGAATATCGCAAAAATGGTGGACTGCAAAACTTGAAGAAAGAGATTGTTAATGGAACAAACGATAGATTGACGTTTTTAGAAATCTACGAATTGACAATGGATAAATGTAGAATTGTAGCAATGTAAATTCCACCTGCTTATAGAGGTATTCCATCTACGTGGCAAGGCGCAGCTTATGCCAGAGAGAATGAGAGTTTAAGTCCACTTCCTATGAACAAACTGGATCTGATTAGAAGTCAAATTGGAATGGATTGGTCAAAAGAAGTGCTTCCAGGAGCAGATTTGTCAGATTTAGATGAAGAAGCAATTGCATATGCAAGAAAAATGTTTACAACTCGAAAGAAAACATCTGAAATGAAAACAGAAATGTTGGAAAAAAGGAATCTATGTATTTGTTTGATGGATTTATTCCAAGAATTACATGGACATTGTACAATGGCGATGGAACAGTAAAGGCTTACGAACACTTTGATATGCCTTTGCTTCTTGCAGTTGATAAAGTTTATGCAAAAATACGAAATGAAAAGTATCGATATATAGCAGGACAAATGACATTATTTCCAGACGAAGTATATTCATATGATGCTGATGTTGTAAAAGAAATTTTGAACAACTGTATTGCACATTCAAATTACCAATTAAGAGGGAAAATTAATGTCGAAGAGTTCGAAGATAAACTTGTTTTCATTAACGAAGGGAATTTCATTCCAGAAACGGTAGAACGTGCACTAGAAGAAGGCTATAAGCCACCTTATTATAGAAATGCATTTTTGTGCAATGCAATGGTTAACTTGTATATGATTGATACAAATTCCATGGGCATTCAAATGATGTATCAGATACAGCGTAATAAATGTTTTCCACTACCTTCCTATGATCTTGAGGATCCTAATCGAGTAAAAGTAACGATTTATGGAAGAATACTTGATAGGAATTACACCCAGTTATTACATTCTAATGAAAATTTGAATCTAAGAGAAGTATTTATTCTGGACAAAGTACAGAAACATCAGACAATATCTAGAGATGATTTCTTACTTTTGAAAAAAGAAGGATTCGTAGAAGGAAGATATCCTAATATATATATTTCATTCAAAATTGCAGATATAGTTGGTAAGAAAGAAGAATATGTCCGAAACAAAGGGCTGAAGAAAGATGTTTATCGCCAGATGGTGCTTAATACCTTAGATGAAATGGGTGCAGCAAGTGTATCTGAGATATATAAAGTTTTGGTAGGTGCATTGCCAGCACATATGGATGAGAAACAACAAGTTAAGAAAGTTTCAAATATCTTGCAGTCGATGAAAAAGGAAGAATTGATTGACGTGACTGGAACTGTAAATTGTACCCCTTGTCAAGGACATTTTTAAAAGTTGCAATCCTTAATTCTGGACGGATCAACTTTTTGTTTATCCACATAAGTGGACAGGTTCAACACCCCCCTATCCACATATTTGGACACTGTAAATTTTGCTTGTGATATTCTTCTTATTTTGTAGTAGCACAAGATGGCCAACGGATACTTTAATACATTTTTATTCTCGTTGGTTGTTTTTATCTTTGGTTTTGATTACCCCCAGTTCTTCTGGATTTTTTGTAGCAACCGGAACTTCTGGCGGATTTGATACTTTTATTGGATATTCACCTGTCATGCAAAATTTGTAGTATTCATTGGGTGATAGTTTGGCAAGATTCCATTGATAGCGTTCATTATTATAATAATCAATGTAATCATTCACATGAGTTTTTACTTGAGCGTATTCTGTTGCAGCCTTTACTTTATCACCAATGTAATCCTTCATGTGCCCAAAGAAGCTTTCCTGTGGTGCATTATCCCAGCAATTGCCTCTGCGTGACATTGACTGTCGCAATTCGATATCATGGAGAATTTCTATAAATTTATAGCTGGTGTAGTGACAGCCCTGATCGGAATGAAGGATTGTCTCTTTGTTAAGAGAAATCCCATGTGTTTCAATCAGTTTCTCTACTGTTCCAAGCACAAAATCAACCTGAAGAGATTCACTTATTACATAAGAAAGAATCTGTTTTGTAAATGCGTCTAAAATCACGGATAAGTAAGCAAACACGCCATTATAGGGCAGGTATGTAATATCTGTAAGAAGTACCATACGAGGACCATAGCATTCGAATTCACGCTGGAGAAGGTTGTCAGCCACATTGTTTGTCTTTAATGCTTTTGCCATTCGTCTATACGGATTTGCTTTTCGTATCGGACATACAAGATTATATTTCTCCATTAAGCGTCGAATCTTTTTTAGATTCATGATTATCGGTGGACTTCGGTGCAGAAGGCACATATAAATTCCTCGTGCCCCTTTGCTGTATCCTCGCTTATTATAGGCTTCCAGTATTAATTCAAAGTCCTGCTTGTCCTGTACCTCCTGAGCTTCACGAAATGGGA
>JAQUVV010000234.1:3678-4408 GCA_028693195.1 Lachnospira sp.
AAACACCTGCAATATCGCACATACGGGCTACGGACAGCTTTGTATCACCGTTGTTAATGGTTGTATAGATTATTTCAAATACACAAGAAGAATCGTTCATGAGCAGTGCACCTACTTCCTGGTATTTTTGGTTGAGAAAATTTTTTTTAAAAACTCAACCTCTTGTTCCAGATATTCGACCTTATGACACATTTCCTTAAAAGAGTCTCTAGTGACTGTTTCCTCGTTAGAAATGAGTTGCTTACGCATCCCAGATGGACGAACTCCTTCATAGAATGGGACACCTGATTTGACATCACGCTTTAGACTCTGCTGAAAGCCTGTAATTCTTGAACGACCTATGATCTTTGGATTATAATTATGTTTACGGAAGATTTCCGTAGGGCTGACTCTTTTTTGGTATTCCGCCCAAAATAATTCCTTGAATTCTTTGGTAAATGCTATTTGGTTGTGTGTAACTTTATAGGTGAATGGATTCTTCTCTAGCCCAGCTATCTGTTCATCTGTAAATAGTATTTTGCTCATGATGATACCTCTTTTCTGTATTATAAGAATATCACATGAACCCATTTTTGAGAATGTTCAATAACAGGGATACGGCAATATTGAGAGTGTCTATAAAGAGGGAATTCAACTTTTCAAAGTGTCCACTCTATAGGGTACATTATATATTGAGGCTTTGCAATAACCTACAAAATGTAGTTGCAACAACCTACATTTTTGCTTTGCA
>JAQUVV010000235.1 GCA_028693195.1 Lachnospira sp.
AAAAATTCGATAGATTGGTACTTTGGAAGGATATATTCATTTTTTAATTACATTTTGCGGAAACTCAAGGGCAAGAAGGAATACTGGTTTTTGTAATATTATCGTGCAAAATCATAGCGGATATTGATGACACCGTGCAAAAAGATACATTTGAAAAATAAGCCTTAGGGAATACAATATAAATATAAGAGGCGATGAACAGTAATAATGAATTGCTTCAATCGTAGTGAAATTCATAATTAGTCGTGACATTTTCACTACAATATATTATAATAAATGCAAATTGTTAGTAAGTTTTGCAAAAACAAGGAGATTCAAGGAGGATTAGGAAATGGGTATTTTAACAAGATTTAAGGACATTATGAGTTCAAACATTAACGCACTTTTAGACAAGTGTGAAGATCCAGAGAAGATGATTGATCAGTATATGAGAAATCTGGAAAGTGATTTAGGTAAGGTGAAGGCTGAAACAGCTTCTGTTATGGCAGAGGAGACAAGAGCTAAGAGAGAATTAGATGAGTGTACAGAGCAGATTAACAAGATGCAGACATACGCCGAGAAAGCATTACAGGCAGGAAATGAAAGCGATGCTAGATCTTTCTTAGAGAAGAAACAGCAGCTTGTTTCTACACAGTCAGCTCTTCAGCAAACATACACAGCAGCCGCTGATAATGCAGCAAAGATGCGTCAGATGCATGATAAGCTTGTTAAGGATATTGAGGGCTTAGATGCAAGAAGAGCAACAATTAAGGCAAAGGTTGCAGCAGCAAAGGCTCAGCAAAGAATCAACAAAGTCGGTTCCAGCGTAACTGGTGCGAATAATAGTATGGAAGCATTCTCTAGAATGGAAGCAAAGGCTGACAAGATGTTAGATGAGGCAAATGCAATGTCAGAGCTCAATGCATCACAGGAGAATAATAGTATTGATGATTTAGCTGCAAAGTATGAGGCAGAACCATCTAATGCAGCAGTAGATGATGAACTTGCAGCATTGAAAGCAAAGATGGGGGTATAATATGGGACTTTTTGGTGGACAGTTCGCCAATGTTGTTGAATGGGAAGAATATAGAGATGACACGATTTTTTGGAAATGGACGAATCGTGAAATTAAAAAGGGCAGCCGTTTAATTATTAAGGCTGGTCAGGATGCCATCTTTATGTATAATGGCAAGATTGAAGGTATATTTAAAGATGAAGGAAGCTTTGATATCGAGTCAGATATTATTCCTTTTCTTTCTACCTTAAAGGGATTTAAGTTCGGATTTAACAGTGGTGTCAGAGCAGAGGTTCTGTTTGTTAATACGAAGGAGTTTCTTGTGAAGTGGGGAACGAAGAATCCGATTTCTATTCCAACGCAATCACTTCCAGGAGGAATGCCAATCAGAGCCTTCGGAACATTTACATTCAGGGTTTCAGATTACATCAATTTGATTGATAAGGTTGCTGGTGTGAAGCAGATATATAATGTAGATGATGTAAAAGAACGTGTAGTTGCCATATTAGATCAGCTTTTAATGAAGTGGATTTCTAAAGAGGGCAAGGATATGTTCAATCTGCAGGCCAATGCATTTGATATTGCGGCAGGCATTAAGACTGACTTGGATATGCAGATTAGTAAGATTGGTATTGAGATTACAGATTTTAATATTGCAAGCTTCTCATACCCAGATGATGTTGCTAAGATGCAGAGCAAGGCAGCTTCACAGGCAATGGTCGGTGATATGAATAAGTATTCACAGATGGCTATGGCAGACAGTATGGGAAAAGGTGGTTCTGGATCGCATCTTGCAGGAGATATGGTTAGCATGCAGATGGGGATGCAGATGGGACAGCAGATGATGAATAATATGAATCAGGCAACTGCAACACCGGGAACTGCGGCAGGAACAGCAGGTGTGGCTCCGAAGTTCTGTCCGGAATGTGGTACACCAACCAATGGCGCAAAGTTCTGTCCAAACTGTGGAACGAAGCTTGTATAGAATTATCCAGGATGGACTGATTTGATTACAAATTTATAGGTGCAAATATTTAAGGGATGTTGTATGATATGTACAGCATCCCTTTTTGACACTCACATCTATACATCAAAAAGGGATGAGGGGAAAACGAGAGAAAGAAATGAGGAATACCATGAATTTAGACGGATTGAACGATTGCCAGAAACGTGCTGTCAAACAGACAGAGGGTCCAGTGCTGATTATTGCAGGTGCGGGTTCGGGTAAGACAAGAGTTCTTACACATAGAATTGCTTATTTGATTGATGATTGTGGAGTTGATCCATATAATATTCTTGCCATTACATTTACCAATAAAGCGGCAGCAGAGATGAGAGAGCGTGTGGACAAGGTTGCAGGAGACCGTGGAGGTCAGATTTGGGTCAGTACCTTCCATTCCACCTGTGTGCGGATATTAAGAAGATACATAGATCGATTAGGCTACACCACCAATTTTACGATTTATGATACAGACGATCAGAAGAGTGTCATCAAAGAGGCATGCAAGAAGCTGAATATAGATACAAAGATGCTCAAGGAGCGTACCATTATGAGTGCCATATCATCAGCAAAGGATGAGATGGTGACACCTCAGGAGATGGAAATCAACGCAGGTAATGATTATAATGCAAAGCGAATTGCAAATGTATATAAAGAATATCAGAAGACATTGAAGTTAAACAATGCCCTGGATTTCGACGACTTGATTTTTAAGACAGTGGAGCTTCTTTCTGGAGATCAGGAAGTACGGGAAGGATTTCAGAATCGATTCAAATATATTATGGTGGATGAGTATCAGGATACCAACACTTCTCAGTTTAAGCTGATTAGTTTATTAGCTGGAAAGCATAAGAACCTTTGTGTGGTTGGTGATGATGATCAGTCTATTTATAAGTTTCGAGGCGCTAATATTGGGAATATTTTAAACTTTGAAAGTACATTTCCAGGTGCGAAGGTGATTAAGCTGGAACAGAATTACCGATCCACACAGACGATTCTGAATGCGGCAAATGCGGTGATTCAGAACAATATTGGGCGAAAGAAAAAGAGCCTGTGGACAGACAATGGAACAGGGGAACCAATTGAATTCTGTGTCTATGAAGATGCCTATGCGGAAGCAGATGGTGTGGTAAACAGCATCAGTGCAAAGGTACGTGATGGATGGAATTACAATGATGTGGCAATCCTTTATAGAACCAATGCACAGTCACGAGTTTTAGAAGAAAAGTTGATGATGAAGAATGTTCCTTACCGGATTTATGGAGGGGTGAACTTCTATCAGCGTAAGGAAATCAAGGATATTCTGGCATATTTAAAGACCATTGATAATGGGATGGATGGACAAGCAGCCAAGAGAATTATTAACGTGCCAAAGCGAGGAATCGGTGCAACGACCATTGATCGAATTCAGGAATTTGCGGATCAGAATGATATGACCTTCTGGGATTCTTTGTGCAATGCCAGTGAAATTCCGAATATTGGAAGAGGACTTTCCAAGCTGGAGCCATTCTTGACATTAATGGGTGGATTTAAGGCAAAGGCACAATTTCTGTCTATTAGGGAATTGACTGAGACTATATTGGAAGATACCCGTTATATGGAAGCACTTGCAGAAAATGAAACACGAGAAGAAGTGGAAGCGCGTCAGGAAAATATTGATGAATTTATTAATAAAATTGTGACTTACGAAGAGAATTGTGCAAAGAATGAGACAGAGCCGACATTAAGCGGATTCTTAGAGGAAGTAGCATTGATTGCAGATATTGATAATTTAGATGAGAATGAGAACCATGTTATGCTGATGACGCTGCATAGTGCCAAGGGATTGGAGTTTCCAATTGTGTATATGACGGGATTGGAAGATGGATTATTCCCAAGTTATATGACGATTGTGTCTGATGATCCGACGGAAGTGGAAGAAGAACGACGTCTGTGTTATGTAGGAATCACAAGAGCGAAGAAGGAACTGACCATCAGTTGTGCGAAGATGCGAATGATTCGTGGCGAGACACAGATGAATAAGGTATCTCGATTTGTTAAGGAAATCCCTGAAGAGCTGTTACATTTGGAAAAT
Source organism: Lachnospira sp. (assembly GCA_028693195.1). Lineage (GTDB taxonomy): Bacteria > Bacillota > Clostridia > Lachnospirales > Lachnospiraceae > Lachnospira. The sequence goes on from JAQUVV010000235.1 coordinate 4,069, forward strand.
AAGAGCAGTGGACATTCTAAGGGAAGAATCGCTTATGGTGGAGAAGTAAATCCTGAGGAAGAAGCTGGAAGATTTGATTTCAGAGCCAATGCCAAGCGTGCATTAAGCACCTATGGCAGTGGAAATGTGAGTAAATATGAGAGCAGCATGCGTCGCGTAAAGATCGATAATTCTAAGAAATCTGGAGCAGGTATAGGATACAGCTTTGGGGCTGGCGGAACATCTTATGGGACGACTGGAACTGCAGGAAGTTCTTATGGTTCTTCAAGTGGAGCAGGAAGAAAGCCTGC
>JAQUVV010000012.1 GCA_028693195.1 Lachnospira sp.
CTGGCTAGATGTACTCATTTCTTCTATTGACTTGGTCTGAGAATGAACCTGATCCATCGTCTTCTTCACATAAGAGTTATCTCCTATAGATTCCATAGCTTCATTCAATCTCATAACAAACTTATTATTTGCTTTCTTAAATGCATCAATCATCTGATTGATTTTATCACCATGCTCTGGATTCGCATATACAGAAGAGTCCACCCCCGCATAATCCCCTGCAATTACTCTGTCCATTGCTTCCATTAATAAATTCAAATCCATTTCAGCTGTATTATTCACAGCATTTTTCTTCCCAAACATAAGTACCTCCCAATATAAAACATATATATTAATCATTCACGATAATATGGATAGATTATAGCATAAATATTAGGAAAAAAGAACCAGTTTTTTCCTAATATTCGACACTTTTACAACCTTTTTACGATTTTTCGCAAGCGAAGAGAATTCCACCATGCACCTGACTTATTGTATATCCAGTATCCCATAACGCCGAGCTTCTCTACAAGCTGGTTTTTCTTCTCCAGAACCTTATCATGAACCTGTCCACCTGCATCCACCATCCGTCCTTCTTTGATTGCTCGAATCAAATCATTATTATTCCGAATATCCTGATTAAACTCCGTAAATGCTTTGCCAATAATATGCTCCTTATGTGCATCTGACCCTGCCGTCTTCGGTTTTCCTAAGATTCCAGCCATAACTTCCGCTTTCATATTCGCAAGTGGCTTTGTACATGCATTAAATGCTTCTACGAAATCAAACTTGTTCAAAAAATCAATATTGTTCTTTCCAAAATGTGTATTCATGAACGCAAAAAATCCAGGTCCGAACGGATGCGCTGGCCCAATTACACCTCCCAGCTTATGAACAAAGCGTTCCAACTGCGCAATTGTCATTCCCTTGATTTCCAAGGCTGTTGTCTTAACATGGTCTGGAAGAATTGCAATAACATGTCCACCATCTCTGGTATCATATTCAATTCCCTTCAACACTACGAATGGTTTCTTAAGCTCTCGTTCAACCTTTGATGCAATTTCTTGAAACTTTCTGTAACCATTATATGAATTATGATCTGTCACAAGCATACCATCAAAGCCATGCTCCACCAATCGATGAATATATTTTTCTATTGGAACCTTTGCATCAATCGATCCCTCTTTTGTATGACAATGCATATCGATTTTCATAGTATTTCATTGTCCCTTCTCGTATTTTTATTTCTATCTGTTCAGTACCATCACAGTTACATTTATTTTACGTCAATTATATCACATTTCATCCGCTTCAACCATAAAATATATAAGATATATGCCGAATAATAGGAGGATTTTATATATGTCAAGCTATATAAAAAAGACTATCGCTATACTTTTATGTCTGATTCTTGTATGTAGCCTAAGCGGATGTTTTTCTTCAAAAAAAGACAGCACCAGTGTCAATGGAAATGGTCTTAAAACCATCACCTTAAATGAAGTTGCCCACTCCATCTTCTATGCGCCACAATATGTGGCCATTGAGCTGGGATACTTTAAAGATGAAGGCATTAACTTAGACCTTGTAACTGGCTTCGGTGCTGATAAAGTCATGACTTCTCTCGTATCTGGGGATGCAGACATCGGTTTTATGGGTTCTGAGTCATCCATATATGTATATGAAGAAGGTTCTCCTGACTACTGTGTCAACTTCGCTCAGCTGACCCAGCGCGCAGGAAATTTTCTTGTTTCGAGAAATAAGGAAGATCATTTCAAGTGGTCTGATTTAAAAGGTAAAAATGTCATTGGTGGTCGAGATGGTGGCATGCCCGAAATGTTGTTCGAGTATATTTTAAAGAAAAACGACATTTCTCCCAAAAACGACCTGACTATCATTCAAAACGTTGATTTTGGTTCTACTTCCGCAGCTTTCACTTCTGGTATTGGCGACTATACCATCGAGTTCGAACCTTCTGCCACACTATTGGAACAACAGAACAGTGGATATGTGGTTGCCTCTCTAGGCACAGAAAGCGGATATGTTCCATATACAGCCTATTGCTGTAAATCCAGTTATTTAAAAGCTCACCCAGAAATTGTCCAGTCCTTCACCAATGCTATTCAGAAAGGATTGGATTATGTAAACACACACTCCAGTGCTGAAATCGCCGAAGTTATCGCTCCTCAGTTTAAAGAAACAGATTTGGATACTCTTACAACGATTGTTGATCGCTACAACCAGCAGGATACTTGGAAAGAAGATACCTGCTTTAACGAAGACAGCTTCCAGCTTCTTGTTGACATTTTAAAGGATGCTGGAAAAACAAATGCAGAGATTCCATATGAAAAGCTGGTCACAACCCAGTATTCCAAGGAAGCTCTGCAAAAGTAGCTTATTTCCTTCTTTTATCCTTTTTCTCAAATAACAAATATACTAATCTACACATCCCGCAAAACAGTGGTATGGATGCCCCCATGCATACCACTGCAACAATCATCTGTCCCAAAGTCAGCGGATATATTGCAAACACCTTCGGTAGAAACAAGATACAGAACACAATTCCTGCAACCATACATGCACACACTGCAATCCGGATATAATCTAATGGTCTACAAATCCGAATCAGTGCTACAATACCTACCGTTAATAGAATCAGAATTGATATCGTGGAGAGCTGATCATGTCCTATTCCAGTCATCTCGCCATATACCAGCATCAACGCAATTACGATAAAATCTGTCAAAGCTGCAGGCATGGCTTTCACTGCTACATTTCTCATAAAGTGTCCCTCTATGAGATTCTTATTGGGCTGCAATGCCAGAAAGAATGCTGGTGTTCCTATGGTAAAAGCACCAAGCAGTGACAACTGTGTTGGATACAGTGGATATAAGTTTGCTGCAAATATGGTAAATATTGTCATCAGCATCGAAAACATATTCTTCACTAAAAAAAGTGAAGCTGATCGTTGTATATTATTGACAACTCTTCTTCCCTCTAAAACAACAGACGGCATACAGGAAAAATCCGAATCCAATAGCACGACTTGTGCTGCATTACTTGCTGCATCACTGCCTGATGCCATCGCAACACTACAATCGGCTGTCTTAAGCGCCAGCACATCATTGACACCATCACCTGTCATTGCCACAACCTTACCAGCAGCTTTTAGTGCCTGAATCAGCTTTCTCTTCTGATTCGGAGCAACTCTTCCAAACACCGTATATTGCAAGGCTGCATCTGCCAGCTCTCCATCATCTGTCAATGTAGAAGCATCGATGTACTTCTCTGCATTAAGGATTCCTGCTTTCACTGCCACACTGGATGCAGTCACTGGATTATCTCCGGAAATCACTTTAATTTCTACATTCTGGTCTGCAAAGTAAGTAAATGTTTCCCTTGCTTCTGGTCTGATTGGATTATTGATTACAATCAATGCCAATGGAATAACAGGCATCTTTAATTTCTTTCCATCAATCTGTTCTTCGTATATTCCAAAAACAAGAATTCTCGCTCCCGATTCCGTATATTGATTAATATACTCTTCATATTCATTATAATCTTCCAACAGAACCTTCTCTGGTGCTCCTATAATAAAGCTTCCTGTCTCTAGATGTACGCCGCTGTACTTTACCTCTGATGAAAACGGACTAACAGCTATCATCTGAGGATGAACTTCCTCTCCCGTTTCCGCAAAATACTTCTTCAAAGCTTCCATGGTAATATTATCTGAATCCAGATAATAGACCATATCCCCTATCATTTTATGAAGCGGTTCATAGTTCTCCTCATGCTCCTTGTATTCAGGCATTGGAATAACCTGTTCCACAGACATCGTATTCTCCGTGATTGTTCCTGTCTTATCCACACAAAGCACATTGACTCGTGCAAGTGTTTCTACACACGCCATCTCATGAATCAATACATTTCTCTTACCCAAACGCATGACACTGACTACCAGCGCAACACTGGCAAGAAGATATAATCCCTCTGGAATCATTCCAACCAATGATGCTGTCACTGAAACAACACTGCTTCTCAATGTATTACCAAGAAAGAATCTGGACTGTATGAATAAAATCAACCCAATCGGGATAATTGCGACACCAATACACTTAACCAGACCATCCAGTGAACGCATCATCTCTGTGGACTGCTTCTTTCTAGAAGCCTTTGCCTCCATCGTCAGCTTTGCCGCATATGCATCATGCCCTACCTGTTCCAGAACCGCCCGGCAGCTTCCAGATACGACAAAACTGCCGGAGAGTAATTGATCTCCCGCAGTTTTCGTAATTTCATCAGATTCTCCTGTTATTAATGCTTCGTTTACGCGCACGCTTCCAGACACCACGACGGCGTCTGCACAAAGTTGATTTCCCCCTTCAAATACGCATAAATCGTCCTTCACAAGATTCTCTGACGGAATTAATATCTCTTCTCCGTCTCGAATTACTCTTGTTTTCGGTGCATTTACTACAGTCAGCTTATCCAGGACTTTTTTAGAACGTATTTCCTGAATAATTCCGATTAATGTATTGATAATAATGATTGGCAGAAAGGTCATATCGAAATAAGATCCCACCAGAATTAGCATTGCCGCGAAGATTGCGAATACAAAATTAAAATAGGTAGATATATTCCCCGCTATAATCTGTCCAATGGTCTTTGACTGATTCCCCACACTGATATTTGTCATTCCCTGAGCAATCCGATTCTGAACCTCTTCTCTGGTTAATCCTTTGTTAATATCTGTCATTGCTGCCACCACCTGTTTTACATGTATGCATAAATATTGATCAATCTTCTACATAAACAATTTCTTTTACTAAAACCTTACTTACATAACCAGCCATCGCAATAAATAAAACCAGCTTAACTAAAAATGCAACCATCACTCCTGTTGTGCTTGTTAATGCAACAACCTGCAAAGGCATAAAGATTAGACACTGAGCAATTCCAGAACCCAGAATCCATATTCTTGGAATACAGTTCTTCATCGCTCCAAAAACAACCATCATAAGAAGTACTGACATCACAATATCCATAGATGCTCCGACACCACATATCAACCATGACAATGCTGGTGTCTGGAATAATGGTTCGAATGATGACTCGTATGTTGTCACTAAGTCTGCAGGATCAACTGTAGAAAGTAATGATTCCAACCCTGCATTATTGACACCTAATGCTAATACTGTATTGGTAATTGCAGTCATTCCGTAGAGAAGTGCATCTCCAAAACCAATACCCATTCCGCCAAGCATTACATCACCCTGACGCTCATATCGCTCCTTTAACATCATAGAAACAAGCACTCTAGCAATTGTAATTCCAACTGCACACAGAATACAATAAAGAATCAGACGAGATGTCGGATTATTCTCAAACGCTGTATCGAAAGATGGAATCAGAGCTAATGCTGAAATTCCCAAATTACTAAATATAAAAACAAAAATCGCATAGGAAACTGCGCCTAATAGCATTGGCATAAAACGACCATGCCATCTCTTAAAAATTACAACAGTCATAACAATCAATACGGAAAGCAACAGGATTCCACCTGCCGTAATCATAGACACCGCACTTCCGTCAACTGTCTGATTCATATCTACTCCACCAAGCTGCTGGCTCAAATCAGTCATATTCATATTCTCCATTCACCTAATATATTTCATGAAACGCACAAAAGAGCAGCCGTCAATACTGGCAGCTGCTCCCCTCATAATCTTATTGTGTAACAATATATCTTTTCAATTACTAAATGTATAGAAAAAGGCACACTGTATAAACAACCCTGATTATAATTTTGTTACGTTAGTAGCCTGAGGACCCTTAGCGCCATCTGTTACGTCAAACTGAACCTGAGCGCCTTCCTCTAATGACTTGAAGCCATCCATGTTAAGTCCTGAATAATGTACGAATACATCATTTCCTTCCTCATCGCTAATGAAGCCGTAACCCTTCTGGTTGTTGAACCATTTAACTGTACCTTTCATTTCAAGTACCTCCAAAAAAAATATGCGGTGTTTTACACCTTTCTCATAGTAACATTTTCATCTTCCAATGTCAACTTGAAAACATGGATTATTCTCATAATTATTCTCTTAATCTTCGTGCTTTTTTACCGTGTATGTCACCCTGCTCAATTCTATCTTATCCTTGCCTTTTTGAGCGACTGCAACCACGTCATAATCCTTGACCTGTATGTTATTTACACGAATCAGGGAATCATTAATGACCTCGCATGCATGTTCCTTATTGTTAATAATCACGGTGCTGAAATCATTAAAATTACTTCCTTCAATACATACATAATCCTTATAATTATACACATTCGATATGGAGATTTCATCTGTTCCCATATGAAGATTTGTCTCCTTATATGGATTCGTCCCATTGTATATATCATGGTCTCCATAAAGGATATCGTATTCTAATATTTTTAGATTTTTTAAATAATCCTCACTTTCATATTGCTGCTGATGAAATTTGCTGATATATCCTTCTGAAATTCCCAGTCGTTTCATCACATAGGACGATAACTGAAACGCTTCCATATCTACCTTCTCTTTGGGCATATCAAAATTACTCCACATGACATACTGCGTCTGATATATATCTTCATTTGCAAGTCGTTCATCGGTAAAGCTGAATGTAGGAAGATGATCTCCATACATAACCAGCACAGTCTTCTCGTTTCGATTTGCCAGATATTCTGTTAATTCTCCAATGAATGTATCCATTTCATGAATCTGATTCACATAATACTCAAAAGATGCCTGTTCATCTTCTGCAAAGAAGTTACTTACTGTAATTTGTGGTGTATATCCCTCTGGCATTGTTGACGGATAATCTCCATGCCCCTGCACCGAAATCGTATAGATATAATCCGAACCATCTGTATGATCAAGAATCTTTCCAATTTCTCCTGTCAGAACATTATCCTTTGCCCAGCCAGTTGGTGTCTTTTCATATCCATTCATATATTCTATAGATGTAAATGTTTCATATCCCAAATGTGAAAACACCTTATATCTGTCATAAAAAGTAGCATCATTATTATGAAGGGCATGTGTGGAATACCCTAAGGACATCAAATCATATGCAATAGATTCACAAATGGATGACTGTAAAACTGTTTTATATGGATACTCCCCCGGTCCAAAATCATCCAGATTAATTCCTGTCTGAACTTCAAACTCTGTATTCGCCGTTCCCGCTCCAAAGCATGGGACTGATAAATATCCTGACGTATATCCATATTTCAATCGATCATAATTCGGAACTGGATTCTCTGAAAATCTTGCTCCCTTTACTAATTTAGGATCAAAAAAGGATTCTAGCTGCAAGAAGATAATATTCGGTGTATCCTCTGTATTACTTACATTCTTATCATTCCCATCAATCATCTGTTTTAAGCTGTCTATATATTCCTGAGAATACTCATCCGATTTACTAATACCGCGATTTACAACACTTGTTGAAAAACAATAGGCAAATCCATACTTACGATAAGACTGGCCCAGATTCCCAAATCTTGTTCCTAAAATTCCGGTCATTGTAAGAACAATGGTAGCACCATACAGACATCCCCATACTGCTGCCACACAGACTGTTCCCCCGATATAGAATCGCTTCCTTGGTATATTATATTCCTTTTTGGGGCCCTTTTTCCAAAGAACCGCCATAGCAGCTATTGCCAAAGCAACTGCAACACCAATCAAAATCATCTGAAAGATATTCAGATAAAGAGGTATTACCTTCAATGCATCCTGAATCAAAAAAATATCCGTTGCCGTAAAAGGTGTTTTTCTAGAACACAAAACAATAAAATTCGTAATTGCAAGAATCAGCCAAATCAAACTGACCAGACAGTATACAAACATTTTTCTGTGAACCAGCACCGCCAATGACATGAATGCCATGATAATCAATGCATTATAAAAAAATACAATCGGATTAGTAAATACTGTTACTAATCCGATTATACTTCTTCTATTCAGACATTCTATGATCATTGTAAGCAAAGTAGCATATACAGCTGCATGAACTAGGTCATACTGCCATACTTTTCTCGCTATCATCTTCAATTTATTCATATTTTAGCCTCATGCTGCGACTGTATTCTTAGAAGCCAGCTAATGGCTCAAGTTTGTACGCAGTTCTCCATTTCTATTCTTTGGCTTTCAGTGCTTTAATCTCTTCCGCTAAAGCACGCGCCTTTTCCTTCATTCCTGATGCAGCTGACCGTGAACCTATAATTGCATAAGCGTAGCGTATGGCATTATCGTAATCCTCACATTCTCGTGCCAGACTTGTCATCAGATAGTTCAGAGTCATCTCATCAATATTACATATTGGTGGGTATTCTGTTTCCAGTGCAGTTGCAAATCCTTTGTATGCATCCATCAAATACTCATGTTCTGAATTCCGATACTTCTCTATCTTCTGCTCACTTGTGCCAGCCTCTTGCATCTCGTTGATTGCTCCACGGTAAAGCCATGCAAGCTTCAAGCATAAATATGCATTCTCACTGACCTTCTGATGAATCACCATCGCTGTCAGCATAGCCATCTTACATCGACGAATCGCTGAATCATAGCTATATACTTCTTCATTCTGAATCAATGCATGATATCTTGCTCCGATATCTCTTTTTACTGCCTGAATCTGTTTAGGAGTCACGTGTCCATAGGTTCTGTTCACTGCTGCATATCCACAATGTGGACACATTACAACATCATACTTTGTCACATCCACTCCACTATAACTTGGGCGAAGTACTTCATCTGTACCCAAAAATCTTGCTTTCCCTGTACGAATCTGCTTCGTTTTAAATTCACGATCGCAGACCGGGCAAACCATCTTCTTATCAAAGATGTAGTCAGATTCCACCTTCTCATTGGTATTATTACCCATCCTAATATCTCCTGACTAATTTGGTAATTTAAAAGAACTCTTTAGCGAAACAATCCTGTTAAACACAGGTGCTCCTTCTTTCGAATCCTTACAATCCACACAGAAATATCCATTTCTTACGAACTGGAACTTTTCATCTTCTGCTGCTTTCGCAAGCTCTGGTTCCAGATAGCATTCCTTTAAAATTGTCAGTGAATTCGGATTTACATTGATTGAACCATCTTCTTCGTTGTAAACACCTTTTTCCTCATCGACAATATTCTCATACAGTCTGACTTCTGCCTTTACTCCCTCTGTTGCCGAAACCCAGTGAATTGTTCCCTTCACCTTTCGTTCTGTGAAGTTTCCACCTCTGGTTGCTGGATCATATGTGCAGTGAACTTCTGTAATTTTTCCATCTGCATCCTTCTTAAAATCAACACATTTTACAAAGTAAGCATTCATCAAACGAACTTCATTACCTGGGAACAATCTGAAATACTTCTTTGGCGGTTCTTCCATGAAGTCTTCCCTCTCAATATAGAGTTCCTTCGTAAATGGAACTTTTCTCATTCCCAGTTCAGGTGCCTCCTGATTATTAGAAACCTCCATATATTCGACCTGACCCTCTGGATAGTTATCAATAATCAGCTTTACAGGATCCAAAACAGCCATCATTCTCTTCGCCTTAAGCTTTAAATCCTCTCGAATACAATACTCTAACATCGGATATTCTACAGCACCCTGAGCCTTTGTAACACCTACCAGCTCAACAAACTTTCTAATAGATTCTGGTGTAAAACCACGTCTTCTCAGCGCAGCAATAGATACCAGTCTAGGATCATCCCAGCCATCTACGATGCCATCCTCTACCAGTTTCTTAATATATCTCTTTCCTGTAACAACATTATTCAGATACAGCTTCGCAAACTCAATCTGCTTTGGTGTACCATTCACATCCTTCTTATATCCAAGTTCCATAACAACCCAGTCATAAAGAGGTCTATGATCCTCAAATTCCAGTGTACAGATAGAATGTGTCACCCCTTCGATTGCATCCTCAATCGGATGTGCAAAATCATACATTGGATAGATGCACCACTGATCTGCTGTTCTATGATGTGTCATATGTGCAACTCTATAAATAATGGGATCTCTCATATTAATATTAGGAGATGCCATATCGATCTTCGCACGAAGTACCTTTTCTCCGTCTGCGAACTTACCATTCTTCATATCTTCAAAAAGTGCCAGATTCTCCTCTACAGATCTGTTTCTGTATGGGCTATCCTTTCCTGGCTCTGTTAATGTTCCTCTGTATTCACGCATCTGCTCTGCTGACAAATCACATACGAAGGCCTTTCCCTTACGAATCAACGTAACAGCAGCTTCATACATCTGCTGGAAGTAATCAGATGCAAATAATACATCTCCATGCCACTTCGCGCCAAGCCACTCTACATCCTTCTTAATTGAATCAACGAACTCTACCTTTTCCTTTGTTGGGTTTGTATCATCGAATCTCATATTAAACTGGCCATGAAATTCTTCTGCAAGTCCATAATTTAATAAAATCGACTTTGCATGTCCAATATGAAGGTATCCGTTTGGTTCTGGTGGGAATCTTGTAATAACCTTCTCACAGTTGCCCTCCTTGACATCCTTCTCTATAATCTGCTCAATAAAATTCTTTGAAACAGTCTCGTTTTCCATGATTGTACTCCTTTTCTTCGCAGATATATCCTCCACGCTTTTCTCGTATTCTTTATTATATATCAAATAAAATTTCTATTCAACCTGATTTCAAACTGCCGCACTATCCTTCAGCACTGCATAGAGCTGTTCAACTGTCTCTCTAAGCATTTCTCCATCCTGTCTGAACGTAATATCTGCATACTTTCGATACAGTCTCTTTCTGTCTTCAAAGATTTCTTTCACTGTCGTCTTTCCATTAGATACAACGCCACGCTCTTTCAGACTCCCAAGGCGATTCTCTAATTCCTCCTCTGAAACCTCCAGATAAATCACTGTTCCAATGCTCTTTAAATGTGTCATTGCCGCATCTCCATATACAACGCTGCCACCTGTTGCAATAATTGTCTTGTCTGCATCAATCGCTGCATTGACATCATTCTCAATCTGGATAAATCCAGCATCTCCATGCTCTTCAATAAGCTCCTCCAGCGTTTTATCATACTTTTCCTGAATCAACAGGTCTGAATCTATGAAACGATACCCCAGCTTCTTTGCAAGAACGACGCCTACTGTACTCTTTCCACATCCAGGCATTCCAATTAATACTATATTTTTCATGTGTGTCTTCACTTTCATATCACAAGTTTTTATATAGGCTGTATTACTTTGCCGTACAGCACGTGAGCATTTCCTCCAACTCATCCACAGAAAATGAATAATGACTGTTGCAGAAATGACAGTTCACCTCAATTGGCTTATTATCATCAATCATCTCCTGAAGATCCTTTGTACCGATACTCATAACAGCCTTGCTGACTCTGTCCTTAGAACAGTTGCAGTAGAATTCTGTAGGAACTGTATCCAGAATCTTAAGATCCATATCCCCTAAAATATGCTCCAGAATTTCTTCTGGTGTCATACCATGATCTAACATCTCCGTCACAGATTTAATCTCTTTAATTCTCTGCTCCAGTTGCTCAATAAATTCCTCTGATGCATTTGGCATTAACTGAATAATAAATCCACCTGCTTCATGTACAGTATTGTCCTTAGACATGAGTACACCTAAACCTACAGATGATGGCACCTGTTCACTTGTTGCAAAGTAATAAGTCAAATCATCTGCGATCTCACTGGTAATCAGAATTGTATCTCCTACATATGGCTCTTTCATTCCAATATCCTTAATGATGCTTAAAACTCCAATTCCAACTGCACCAGCAATGTCCATCTTTCCATCTTTTGGAGGAAGCATCACCTGTGGATTAGATACATATCCCTTTACTCTTCCCTTGGAATCTGCTGTCACTGTCATAGAACCAATTGGCCCATCTGCCTTAATCTGAATTGTCAGCAGATCTGCATCCCCCTTCATCATTGTTCCCATCATAGCACCACCTGTTAATAAGCGGCCTAATGCTACGGTTGCTATCGGACTGAAGTCATGAAGCTGTCTTGCTTTCTCCACTAAATCCTTCGTTGTCGCAGCAAAGGCACGTACCTGCCCTCCGGCTGCTGTTGCTCTTACAATATAATCACTCATCTTAATCTCCTTTAATATATAACTACTTCTCAATAATATAATACAATCTCTCTGACTCTTCCTTCGGCGCATCATGGGTAAATGCATCATATACCTGTCGAATCTTTAATCCTGCCGCTTCTACCGCTTCTGATACTTCTTCTAACGTAAGTCCATGCTGGTAGTGATTCTCTTCATATCGTTCAAAGGTCCCATCATCTTCATTCTCTATAAAGACTGCCAAATCATACTCGTTGTTTCGATTATCTTCATCATAGAAATTGTCCCAGATAAACGCTGAATTATCCCGATTTTCTGCAAATGTATTGTCTCCCAGTACATCTCTGAAAAAATGTATGGTCTTTAAATCAAATATAAAGACCCCACCTGACTTTAACCCCTGATTTACACACTCAAGCACCTGCTTTAAGTCATCTGATGTTGTAATATAATTCATAGAATCTCCAATGCTGACCATTCCATCTGTCTCATATGGCAGTTCAAAGTCCCTCATATCCTGCTGAACATACATAATCTGCTGCTCAGATTCATACATTTTATCCATCGCCACAGACAGCATCTCGGCGGATAAATCAATTCCTACACAGTTATATCCTGCCCGATCTAAAATCTGTGTCACCGTACCAGTTCCACATCCCAGTTCTACAATATCTGCTGGTGCAGCTAATTGATTCTCTTTCATCAATTCTAACAAGTAGGTTGTCCATTCCTCATAAGGAATATTATCCATATATTCATCATAAACATATGCAAATCCAGTATATGCTTCCATTACTTTTTGCTCCATTCTTAACTTATATGTCACATGTTCAAAAATCCTTCCAAAGCAATTCTGAGCAGTCACTGTATATGTACTGTTCACTATATTCACAGCACCTCACAGAACAGTATTCATTTGGACGGTAACAGTTTAGCAATATTTCTATAAAAAAGCAATGGTTACAGTTGAATTACACGGTGAAATCCCATATACTGTAACTACATTTAATAGATATTTTGAGGGGAGCATTCATCCATGTGTTGTTTTAAAAAAGGATTTCACAAACTAAAGAACCACCCTACACATACCATATTAATGATATGTTCTCATATCCTATTAATTATGTTAATCATCTATTGTATCTATATGAATTTATTCAATGCATTTACTCCAGAATCCTTTACGCCGCAGAATCCTAATACAGCTCCTGTAACCTCTGAAGGTACCGTCTCAACTGACTCTGACATATCATCCGCTGTACACACACTAGAGGAAAAATATACCGCAGGAACCCGCTACATCCGCTGTACAATCCCAACGATGTATTATTCTGGCTATGATAGCACGAATTTTGGCAAAGTTACTGGACATTATTATTATTCATTGGATGATACCAGCTGTACAATCTATTTAATTTCCAGCAAATCTTTTAATGGCGAAATTCCTGTTATCATCAACGATTACACCTTTACCGCCCGACTTAGCCGTAACGATGCCAATATTAAGTCCTTGTTACGATATATGTCGTCCGACATCAACTGGAATTATTACAGTTTATCACAATGTACTGGTTCCATTGTTGTTGATGCAAGCGCTTACTCCTTTCCAAGTGTACTCGTCATTCTTATTTCACTACTTCTGCTTGCTCTACTGAATATTGCTCAGATTCTTAACATGATATTTCGTCTTTCATAAGAGCCGCATATGAACGATTGTTATATCAAAAAGCATCTGGCGGAATGGTCTTCTGAGGCAATAAAATGTCCGGGATTCAATTATAAATCCCGGACATTTTATTCTTATATGATATCTCTCAACTTCTATGCATTCTTTCCACAGCACTGCTTATACTTCTTGCCGCTTCCACATGGACATGGATCATTACGTCCAATCTTCTTTCCCTTTACAATTGTACCAGACTGCTTCTGCTTCTTATAAAGCTGCTTTCTTGTTTCCTCATCCAGAAGTGAATCCCACTGTGGAAGTTCATACAGCCAATCAGCCTTACACTCTACCATATTGTAATACAGCTTTTCTTTATCAAAATCAAGACTTACGACTGTATCCTCTTCCATTGTATCGATTGGATTTGGAGTCTTTAAGCTCTCATTGATTCCATCAAGGAATCCTGCCATTAATAAAGCTTCAACACCGAACTTATCAGCAAGTTCTTTCACTGTGCCACTAACCACCTCATCTGGTGTACTTAAAATCTGCTCATAAATTCCCTTTTCCTGCTGGAAATATGCTCCCCAGAATTCAGTTGCCTGTTTCTGATCCATCTCGGTTTCATATGCAAGATTTCTCCATGTTTCTAATAAAGCCATGTTCTTTTACCTCTCAAAATTATTATATTCAATTACAGGTACGTATCATATGCTGATGCGCTCACATAATTATAACCGCCATCTGTTGTATATGTATTCGTTGTATTCAGCTTAGATATCTGTGATACCGCTGAACTGTAAATTGATGCTGCTTTGCCTGATGTAGACGTAGCGAAGGAGCCTTGTCCCTTAAACAAAGACTTCACAGATGTCATATCAGCTTTCTTAAATGTATCCTCATCCACCTTCAGTTTATTATCTGAATCGATCGTGATTCCTACACTTTTTAACAAATTCTCATTCTGCTTCGTATTGGAAACCATATTCGCAGCCGACTTTAATACTGCATCATCACTGGAATTTCCTGTTCCGCTCACTAATGAATTATAATCGCTCACGAACTCAGAAACTGCCTTATAGATTGCATCTGTATCATAGCTACTGGTTGTTTTTCCTTCAGAATCTGTAGTTGTCTTCTTATTCCATAGACTTGTCTTCTGCAAATCTTTCGTAGAATCCACCAATGCAGCAGCTCCGTCTCTAACGCTGGTTGCATTCGTCTTCTGTGTTGCCACGGACTGTGTTGTTCCGTCCGTCTTGTTATTCTCTGTCGTACCATCCTGCTTGGCATAATAAGCCTTCATCAACTTCGTGTATCCACCGGTTCGAATGCTATTATAAGTATTCAAATCAATTCCGGAAAATATATTCGAAGATGAGGAACTATTGTTCAATGATGAGAACAATGCTGAAATAGTACTTGAATCATACCCTGAAATCGTTGACATAAATAAAACCTCCTTTGTTATCTGGAGGAGTTTTCACACTCCTTTGTGATTGATAAGTAATATCATCTGGCCTCCGTGCCTGATATAGTAACTCTGTATCTATTATATCGTCCATACTGCTAATATAATTATACCACCTACTAAAAATATATCAACAAATTAATCCAATCTTAGTTATCCTGTAAACGCTGAATCATTTCCCACATTGCTTCTGCAGAATTAAAGTTCTCAGGTACAATATCAACTGGAGTAATCTCGATGTCATATGCATCGTTTAATTCACCAACAATTGAAACTATATCGAAAGAATCCAGAATGCCATCATCGATTAATGTGT
This sequence comes from Lachnospira sp., assembly GCA_028693195.1. Taxonomy (GTDB): domain Bacteria; phylum Bacillota; class Clostridia; order Lachnospirales; family Lachnospiraceae; genus Lachnospira. Next base: position 15,545 of record JAQUVV010000012.1, read on the forward strand.
CACATGTCTCGAAATCTACATCTGCATTTACCTCTGCTAAAATATCCATTAACTGATCCATAATTATTACCTTACCTTTCTCAAAATTATTATTCTTATAATCGTATAATCACATATAAAAAAGGCTTTGTTCATTGTTCGAATCGAGTTTCCTTTTTTACAACGAATTTAAAATACAACATGCGGTATACGATGTCAATAGTTAAAGCACACTAACTCTTGAATTAATTGTGTCAGTTGGAAGAATATCCCTGTAAATGTTAATTCCATCCTTCTCAGAATATGCTGCAATCGCAGGCATTCTGCGGCTTAAGAACAGATAAATTCCCTCTGTCACAGAATATGCTCCGATGTTATAGAATATAACGATATCTCCCTCTGAAACTGTTCCTACCGGAAGATTTTTCACAATCACATCTCCCACTGTACAGAGCGAACCGCAGATTGTACATTTCTCGTTCTCTGACAGGTTCGCACTCCTGCCATCAACGATTGTTCCATCCTTCTTCACCCATGTAAATGCGGGAATCTTCATAGCCATAGTCTGCCCATAATAATTAATATGGTTGATTCCGCCATCAATAATACAATAATTCTGTCCATGATTGGTCTTCACATCTGCAACCGTTGAGATGAACATGCCACACTCTGCCGCAATATATCTTCCCATCTCCAATGTGATTTCATACTTGCTCTTCAAGGGTTCTAGATATGACGATAATTCCTTTAGTTCTTCAAAATCATTCTCATAAGCTTCCTGTCCAAAGTAATGAAAAGAAAGTCCTGGGCCATATTCCAGCTCTTTTGCTGTAAAGCCATACATTTCCTTTAATCGATCACAGAATCCATCCAGCCATTCCAATTCACCCTGAATGATTGACATTTTCTTCTTCTGCGTTCCTGTGTAACACTGAATCCCTCTAATATCCATATTCGGATACTCTGCGCGGTTCTTTACCAGTTCTTCTACCTGTTCTTCATCTAACCCAAACTGATTCCCACTGGTAAGTCTTAAAAGCACCTGAATCGTCATTTTGTACTGCTTGGCACATTCCTGTAAAAGCTTGAACTGGCTTAGTGATTCCACTGTATATGTTCCAACTCCGCCACAGTCTCTCATGACATGCTCGATATCAGCACGTTCTTTATTCACACCTGAAAGAACAATATGCTTCATCTCCACCTTTTCACGTTCGCAGATTGCAAACTCTCCAGGTGAACACACCTCATACTTAGGTGCATTATTTCTCATGGCATCCACAAGAAATGGATTCGCTTTCATGGCATAACAGATTGTCACCTGTTCTCCAAGGATCTCTTTCATAGTCTGAATTCTCGCATTCAGTGCATCTAAATCAAAAAGATACATTGGCGTAGATACATTCTCTGCAATTTCTAAGATTTTATTCGTTTCCAGCATTTTCTTTCTCATACCCTTCCATCAGCGCTTTTCTATCAATCTTACCATTCTTTGTAATCGGCATTGTATCTACATGAACCAATTCTGATGGAATCATGTACTTCGGAATCTTTTGCATCAACTCATGGGTAATCGCTTTCTTTGTCGCTTCCCCTTCGTAGAAGCCCAGAATTTTATTGTTATCCTGATCAAAGATACAACATGCTCTTAATACATCGTCTTCCGCATTAATTGCCATCTCGATTTCTCCCAGCTCGATACGATGTCCCATATGCTTAATCTGAAAATCTTTTCTAGAAGAAAAGCACATTTGTCCTTTTTTATTGTAATATCCTAAATCACCTGTTCTATAAATCACTTCATTATATAACTGATTCAACGGATTCTGAACAAATGCCTGATTTGTCTTTTCTTTATTATTATAATATCCCAGCGTTACCGCCGTTCCAGACACACAGATTTCCCCAAGAGTATCATGCTGATTCTCATCAATCAGATGATCTTCATCATCTAACAAGAATACGCGTTCATTTGGAAATGCATGTCCCATTGGAAGTGTCTCATCCAATTCAAAATCTCTGTCAACGATATAATATGTACAGTTGCATGTGATTTCTGTAGGTCCATACACATTGACAAACATTGCCTTTGGATAATGTTCTTTCCATGCATTCAGATGCTTAATCGGCATCACCTCGCCAGAGAAAATCACTTTATCAATGTATCTAGGAATCTTATATTCAAATCCATTCAAGGTTGTTACAATACAGAGTGCAGAAACTGCCCAAACAAGCGTTGTCACCTTTCTGTCATCCAGATAATCTAACAGCTTCGTAGGGAATGAGAAATACGTCTTTGGAATAATCTCCATGGTCGCACCACTCTTTAATGTAGAATAAATATCCTTTACTGACACATCAAAATCAAATGGTGCCTGATTACCAATCACATCATCACTGGTAATTCCAAATGTTTCAGTAAACACTTCAATAAAGTCAATGACTGATCTGTGATTGACCACAACCCCCTTTGGAGTTCCTGTGGAACCTGATGTAAAGATCGAATAGAGCGGATCAATATCCAATGCATTTCTACGGATCTTCTCCAGCTTCTTTTTCTCTTCTACAGTGATTTCATGATTCATATATTCTTCTGAATCCAAAAGCTTTCCTGAGAACGCCAGTCCCTGTGCTTTCTTTGTGGTCTTCTCCGTCACAAAGCACACCTCTGCTCCAAGTGTATCAAGAATCATGTCAATTCTGCTTGCAGGATGAGACGGATCTAACATGACATAGAAGCATCCCGCCTTCACAATCCCCATAAATAATGCCAAGGCATGACAGCTCTTATCCATATAGACAGGCACTGGTGACTTTGGCTTTACAACAGAAGTCAATGCAGCACCGATTCGGTCTGACATCTCTGAAAGCTCCTGGTAAGTCATGGATATGTTCTGATCCTCAACTGCATATTTTGTTGGGAACTGTTCTGTAGAACGTTCCAGATAATCAAGTATATTCTTTATCATATTAATCTCCATTCTTGCTGCGCCCCGCAAACTTTGGTCTGCAAAGGAACAAAATGTTCCTTGCACAATATTTGCGTATATTTCTATTTCGTTTTTTCATTGTACAACTTTCTCGGAAGAATTGAAACAGAATGATTCCACTTCTCCTGAAAATGTGGTATATATATACTTACTGTTATCTCTGCCTATAAGATATATAATCACATATTTGCAGAAGCAACACTAAAATCACATATTTTGAATCAGGAGGTCACCCTTTGAACAAAAAAACATGGAAGCGGATTTCCGCTCTTGCAATCGTTATATTATGGGGAATGCTTTTAATTACAACCCTCATTGTCGCATTAATTAACAACGACGTATGCCGTCAGCTTTTCCCTGGACTGATTTTCACGGATATCGTTCTTCCAGTTGTTGCATATGCAATCATGCTGGTTTATAAGATTCTATCCAAACGAAACTCAGACAATTAACCAATATACACTATGTATTCTTATACAGTACGTCCTTCTACGATTTTAATTGTTGCACTGGTACCAAGTCTGTCTGCACCTGCATCGATCATTGCAGAGGCTGTTGCATAATCTCTGATTCCGCCAGATGCTTTGACTTTTGCCTTGCCAGCTACAGTCTTCTTCATCAGTGCCACATCCTGAATCGTTGCACCTCCCGTTGAAAAACCGGTTGATGTCTTTACAAAGTCTGCCCCTGCTTCCACTGCAAGCTGGCAGGCTTTTATCTTTTCTTCATCTGTCAACAGACAAGTCTCAATATTCACCTTCAAGACTTTCCCCTCACATGCAGAGCGAACCTCCTTTATATCATGTAATACATATTCGAAATCACCTTCCTTTAGAGCGCCAACTGCAATCACCATATCGATTTCATCTGCACCGTCTTTTACGGCACAAGTTGTCTCTGCCGCTTTCGCCACACTACTCATAGCCCCTAATGGAAATCCAACAACCACGCAGGTTGAAACTGTGCTTCCATTCAGTTTTTCGCTTACCAATCTGGTATATGCACTATTTACACATACAGATGCGAAATCATATTCTACTGCCTCATCACAGATTTTTTCTACTTCCTCTGTGGTTGCATCTGCTTTCAAAATCGTATGATCAAAATATTTCTCTAATTTCATAATTCACTCTCCACCTCATCACAAAGGGCTGCCACAACAGGACATACGTAACGTAAATGTATGAACCCGTGCAACAGCCCCTTTCAATGTCTTATATTACTTTCCGTAGTTACTTACTCTGTGAATAATTTCATGTCTTCCTGGACCATTGGATACCATCGTAATTGGAGCTTCAATTTCCTGCTCAATTGCTTCGATGTAGTTTCTACATTCTACTGGAAGATCTTCATACTTTGTAATTCCTCTGATTTCACTCTTCCATCCTGGGGATGTCTTCAATACTGGCTTTGCCTTCTCAAGTTCTGGAGTTGTAGGGAAATCTCTAGTAACCTTACCATCAATTTCATAGCCAACACACATTGGAATCTCATCAAGGTAGCCAAGTACGTCGATAACAGTCAGTGCAACTTCTGTTGTACCCTGCATTCTAACGCCATAGCGAGAAGCAACTGCATCGAACCAGCCCATACGACGAGGACGTCCTGTCGTGGCACCGAACTCTCCACCGTCTCCACCACGAACTCTTAATTCCTGTGCTTCATCTCCAAAGATTTCGCTGACAAATGCGCCTGCTCCTACTGCTGAAGAGTATGCCTTCACAACAGTAACAACTTCCTGGATAGATGCTGCTGGAATACCAGCACCAATTGCACCAAATGGAGCAAGTGTAGATGAAGATGTAACCATTGGATAGATTCCGTGATCTGGATCTTTTAATGAACCTAACTGTCCTTCTAAAAGAATCTTCTTTCCATCCTTTAACGCATCTGACAAGAACTTTGAAGTATCTGTCACATAAGGTGCGATCATTTCTTTATATTCCATTAATGTATTGAAAATGTCGTCTACATTTAATAATGGCTGGTGATATAAATGCTCCAGCATTACATTCTTCAATGTAACAACATTTGCGATTTTATCTTTTAATTCATCTTCGTTACCAAATAACTCATTTACCTGGAAACCGATTTTTGCATATTTATCTGAGTAAAATGGTGCAATTCCTGACTTTGTTGAGCCGAATGACTTACCTGCAAGTCTTGCCTCTTCATATGTATCAAAGTCTACATGATAAGGCATAAGAATCTGTGCTCTGTCAGATACTAAAATCTTAGGCATCGGTACATCTCTATCTGTAAGGCTCTTTAATTCCTTTACGAGATAAGGAATGTTCAATGCAACACCATTTCCAATAACACTTGTTGTATGATTATAGAAAACGCCTGATGGAAGAAGATGTAATGCAAACTTACCATAATC
>JAQUVV010000013.1 GCA_028693195.1 Lachnospira sp.
CATTAGATAAGTTTGGTGAGCGTCTTGGTATTGGAAAAAGTGCATTGAGCAAGATTGAACGCGGAGAAAACAATGTTACTGAGCGCATGATAAAATCTATCTGCCGAGAATTCCAAGTGGACTTCATCTGGCTGACCACTGGCGAAGGAGAAATGTTTCATCATGTAGAGAAATCATTTTCGGAGCGAATAGATTGGATCATGCGTGGTGAAAATAGTCTGCACATTGAACTAATAAAGTGGATTGCAAAACTTGACGAAGAGGATATTGATCATATTGACCATCTTATTAAAAAATATTTGGATATTCACCATGAAGAAACCAGGAAGAAAAAAGAATAAAATTATATCCTAGGGTGTTGAATTTATGGATTGCCTATGCTAATATACTTGTAGGCAATAAAGTAAGAATTGGTTCATCGTTGCACCAAGCAACAACAAAACCCCCTAGGTCTGGTACACCTAGGGGGTTTCTTTATGTAGGCTGGTTGTATTTATCTATTGCCGTCCAACCATTTACAGATGAGGTGGAAAACCACACCTGCCATGACAGCAATGTAAAAAGTAAGAATTGGACTCATCTTGCACCACCTTTCTGTTGCCAGTGTTGGTGCTACAACCATGATATGATAACATAGTTCAATCTGTTTGTATATCACGGAATGAAAAGTCTACGATTAAGGATATGGACGCATAAGCGCCTATATCCCCAATAAAATCATTTCATGTAAAGGTCATATACGAAATTATAAATTGCTTGCAAATCACTATTCCTATGAATCGAATGCATCATTGTAATAACTGCCTTAACATAAGTACTATTACTAATCTTTTTCATTTTAATTTCCTCCTCATTATGTTGGAGGTACATGTATCTCTATTTACATTGTCAGTCAGCTCAGTATATCTTGTAAATAGAATATTGTTAAAAATTCAAATATTTTTTGATGGTAATTTATGGAAACCCATTAGGATCATAATAATATTGCCCGAACAACAATAAAACCTAAGAGAGGAAAATAACATGGGTATACGATTTAGAAAAAGCTTTAAAGTAGCACCAGGCGTAAAAGTAAATGTAAATAAGAAAAGTGTAGGCGTAACTGTAGGCGAAAAAGGAATCCATCATACAGTTAATTCAAGTGGTAGAAAGACGTCGTCCGTTGGTATACCTGGAACAGGTATGTATTACCAGAATATTTCTGGTGGAGGCAAATCTTCCGGAGATTCATCTACATCTCCATATGGATCATCTGCAAACACAGGTAATAATAAAACACCTAAAAATAATAAGAACAAAAACAAATCAAATATCAGCTATGACATTGAACATAATCAAGTTTTAATAGGAAAAAGTCCATTTACACCTAAGCAGCTTCAAACCTATTCAAATATTTTTATTGTAATATCATCCTTGATTGCTATTATTGCTACATTTATCATGCCAGTCGGTATATTATTTTTGGCACTTGCTGGATTAACTTTTAATGTAGCTTTGAAATATAAGAATTATCTACATGAATTCCAGCAACAAAAAATATTATCTGATAATATTATAAAATCGGCAACAGATGATGGATATATACTGAATGGAGAAGCTCCAGCTATAAGTAAAAAAAGTCCTTCAATTCCATTTATAATTTTATGTGTTGTTATCCCATTGTTTGGAATTATTTATTTATGGACATGTAAGAAAGATATGATGAAAGGTAAGAAATGGATTTTTACCATTGCATTAGGATTGCTACTGTTAATTAGCATTGGAGCATTTAGTAGTACAAGCAAAACGACAAAAAATGAAAACGAACCACCATCAGAGTCTATTGCATCAGAGCATGAAACTGAAACAGATACAACTGAAAATACATCTGAATCAACAGAACAAGTCGAAGAAACAGAGCAACAGACAACTGAGGCTCCTGTTACTGCAACAGAGCCTATCACAGAGGTTAAAACAGAGGCTCCTGTCATAGTTCAGACAGAACAAGCAACTCAGGCACCAACTGAAGCACCTACTACTGCTGAAAAAACATATATTATAAATACAAGTACAGGCGTATTCCATAAACCAACTTGCCGTACAGTAAAAAATATGAATGAAAGCAATAAATTGTCATTGACAAGCACATATGATAATTTAACCCAACAAGGGTACAAACCTTGTGGTGTATGTAATCCAAACTAAAAAGAAGCTCCTGCGCTGGTAACGCAAGAGCCAATTAAAGATGTACTACGAGCCGGATGCCAGCCAACATAATACGATCCTAGCAAATCATATTATAACATTTTAGCATCTACTTGTATAGGTGCTATTCTTATACCAAAAATTAATATTTAAGGAGGCTTATATGAAAAGAGCAGCCATCTACGTACGAGTATCTACTCGCGAACAGCAAAAAAATGGATTATCCGTCGATAATCAATTGGATTCCTTGAAAGAATATTGTAAAAAGAACAAAATTAAAATCGCAGAGATATACAACGATGCAGGGATATCCGCAAGAAAAAAATATAAAAAACGTCCAGCGCTCCTGAAACTTATGAACGACTGCATGGATGGAAGCATAGATATAATACTGTTCACGAAGCTGGATAGATGGTTCCGTTCGGTCGCAGATTACTACGAAGTACAATCTATATTAGACCAATATAAGGTCCCATGGAGAGCCATCTGGGAAGATTACGAAACCGAAACATCCAGCGGAGTATTTAAGGTTAATATAATGCTGTCCGTTGCGCAAGCTGAAGCAGACCGCACATCTGAAAGGACTAGAGACAGCGTCGAATATCGTAGAGCACAGGGAAACTTTTTAGGTGGAAGACCTCCACTCGGATACAAGCTCATAAATAAAAAGCTTGTCATCGACGAAACAAAGCGTGATGTTGTCAATGCAATTTTTGAAACGTATCTGAATACTTTTAGTATTTCCGCTGCTGTGATTGCCGCTTCTAATCACGGGCACAGGATGGCTACATCTGTATGCTGGAAGACTCTTAACAATACTGCTTACTGTGGAAATGCTCACGGCGGCTCTTCTTGTCCTTCTTATATTACACAAGAGCAGCATAATATTATAACTGAAAGTATGCGAAAGAAAACCAGAACAACTAAGCATTCCGATAGGGTATATATTTTTTCTGGATTATGCACTTGCGGATATTGTGGTTCTCGAATGGTTGGCCGTGTAAACGTCTGGACTCGCAAGCGCGACAATGTAAAAAAATATAACAACTTTTATTCATGTTCTGCTCATCTCGATATGCGCCGCCCAGATTGTCCTGGAATGAACTTAAGTGAAAAGAAAATCGAATCTTATTTGTTTAAAAATCTTAATTCCATCATTGAAGAACATAATATTTCTCTAAAAGAGAATTTAAATGATGATAATCAGAATAAAATCAAAAATCTTGAACTTAAATTGAAACGTATTGGTGACCGATATGAACTTGGAGATTATTCCTTCTCCGAATATAAAGATAAGAGATTTGAGCTTATGGCAGAGATTGCAAATCTACGCAATCAATCCAATGTTAAGCATATAATACCTGCACTTCCTGATGATTGGAAAGATGTTTATGAATCGCTCACTTTGGACAACAAGAAGGCTTTCTGGCATCGATTAATATCTGAAATCATAATTGATAAAAACGAAAAAATCAATGTATTATTTTATGCATAATGGCAACGTACTTATATCACCTTTGCGCTCAATAATATCATGCATAAAAAGCCCTCCTAATTAATAAAAAATGTTCTGTGATTTGTTGCTTGTTGATTTCCCGGGATTAAACTTGATAAAACTTGTTGAAATACATATTCATGTATTATTGACTGGTATAAACCAGAAAACAGCTTTCGCTGTTAGATTATAAAAGATATCTTTTCTATAAATGTATATTAACATATGTACGCAATGATGTAAAGTAAAAATTTAAAATAAATTCAAATTTATTGTAAATAAAAAACCGATCTTTGCTGTCAGATTATTTCTCTAACCACCAAAGACCGGTTTTGTACTATATTTATTGATATTATATTCTTCCAGCTACATTTACTTATCTTTCTTCAACGTAATTGTCTCTCCACCGGATGTATTCAGTGTCAACGTACTTCCCTTGATTGTATATGTATAGACTGTATCCTTCTGCTGTCCTAAAAACGATGTTGTAACCGTCAGTTGATCACCTTCCGTCTTATATGTGGTACTTAATGCGATTCCACCCATGTTATAGTTTCCATTACCGTCCTGATTGAATTCAAATGTAACCTCTGTTCCGTCTGAAGATGTTCCGCTCCAGTTGCCTTGCAGTGTTGCCTTTCCGCATCCAACTGCTGCCATTACCATAATTGACACAAGAAATAGTGCCACAATATTCTTCATGTTCTTCTTCATCTGCTCATCTCCCTTTTACGATTGAAATAAATGTTGTAAATCCTCTACCACCTTTGGAAATTCCATTCCATGTGATGCCTTTACTAAAATATTGTCTCCCTTATGAAGCATATTCTTTAATTCCTGTCGAAGCTCATCTCTGGTTTCATAGGAGTGCACCTCACATTCATAGGAACCATAATGTGTATTCATGTAATCCTTTGCACCTTCAGCAATAGACTCTGCCAGTTCTCCAGCTGTCAACAGTACATCAATTGACTTTGTTCCCAGATATTCTCCCACATCAAAGTGTAGCTGCTTCTCATTCTTTCCCAGTTCAAACATATCTCCCAGAATGCATACCTTCCGTCCAACTGCGGTATCAATAACATCAATGGATGCCTTCATTGACACTGGATTAGCATTATAACAGTCATCAATAATCACAAAATCCTCCGTCTTGATGATATGATTTCTTCCAGCAATGGTTTCCAAGTTAGCCAATCCTCTGACGATTTCATCAGAAGTAAGCCCAAGCTCTGCGCCGACTACCGCTGCTGCCAGTGCATTATATACCATATGATAGCCAGGAACTGGAATGTCCACAGTAAATGTATTCTTTCCTTCTAATACAGGTACATTCTTCATGGTGCATTTCATACCAAGAAGTCCAAGATTCTGGATATCCTCTGCATATGTATTCTCTCTGTTCTTAATCCCATAAAATAATGGCGCTTTACCATGAACCTCATTCACGGTAATTAACTTATCATCATCACCATTCAAAATCACAAGTCCATCTGGATTCATATAATCAAAGACTTCTGTCTTCGCCTTTAAGATTCCATCTCTGGTCTTTAACATCTCCAGATGACACAATCCTATATTCGTAATCACGCACACATCCGGCTTTGCAATCTTAGCAAGTCTGCTCATCTCGCCAAAATCACTGATTCCCATCTCAAGCACTGCAATCTCATCATCTTCCTCCAAACGAAAAACTGTCAGTGGAAGCCCGATTTCATTATTGAAATTTCCTTGTGTCTTTAGAACTTTATATTTTGTAGAAAGCACTGCCGCAATGGTTTCCTTCGTGCTGGTCTTTCCAACACTTCCGGTAATGCCAATCACTTTCACATTCAGATTACTTCTATATAGCTCTGCCAAATCCTTGAGTGCCTGTAGTGAAGATTGTACTTGAATATAAGGACGCGTTTCCCCTTCCAATACATTCTCAGAGATACAGCATATTGCTCCCTGCTCGAAGCAGCCAGAAATAAACTTGTGTCCATCGCTGCGTTCTCCTTTAATTGCAATGAACAATGCCCCTTCACTTACCGTTCTACTATCTGTTGTAATGCTATCCACTTCATTCTGAAGCAGGCTTTTATCTCCATGATACACGCCATTGCAGGCTCTGGTCATGGCTTCAATGGTCATACCCTTCATGCTTCCACCTATTGCCCAATCCTATTTATTCATTTCCTATATATTTATAAATGTATCTTGTCTCCGTTTGAAACATTTTCAGACTTTAGATATACTTTTCCATCGAAATATCAATCAAATGCTGTGTCAGCTCATCATAAGACATTCCTTCTGCTGCTGCCTCTAACGGAATCAGACTGTTCGGTGTCATTCCTGGAAGCGTATTAATTTCCAAGCAATAGATTTCTCCATCCTCATTCACAAGCTCATCTACTCTGCCATATGGATATACCTCTGCGGCTTCACATGCCTTCTCAGCCCATCTCTTCATCTGGTCTGACAGTTCCTCTGGAATATTCGCTGGACAGATATGGTCTGAAGCACCATCCTTATACTTGTTCTCATAATCATAGAATCCATCATGAGGAACAATCTCCACAACTGGAAGCGCACGGCCATTGACAACTGCAACTGAGAATTCTCTTCCCTTCACATACTCTTCCACTAAAATGTGATCTTCATATTCAAATGCGTCTTTCACTGCCTGATTAAACTCATCCTCTGTATTCGCGATATACACACCTACGCTAGAACCACCACAACATGGCTTTACAACACATGGCAATGGTGCATATTCAATCTTATGTCCCTTCTTTAAGCAAACACCCTTTGGCATAGGAATTCCTTCTGCAATTAGAACCTTCTTTGTCAATTCCTTATCCATGCTGATGGCACTGCTTAAATATCCTGTACCTGTATACTTGATTCCCATAAGATCAAATGCTGCCTGAATCTTACCATCTTCACCATTTGCTCCATGAAGTCCCATAAATACAATATCTGCTGCCTTACAGAATTCCAATACTTTTGTTCCAAAGAATCCTTCCGATTTCGCATTTCTTTCCTTCTCTAACTTCGCAATGTTCTTAGACTGTTCTGCCAATTTTGCTCCAAGTTCCTCTAAATCATTCTGATCTAAAAAGAAACTTTCTGCATCTGCGTACTCCTCTGTTCCAAGGAATACATCTATCATATTCGCATGATGTCCATTTCTTCGTAAGGACTCACACACCTTCGTACTTGTTAATAATGAAATATCTCTTTCTGTACTTGTTCCGCCTGCTAATACAACTATATTCATGCCTTTAGCCGCCTTTCTACTGCTTTTTTCGTATATAAATAAAATATACCACGGATTTGAGGGATATGCAATAAACCATAGAAGAAACAGTATTTTTCCACAATATCCACAGCTTTATGCACATTTTTACTTAATTCAACAAAACTCGACTTTAGTTATCCACAAATTCATCACACCAATCATAATTGTCTGTCAATTTCCAACAAATCAAAAATAGCTTCGAAAAATTTTTTCCGAAGCTATAAATATATTCTTACTTTTCTTCTTCAATTCTCTCTGAAAGTGGAACATAAGTCTTTCTATCACATACATTTCGATATGCAGGACGAATAATCTTCTTACAGTTCATCAGTTCTTCCAAGCGATGTGCACTCCACCCAGCTGTTCTTGCAACCGCGAACAGTGGTGTGAACAATTCCTTAGGAAGTCCTAACATCTCATATACAAAGCCACTATAGAAATCCACATTGGCACTAACACCCTTGTAAATCTTTCTCTCTTCTGATATCAGCTTCGCAGCAATTCGCTCTACATCTGCCATGAGCTTATATTCCTTCTGCATTCCCTTGGCAATGGATAATTCTTCAACAAAGCCCTTGAATACTCTAGCTCGTGGATCGGATAACGAATACACAGCATGTCCCATTCCATAGACAAGTCCGGTCTTATCAAATGCTCCCTTATGAAGAATTTGATCAATATAAGCTGTCAGTTCCTCTTCATTATCCCAGTTCTCTACATGTTCTTTAATATCCTCGAACATCTTCACAACCTTGATATTCGCACCACCGTGCTTAGGCCCCTTTAATGATGCAAGCGATGAGACAACAGCTGAATATGTATCTGTACCAGATGATGTTACCACATGTGTTGTAAATGTAGAGTTATTTCCTCCGCCGTGCTCTGCATGAAGCACCAAAGCGATGTCCAATATCTCAGCTTCTAACGGAGTATACTTTCCATCATCACGTAAGAGATGCAACAGATTCTCTGCTGTTGACAGTTCTAGATCTGGTTCATGAATAATCAGGCTTCCGCCCATATAATAATGCTTATATGCCTGATAACTGTATACTGCAAGCAAAGGCATCTGTGAAATCAACTGAAGACTTTGCCTTACCACATTCGGGATACTTAAATCATCTGCCTTATCATCATAGGAATACAGCATCAATACACATCTTGCAAGGGCGTTCATAATGTCCTTGCTTGGCTTCTTCATAATAATATCTCGAACAAAATTCGGTGGGATACAACGGTAGTCTCCCAATAATTTATTAAATTCCTTTAATTCCTGTTCTCCTGGCATCTCGCCAAATATGAGAAGATATGCCGTCTCTTCAAAACCAAACCGCTTATCCTTTGTAAATCCAGCAATAATATCCTCTACATTAATTCCTCTATAGAACAGTTCTCCATCACATGGATGAGAAACTCCCTCTGCATCGACCTCCGCCGCTTTGATTTCTGATATTTCTGTCAGACCGGTCAGAACACCTTTTCCATTCAGGTCTCTCAAACCTCTCTTAACTTCATACTTATCATACAATGTATGGTCAATCTTACTGTTCTCTTTACACTTATCTGCAAGGTGCCTAATTGCTGGTGTCACCTTAGTAAAATTCTTTTCTTCCATCGCCATCCATAACCCTCCAAATCCTAATATCTGTTACCCATGAATAATCAACCTTTACAATCTTTTCATATGATACTTACCCATTCATATCAATAAAATTCAGTTGTTCATTTTCCAATTACTTTCTTAATCTTGTACATTCATACTTCGAATGTGCCATAATCACACTTCGCAGCGAACGATATCGTTCCTCTATAGAACCTGCCGGCACCTCGACATCCATGGATGCTGCCATAGCATCTATGATTCTATCATCCAGACCTGATTTCAAATAAGTCAATACATTCAACTTCTCATTGAAATTCTCTGCATCTAGAAAACGAAGGAGTCTCCCATCAATCACTCCATCCTCTGTCACACGGTCTGCCAACTTCTCTTCAACATGAACTTTTATCTCTGCTTCAGATTTCTCATTCAATGTTTCTAGACTCACCTGTTCAAACCGATACTTCTGTTCCACATCTGGATATTTGTAATGATCAACCTCTCTCATAAACATATCGAATGGACGAACATACATTGAATAGTCACCATACAACGCCTGATAGACCACCATCTTTTCCTTAGTCTCTGAGTGATATGCAATCCCTCGTACCTGATACAGCTTATCCTTAAAATGTCTATAAAATCCACCTACAACCAGCTCTCTCTCTGCCATATCAACCTCCTGTTTCTTGAGCTTTACCATTTTCTCAATTCCAGCTTATGCTACTGCCATCTCCATGCGATTCTGTTTCATAAGTACAAGAATCCCTACAACAACTGTATAACAAAGTCTTACAATATATCTACAATCTGATTCTACGCTCTTACTTGTAGCCAGATACTGTCTATGGTAGCTTCTCACATAATCTAACAATTCTCTTGTTGATGTAAATGTGCCTTCCTCCGGAATCTGAATATCATCCCCAGCTATGTATTCTCTTAATGCAAACTTTAAATGTTTCTCATAACTACAGTGTTCTCTAATATTTCCATCAAACACTTCATTATGTGGAAATGTAAAATAATCTGCCAGATAATGTGTAACCTCTCCAAGCTTTCTGCAATAAGCTGTTGAAATTCTGCGAAAATCCTCATCTGACGCATTGGTCAGCTGTGAAATTGCTTCACATACCATTTCAAAGGTTTCAGTCATATTGTGCTTTGTAGTCACAAAAGAGGGTTTGCAGTCTGGAAGAATGCTTCCCATGATAAATGCCTTCTTATGTTCTTCTAAAAGCTGACTGTCCATGGCGTTCACCAAATAAATTGACAATGATACATGTGATTTCTTTCGCATTGAAAAACTCCTTAATTAACGTATTTGAATTTTATTTTATACTTTTCCGAAACAAAATACAATTAAAAAATGATTAAATTTATATGGTAAATGTTTCTATCTACTAATTTTCTTTTCATAACGCAACATATATTTGACGAATATTCAAAGAGAGATTATGCTTATATTGATTTGTATATTACAAATCACCTGTCAATCCAACTTTCATGGATTTTGTAACATATAAATTTATAAACAAAGATATTTTCTATCTCGAAAGGATATATATATGGAATCAACAATCTCAAATCGCGCTGTCGACCTGCATGTACACTCAACATTTTCCGACGGAACCGACACCCCAACAGAATTAGTTCATAAAGCTGTTGCTTACGGGCTTTCAGCTATGGCGCTTACAGACCACGACACCCTGGATGGTGTTCCAGAAGCTATGAAAGCTGGACAAGCGGCCGGATTAGAAGTCATACCTGGTGTGGAATTAAGTACATTTTTTGATACAAAAGAGATTCATATTGTGGGATTATATATTGATTATATGAATGAAGATTTCAAGAAAGAACTTACTGAACTACAGAATGTTAGAAACCACAGAAATGAAATCATGTGTGAGAAGTTTCAGGAAATTGGAATTCCAGTTGATTACAACGAGCTGGTTGCATCCTATCCAGATGCAGTATTAACTCGTGCGCACTTTGCTGATTATCTCTTAAACAAAGGTTTCATCAAGAGCCGTAACGAAGCATTTGAACGATATATCGGAGACCATGGTCCCTGCTATGTACCACGAAAGAAACTTGATCCAGCAAAAGCTGTTCAATTGATTCAGCAGGCTGGCGGTATCGCAATTCTTGCCCACCCTGTTCTATATCATCTTGGAAACGATGCTATGCATAAGCTCATGGATTACTTGAAAGATGCCGGCATTGTAGCTTTAGAAGCCATCTACTCCACATATTCCATGGGTGAAGAAGCACAGATGCGTAAGCTCGCCAAGGAATATAACTTGTTGATTTCTGGTGGTTCTGATTACCACGGAGAAAACAAGCCAACCATTGACCTTGGAAAAGGCCGTGGTCGGCTGTTCGTACCATATCAGGTTTTGGAAAATTTGAAAGATATTTTTCTTCGCTAGTGCACTGTCTCATCATCATTTAAAGGGAATAATCGTCTTGCCAGCAAAATCATACTCCTCTAAAAATGTGTAGACTGGCATAGGAAGTCCTCCCCACCAATTGGGATATGCTTCTGTCAAGTTAGGACTAAAACTTTTTTGTTTTTTCATTGCTGTTTTCGCTAACAAAAATCCGTTTGTAGCCTTTTCCTTTTGTATCTAGTATATTGAAAATTTTGAATCGAATCAATTTTATTTCTTATACTTTTCAATAAGTTTTTCTTATTAAATTGCACTCATTCCTAATAATATAATTGCTAAAAACAAAATATAATTGTATGATTCCATTTTTGTCTGTTCTTCATTATTCAATTGTCTGTTCAATTATTTTTTCATCAATTTCCTGGATTTCGTTTGTATTAAAATAAGTCTTCTTTTGTTTTTTGAGAAAAATACATCTAAAAATCAATCTTGCCAAAGGTCCTACAATAAATAACTGTAATGGAAGTGCCATTACAAAATTTTTACAGTATGTAATGAAATAATCCGGAATGAAATTACTTGTAAAACCATATCCGTGATAAACTCCAATAATACTGGCAAATGCCACCTGTGCTACCACTGTAAATATCTGTATCGAAAAGATGATAAAAATTGGTCTGTCTCCTGGCTGAACTACTCGGAATGCGAAATATTTTGCAATCCTGCCAGAAACGAAATAAGCAAGTAAAAAGATGATGATATACTCAATCCACATTCCTTTTAATGCAATTAGAAATGTGTAATTTGTAAAGGTTCCCATTGCTAGCACTGTATTATACAAGGTCATCACATAGACCATCATCCATGCTGTAATTGCTGTAAAAAATATTGACTGTCCTTTTGTCTTAGGCATGATTCTTTTCTCCATTCATTTTTTCGAGCGCATCAACGATCAATTCAACACATTGTGTTTTTGTATATCTTCCAACATCAATGGTAAAATTATAGTTCGTAACCTTGCCCCATTCTCTACCTGTAAAGTATTGATAGTACATTTCCCTTGAACGATCTTTCACCTTCAATTCTCTCTCAATTCTTTCAGCTTGATTCTCAATTCCATCATGTCGCTGAACTCTTTTGACACGATGTTCCATATTTGCATGAACAAAGACATGAAACGCATCTTCTCTATCTCGCAAGATAAAATCTGCCCCGCGACCAACAATAACACCGTTTCCTCTTTGTGCAATATCCAAAATCAACTTATCCTGCTTCTTTCTAATTTCTTCAAAGGGAATTTTTTCTTTTCTTGAAAATGGAATGAATCCACTTGCCAGATCTATATAAGTCTGCTCTGACATAGTCTCTCCGTTTTCTTCTACTACTTGTGAGGATACCCCCATTTCTTTTGCTACCTCATCAATAATTTCTTTGTCATAAAACTGATACCCAAGCTTTTCAGCCAACATCTTACCAATCGTGTGACCACCGCTTCCGGTCTCTCTGCTTATTGTAATAATCATAAATGCTCCTTCCTTTGCAACAAAAAAGGACAATAAACATCCCCTTCCGTCTGACAGTGGAAAGGTAACATTTATTGTCCTATTAATTTATATATTCTTTTTATAGAAAATTATTTTACCCGAATAATAATTTGAAGTCAAGTTTTTTTTCGAATTGAAACTGACCGTATTTTGTCATAAAAATGGTTTCACACTTTAAAATTAGAGTGAAACCACTTTGTTTACCCGTAATAACCACATAAATGTGTACACGGATCAGTAATCATATGTATACTGTTGTAATATTCTATTCTAAGTAGCTACCAATTGGAGATTCACAGCAATTTCGGAGTATACAAACTTCACCAGACCGAATATATATAAATATTTTAAAACAAAAGATGAAATATTATTATCGATGATTATTCAGGAGTTTGATAGCTATTCTAATGAATTAATTGGCTCATACCACAAAGAAAAGAAATATACATTACTAGAAATATCCAGCATTTGGACTGAAAGCACATTAAATCATACTCGCTTCCTTGATCTTTTTTCGCTTTTATTTACACTAATTGAAAACAATGTCTCAGTTGAAGCTTTATCAGAATACAAAAAGACAATTATACCCATGCAAACGCCTTTAAACAATCTTATATCTTGGCTTTTCCCTAATGCAGATGCAGAAAGTATATATACATTTTCAGGTACTCAACTTTCCTTGGCCTTTTCGTTATACCCAATGAGTAAATGTAGTAATGTTCAATCGGCCGCCATCGCTTTGTCTGGCATGAATTACAAACCAATTGATTTCAAGAAGACTTACCAATCTGGACTGTACAAGCTTATGTATTGTTTACAAAACAATATTGATACTGTATAAAACGAACCCCAATACGAATATTGTACTGGGGTTTTATCATTCCATATATACCTCTATGTGAACTTTTAATTTCACTCAAAGTTTATTTATCCAATTTTATATCTACATATAAACCAAGAACATTAAATGTAATCAATCTCTTATACATGCTGACAGTCTAAGTTTTACTTCGCCCCAACGCAACCGTTGAAAAGCCAAAATGGTATCAGCGAACTTCAATGATTTTAGTACTCCATTTTCATCCCCTATTTCTCATCCACAACCTGGAAAATATAGAACTTTAAATAATAGCTTTCTGCTGCTGCCCAAAGGATTGGATGGTCAGGTGACTGTGTTCGAAACTCTACCTGACGAAGACGCTTATGTACTGCCTTGGCTGCTTCCTTCACTGTTTTAGCCAGAAGTTCCTCTGTCATAAAGTGGGAGCATGAACAGGTTGCCAAGTAACCTCCATCTTTCACCAACTTCAATCCCTTCATATTAATCTCACGATATCCCTTGATTGCATTCTTCGTCGCTTCCTTTGACTTGGTGAATGCAGGTGGGTCTAAGATTACAACATCATACTTCTCTCCTGCCTGTGCCAGCTTTGGAAGTTCGTCCAATACATTTGCACAACGAAAATGTACCGTATCTGACAGGTTATTTCTCTTTGCATTCTCTGTAGCCTGCATCACTGCATACTCTGAAATATCCAGACCTGTTACATCGGATGCTCCTGCGATTCCGGCGTTCAAAGCAAATGTTCCCATATGTATAAAACAGTCTAATACCTTTTTCCCTTTACAGATACGCTGCATAGCAAGACGATTGTACTTCTGATCCAGGAAGAATCCCGTCTTCTGGCCATTCACAACATCCACCATGTACTTGACACCATTTTCAGTAATTTCTACATTGGTATCAAATTCCTCTCCAATGAATCCCTTATGTTTCGCAAGCCCTTCCTTGATTCGTTCGTTGGCATCACTTCTCTCATACACACCACGGATATGGATACCATCTTCCTCCATAACCTTCTTAAGCAAATCTACAATCTGTACCTTGAACTGTTCCATACCAAGTGTCAAACATTCAACTACTAACACATCTTCGTATTTATCAATTACAAGCCCTGGAAGGAAATCCGCTTCTCCGAATATAACACGACATGAAGCTGTATCTACTGTAGTTTTTCGATACTCCCATGCATTTCTCACACGCATCTCAAGAAATTCCTCGTTCACTTCCTGTCCATCTTTTCTAGTCATCATACGAACTCTGATTTTCGAATTCTGGTTAATATATCCTTGTCCCATAGGATATCCATCAAAATCATGGACAATCACCATCTCTCCATTGGTAAACTTTCCAGTAATCGTATCTATTTCATTGTCAAATACCCATAGGCCTCCTGCCTTAATGGTTCTTCCTTCGCCCTTTTTCAATGTCACAATTGTGCTCATATTTTCTCCTCATGCTGCGACTGTATTTTAGGAGTCAGCTAATGGTGCAAGTTTGTGCGCAGTACAAACTTGTAGAGTGAAAAATTATCATATAAGATTTTTCACTCTTAGCCTCATTTCTCTTGGTCTGTTATAGGATTCATTTTATTATAGCACAAACTTTATTCCATAAGCAGTGCCCCAAAGAAATTTCATCCATTTTTATTTCCGCACAGATTAAAGATGAACACTCCCGCGATTGCCACCGCAATTCCCAGCAGTTTCATCCATGAAAAATCTACCTTTTTGCTTCCGAATAAACCAAACAACTCAATAATATAAGCTGCCGCAATCTGTGCAATCACAATGGTAATTTCCGCTTTTGCTACCCCAAGCGTTGACATACTTCTAACCACTGTGTAAGTAATAAATGCGCCAATCACACCACCCAGCAGTGCAATCTTAGGTTCAACATGAAATAATCCTCGCAGCTCCGGTCTTCCAGTGGCAAACCACATTACCAGGCATGTTACAAATGCAGTGATCTGCACAAACCCTGCCGCCACCCATATACTACTGCTTTTTGTTACTTCTGTATTAAATACACCCTGAATGCTCATCAGCGCACCTGATAAAATTGCAATCAAAAAACCTACCATCGGTTCCTCCTATTAGACACGTATTTTGCAATATACTAATGTCTAATATAAACCAATGGCAGGTAAATTATTCATGTATTCTATTTGTAATCAATATTTGTTTTAAATGTATTATAAGATGTGTCCAAATCTGCTCCATCCCATATCTGATGAATCATAATTTCATATCTCATATATAAATCGCCAATTCCAATATACTTTGCTTTCACTTTTGAATCAGAATATATTTTATGAAGATTCTCATATGCTGTTAGATTCTTTTCCTTCTTATAATCGCCTCTTGCACACATATAGCCTGAAGTCTCTTCAATCTCTAGTGCGTAATCATATGAAAGTGCTCTCGCAACCGCCTTGGCTGCCTCCGTCTGCTTCGAATACGGATTGACCACTGCCATCGTCGTCGTAGACATGGTCTGTGTCTGAAGCTCCTCTGTCAATGCTGGAACTGCACTGACATCATATTGAACCCCTGACATATCAATCTTGGACAAATGATTCGCATCCACGATTGTATATAGCAGCTTATTATTTGCAAACATTTCAACACAATCTGCTTGATTCACTTTTGTTCGATCTATACCGAAAGCTGATTTCAGATTTGCGAATTCCGTCATTGCTTTCTTTAACTTCTCATCATCAACCGTCACCTGAGTATTTTCTTCTGATGCAGTGCCTCCATAGTTCAGATAGCTCCCACCAAATCCATAATTAATAAACATACTGGAAACATCCCACTGTGTAACAAGTTCTACTTCTGCATTCTCTTCTGTAACCTGATAATTATCGCTATAGTCCTTCAACTGTGTAAATGTATTCATAGCGCCCGTATACTTTGTATTATACACCATAACTGGCATATTGAATGTAACTGGGTACCCATAAAGCTTATTCTTGTAGGAACTTGCAGTAACCGCTGCATTTCCATAAACCTCATTCACATTCAGGTCATTAAAAGAATCATTTTCAAGCATCAGCCCCATTAAGTATGCCTTTTCTACATAATCAGATGACATCATGAACACATCTGGTCCTCCGCCATTCTTAATGCTGTCATTGTATATCATATCCAGATAATCTTCCGAGCCAACATATACAGGATTTAATGTCACTAATTCATTGGCACTCTTAAACTGCTTTGCAGCAAGTTCTAAATACGGCTGGAAACTTTCATCATTATACCATATGGTAACTGTAGTCTCCTGATCCACCTTCAAATGCTTTGCCGCCTGCTCTGGTTCTCCACATCCAGCGAACATCACAAGTGTCGCCATACATAAGAGTAATGCTACCGCTCTTTTTATATATCTCATACTGATTCTACTCCTTATCCTGTACATCACATTTCAATCATACAGCAATCCACAATATCATTGCCATGCCAAACTGATATGCTCTACAATCCTATGACACATCATTTTACATCAGTCACATAAATAATCATAGATGTACAAGCATCAATTTCGCTGTAATAGAATACTACATAATATGATTTTTTGCAATGAGCTGCATTCAGAACCTCCAGCATTCTTGATTACTGAACAGAATCTAACGACTTTCTTAGCTTGATAATCATTTCATCCACATCTGACTTTGTAATGACAAGTGGTGGAACAAAACGAATCACATTGGTTCCTGCTGAGAAAAGAATTAAGCCATTATCTAATGCTGCTGCAATCACATCCTTTGGATTGATCGTAAGCTCTAATCCCTGCATCAGCCCCATACCTCTTCTATCTGTTGCAATCTCGTAATCAGCAACAATCTTGTCTAGCTGTTCTTCAAGATATGTAGATACTGTCTTTACATTTTCTAAAACATGCTGTTTCTCGAACAATTCAAATACCTTTACTGCTGCAGCGCAGGCTAATGGATTTCCACCATAAGTTGTTCCATGGTCTCCCGGAACTAATGCCTTGGCTACTTCTTCCGTTGCCAAGAAAGCTCCTACAGGAACACCGCAGCCAAGTGCTTTGGCTACTGTAAGAATATCTGGCTTTACGCCATACTGCTGGAATGCAAACATAGAACCTGTTCTTCCCATTCCACACTGAATCTCATCTAGAATCAGAAGAATCCCCTTCTCATCACAGAGCTTACGAACTCCTTCAATAAATTCCTTCTTTGCTGGATAGATTCCGCCCTCTCCCTGAACTGTTTCAAAAAGAATTGCACAGGTCTTGTCATTCACAAGCGCCTTTACGCTATCCAAATCGTTATACTCCGCAAACTTAATTCCTGGAATCATTGGTCCAAATGCTTCCTGATAATGCTTGTTTCCTGTAACCGCCAAAGCTCCCATACTTCTTCCATGGAAAGAATGATTCATGGCAATTATTTCATGATCTGTATTTCCAGTCTTTAGGTAAGCAACCTTCTTTGCAAGCTTGATTGCACCTTCAATAGACTCTGTACCACTGTTTGTAAAGAATACGCGATCCATTCCTGAAGCCTTTGTAATTGCCTCTGCTGCCTGTACTGCTGGCTCATTATAGAAATAATTCGATGTATGAATCAACTTATCAATCTGCGCCTTTAATGCATCATTATATTCTTTGTTGTTATATCCCAACGCAAATACTGCAATACCTGCACCAAAGTCCAAATATTCCTTGCCGTTGGTATCATAAAGCTTAACCCCATCACCTTTATCCAATACGATCTGGTAACGATTGTAGGTGTGGATCAGCTTTTCTTCTGCTGTTTCAATTATTTTTTCTGTATTCATATAAAACATCCTTTCTTAATATATGACTAAATATATCTCTTTATTTGCCCATCAACATTCTAGATATTTGTATTAAAGAATCGCTCTGCATCCTTGGAAAGCATCGCTGTACCAACACCTTTGTTTGTGAAGATTTCCAGTAATAAACAGTGTGGAATTCTGCCATCCAGGATATGTACACGATTTACACCATTTTCGATTGCATCAATACAATTATTCAGCTTTGGAAGCATTCCTCCACCAATGGTTCCTCCAGCGAGCAGTTCTCTTGCTTCTTCTGTTGATAACTCTGAAATCAGAGAAGACTTATCATTATAATCCTTATATACACCTTCGATATCTGTCAGGAATGCCAGCTTTTCTGCATGCATTGCTCTTGCAATGGCACAAGCTGCATCATCTGCATTGATATTGTAAGCATGATACTCATCATCATAACCGATTGGACAGATTACTGGAACGAAGTCATCCTTTAACAATGAGTCAATCAATGTGGTATCTACATCTGTAACTTCTCCAACATATCCGATATCTTCTCCACCAGACAGCTTCTTTTCAACCTTTAACATGCCACCATCCTTACCGCTGATACCGCAGGCTTTCACACCAAGCTGTTCAATCAGTGATACAAGACTCTTATTAACTTTGTTTAAAACCATCTCCGCGATTTCCATCGTTGGTTCATCTGTTACACGAAGACCATTCAAAAATCTTGGCTCCATGCCAGATTTCTCAACCCATTTACTGATTTCCTTACCACCACCATGAACGATAATTGGCTGTAATCCAACGGATTTCAAAAGGACAACATCCTGGATGACCTTTCTTTTTAATTCTTCATCTACCATTGCACTTCCGCCGTATTTCACGATAATAATCTTTCTATTAAACTTCTGTATGTATGGCAGTGCCTCTACTAAAATCTGCGCCTTCTTTAATTCTTCGTTGATATCCATCTTTTCTCTCCTCTTCGTCGTTTATGACCTATAATCTGCATTAATCTTCACATAATCAAATGTTAAATCGCATCCCCATGCAGTTGCACTCTCCGTTCCCATATGTACATCTGCCACACAGATTACGGGGTTCTTTGATAGAATTTCTGTTGCCTTCTCTTCGCTATAATCCGTTGCTGTTCCATCCTTTACAATCTGAAGGCTTTCTCCTTCACTTTCAAAGAATATATCTACCTTCTCAGGTTCTAAATCAGCTCCTGAATATCCCATTGCACATAGGATTCTTCCCCAGTTTGCATCATGTCCGAAGATTGCACATTTTGTAAGATTAGAAGTAGCGATTGACTTTGCAAGAATCTTTGCCTGCTCCTTGCTTTCTGCACCCTTTACCTGAACCTCGAACAGACAAGTACAGCCTTCACCATCTCCTGCAATTTTTTTAGAAAGTTCGCGGAGTACGTAGAACAACGCTTTCTCAAACAAATCATAATCTGCATTCATATTAGCTTCATTGATTTCTGCATTTCCTGCCAAACCATTTGCAAGAACCAGACAAGTATCGTTGGTAGAGGTATCTCCATCTACAGAAATCATGTTAAATGTATCATCAATAATTCCGCTCATCATCTTCTGCAGTGTCTTCTTCTCAACAACAGCATCTGTTGTCACATAGCAAAGCATTGTAGCCATATGTGGATGAATCATTCCTGCACCCTTACACATACCGCCGATGGTTACTTTCTTGCCATCAAGCATTACTTCCACTGCTACCTGCTTCGATCTTGTATCAGTTGTCATAATAGACTCTGCTGCAACTGTTCCTGCCTCTAATGAATCATCCAACTTTGCTGGAAGTTCCTTGATTCCAGTTAAAATCTTCTCCATTGGCAGCTGCATTCCGATTACTCCTGTAGAACCAAGAAGGACTGATGTTTCCGGAATTCCAAGGACTTCTGCTGCCGTCTTTGCTTCTAGTTCGCAGGCATGATCACCTTCTACACCTGTACATGCATTTGCTACACCGTTATTTACGATAACAACCTGAGCATCCTGCTGATTATATACAATATTCTTATCCCACTTTACAGGTGCTGCAAACACCTTATTCAGCGTAAATGTACCTGCTGCAACGCATGGCTTTTCTGAATAAATCATTGCCATGTCCTTTTTCCCATTATTCTTAATTCCAACGTTCATGCCTGCTGCCTTGAATCCTACTGCTGCAGTCACACCGCCGTCAATGATGTTAATACCATTCATGTTAAATTCTTTCATATATGATTCCGCCTTTCTTATATATTATTTTAAACTTTGAGCTTATATCTCTTTCATATGTGTTATTCAGCACTTCCAAATAGAATTTATGGAAACATTGGAGCAAGCTCAAGACCTTCATCCTCTGGAAGACCAAAGAGTAGATTCATGTTCTGCACTGCCTGACCAGCTGCGCCCTTAACCAGATTATCAAGAGCTCCCATCATAATCAGACGGTTCGTTCTTGGCTCAATCTTAAATCCGACATCTACAAAGTTGCTTCCCTCTACCCATCTTGTCTCTGGGCACACATCCTTGTCTAATACTCGCACGAACTTCTCATTGGCATAGTACTTATCGTATGCTGCCTTTACATCCTCATAAGTCACATCCTTTGCAAGATTTGCATAAGCTGTCACTAAGATTCCTCGATTCATAGGAACAAGGTGTGGTGTGAAGATTAACTTCAAATCGTTACGTCCACATGCATATCCTAACTGTT
>JAQUVV010000014.1 GCA_028693195.1 Lachnospira sp.
TCATCTTTCCTGTTACTCTTGCCGCCTCAAATCCATCTCCAATTTCAAAGCCTTTCACAGCACCAATTGATAGCATTGCCTTTGCAAGATTCGCATCCAGTTTATCAAATACAGGTTCTCCAATTGCTGGCATCACATTTTTGATTACGCACTCGATAATGCCTCCAATAGAATCTCCCTGCGCCATCTTCTCCTTGGCATATGCCTCCACTTTCTCTGCCGCAACTTTATCCGGCATTGAAAATGCATTGGCATCCCGTTCTACCATATTGAAATTATCATAATCAATTCCAATTCCACCAATTTCACTGGCATATGCATTCACGGTAATTCCCAACTGGTGAAGAAACTTCATTGCCACAGCGCCTGCTGCCACACGACCAATTGTCTCTCTGCCCGAACTTCTTCCACCGCCACGATAATCTCTAAATCCGTACTTCTCATCAAATGTATAATCTGCATGTCCCGGTCTATAATACTGAGAAATTTCCGAATAATCACCAGACCGCTGTGTCTTATTTCTTACCATCATAGCAATCGGTGTACCTGTTGTCTTTCCTTCAAACACCCCAGAGAGAATCTCTACTTCATCGTCTTCTTTTCTAGGTGTTGTAAACTGAGACTGTCCCGGTTTTCTTCTATTCAGATATATCTGAACATCTGCTTCCGTCAGTTCTATCCCTGCTGGGCATCCATCTATTGTCACTCCAACTCCAGCACCATGGGATTCTCCCCATGTCATAATACTGAAAATTTTTCCATATGTTGATCCTGCCATATATTCCCCTCTATTCCTATGAAATAAAAATTATCATACCATAGGCACAAACTCAAATCAACCATATCATATTACAGGCTCACGCCAAAACTTGCCAGTGTCTGTTCGAGCTTTTCTTTTGCTTCCTTAATCGCGCCTGCATTCTCCACTGTCATCTTCTCAGGCTTTGTCTTGCTAATTGCCTTACGAAGTGAATCGGCATCTGCTTTAATCGCTTTTTTCTGTGTCTTATCCCAATCCTTCTTATGCTCATTCAGAAGATTATCTGTCTTTCCTAAGACGATTTCTCCCTCCTGACGCGTTTCTATCAGCCCAGCTTTTGCTTCATCCTGCTGCTCATACATGGTTGCTTCCCACTTTGCACGCTCAATCTCTTCTTCTGAGAGATTGGAACTAGATGTAATTGTGATAGACTGCTCATGCCCTGTCCCAAGATCTTTCGCGGAAACATTGACAATACCATTGGCATCTATATCAAATGTAACCTCAATCTGAGGGGTGCCTGCCATGGCACGCTTAATTCCTGAAAGCTTGAAATTTCCTAAGAGCTTATTATCCCTTGTAAACTTACGTTCTCCCTGAAAGACCTTGATATCTACTGATGTCTGAAAGTTCCCTGCCGTAGTAAATATCTGAGAATGCCTAGTAGGAATTGTTGTATTTCTCTCAATTAATCTACTAGAAACTCCACCTACTGTTTCAATAGATAACGACAATGGCGTAACATCCATCAGAATGATCTCAGAAGCAGTCGAACCTGGTATCAGCTGATTTCCAAGCTTTCCTCCCTGCACTGCTGCTCCCATAGCAACACATTCATCTGGGTTTAGATTTCTAGATGGTTCCTTTCCCATCATGGCACGAACCTTATCCTGTACAGCCGGGATTCTTGTTGAACCACCAACTAAAAGCACCATTCCGATTTGAGATTTACTAAGTCCTGCGTCATGAAGGGCATTCTCAACTGGTGTCATCGTCCGATCCACTAAATCGGATGTCAACTGATCAAACTTCTGTCTTGTGAGATTCACATCCATATGATGAGGTCCGTCCTTTGCCATCGCAAGGAATGGAAGATTTATGTTCGCATTCATAGAAGAAGAAAGTTCCTTCTTTGCCTTCTCTGCCTCTTCTCGAAGCCGCTGCATCGCTGCTGTATCCTTAGAAAGATTAATCCCGTCAGATTCTTTGAACTGATTTACAAGGTACTGAACAATTCTCTCGTCAAAATCATCGCCACCCAGCTGGTTATCTCCAGATGTAGCCATAACTTCAATCAGGTTATCTCCAATCTCGATAATAGAAACATCAAAAGTTCCACCGCCCAGATCATATACAAGAATCTTCTGTGCCTGACCATTATCCAAGCCATAAGCAAGAGCTGCTGCCGTTGGCTCATTAATGATTCGAAGAACATTTAGTCCAGCAATTCTTCCTGCATCCTTGGTTGCCTGTCTCTGTGCATCATTAAAATAGGCTGGAACCGTGATAACCGCGTCAGTCACTTCCTCGCCTATAAATCCTTCTGCATCCTTCTTCAGTTTCGTCAGAATCATGGCCGAAATCTCCTGCGGCGAATAATTCTTCCCATCTATCTTCTTTCTATAATCCGACCCCATGTGTCTCTTAATTGAAAATATGGTCTTGTCTGAATTCACTGCTGCCTGACGTCTGGCAATATCTCCTACCATTCTGTTTCCATCTTTTGAAAATGCAACAACAGATGGAGTTGTACGATATCCCTCACTATTGGTGATAACAGTAGGACTATCTCCCTCCATAACTGCAACACAGCTATTGGTTGTTCCAAGATCTATTCCGATTACTTTACCCATATGAACCTTCTCTTTCCTTATTGTTTCTAAACTTATCAAACCTATTTTACCAACTGTTCATCTTAACATCAACATCTCATATACAAATAAGAACATGAACAATTTCATATGATATCAGTTTACCACAAATCCAATGAATATTTCGTTATAAAAGAGTAAAAAATACTAAAAAAGAATAAACTTTTTTCAAGGAGGATTTATGGAGATATGTATTAAAGAAGTTCACGGGCGTGAAGTTCTTGATTCTAGGGGCTTTCCAACTGTAGAGTGCGACGTTATTCTATATGACGGCACCATTGGACGTGGTATTGTCCCAAGTGGTGCTTCAACCGGCTCCTTTGAAGCTCATGAACTAAGAGATAAAGACCCTGCTCGTTTTCAAGGGAAAGGAGTTCTGCGTGCAGTCGGAATGCTGAACTGTACAATCAATGAACTTCTTTCTGGAATAAATGTACTTGAGCAACGGAAAATCGATTGCATTCTTACCGATGCAGATGGAACAATCAACAAACAAAATCTTGGTGCAAATGCAGTGCTTGCCGCATCCATTGCTTGTGCGCACGCTGCAGCCAATGCCCTGGGAATTGAATTATTCCAGTACCTCGGTGGATTCACTCAGCCTGATATTCCGATTCCAATGATGAATATCTTAAACGGTGGTGCTCATGCATCTTCTAATATTGATATCCAAGAATTCATGATTGTGCCTATTGGTTCCAATGCATTTGCAACCAGTATGCGTTGGTGCAGCGAGGTCTATCATGCACTTCAATCTATTCTAAAAAATCACGGTCTATCCACCACTGTTGGTGATGAAGGTGGGTTTGCGCCAGACCTTCCTCATAATGAGACTGCTATAGAATTGATTCTCGATGCCATTCGTCTAGCCGGATTTAATACTGAGCATGATTTCAAGTTATCTATGGATGCTGCTGCCAGTGAATGGGTTAATGCCGGCACATATATTCTTCCAAAGCAAGGCACAAAATATTCCACTGATGGTCTCATTGACTACTGGAAGAATCTTTCTGACCAATATCCTATTTTTTCTATTGAAGATCCTTTAGGTGAAGAAGATTGGGAAGGATGGAAGAATCTTACTGGGCAGATTGGCTCTGACACCATTCTGGTTGGTGACGATCTATATGTCACTAACGCCGCCAGACTTCATAAAGGTATTTCCGAAGGATGCGGCAATGCCATTCTGATTAAACCAAACCAGATTGGAACATTGACAGAAACGATTGATGCAGTTTTACTTGCCCGTGCTAACGGATTCCGTTCCATTATGTCTCACCGTTCTGGAGAAACAGAGGACACCACGATTGCCGATCTTGCCGTCGCATTGAATACAGGTCTTATTAAATCAGGCGCACCAGCACGTGGAGAACGAACCTGCAAATATAACCGCTTGCTTCGTATTGAAGAGACCCTTGGACAGTATCGTTAATATTAAAAAGTAATTCTCAACTTCTTATTGACCAAATTTTCTCAATATGATAATATAGGCAGAAATAAGGGAGTAGTCGGCGAAGCATCTGCTTCGTAGCTTAGTCAACATAATGGAATGAATGGTATTCCTGGCTATGAATGAAATGACGAGACTTGTTTGCATTTTTTTAGTGCAAACAGGTCTCTTTTTTTGTTCGAATATCACTTCAAGCATTTCATCTCCCCACAAAACATAAGGAGAACATCATTTATGAGTATTTTTGAATTATTCCTGCTTGCAGTAGGACTTTCCATGGACGCATTTGCGGTATCCGTCTGTAAAGGATTGTCCGTCAAGAAATTAGAAGCAAAGCATGCCCTTCTTGCCGGCCTGTATTTCGGTGGATTTCAGGCATTAATGCCAGTTATCGGATATTTTGCAGGAAGTTATTTTGCAGACATCATCTCTTCCTATGATCACTGGGTCGTATTCATATTACTGCTCTTAATTGGAGCAAATATGATTCGTGAATCATTCAACCATGACGAAGAAAGCTTGAATGATTCTTTCGGTTTTAGGACTATGCTGTTACTTGCCATTGCAACCAGTATTGATGCTCTTGCAGTAGGCGTTTCATTTGCCTTCCTTCAGGTCAATATCGTGACTGCAGCTTCATTTATTGGCATTGTCACATTTATCCTGTCTGCAATCGGAATTAAAATCGGAAATATCTTCGGGACACGTTATAAATCAAAAGCAGAGCTTGCCGGTGGAATCATTCTGATTCTCATTGGATTGAAGGTTCTGTTGGAACATCTTGGAATAATTATTTTATAAGGAGGCGATTCATATGAAAATATTTTTAGCAGGAGACTCTTTAGTCAAAGACTATACAGATGAAGAATTCATTGCAGGATGGGGACAGTATCTCCGTCAAATGAGTGATGCAGAAGTTTTCAACTTCGCAGAAGGCGGGCGCAGCTCCCGGTTATTCATCAATGAAGGACGATTGAATCAAATTGATGAACAGATTTCTGAAGGCGATTATCTTCTAATTGAATTCTGCCACAATGATGATGACAGTAAAGAATATAAGACCATGTTCAATCGTCTTACTGCTCTGGGTGAACCCGATGAGAGCGGTCGTTTTCCGATGATTCCAGGAAAATTATGCAGCAAGCGTTATCTGCCTGATGAATATCTATCCTGCCTGAACCAGGATGAACGTATTCCTAATAAAGATGCCGTCATCCGCAATATTTACAGCATGTTTGACGCTTATCCATCTGAAAATTATTATCCATACTCTAAAGATGGTTCAAAAGGAACCTATAAATGGTTTCTAAAGCAATATGTTGATGTTGCAAGAGAACACGGTTCCATTCCTGTCCTCGTCACACCTCCCGCTCGAACAGTATTCGAAGCAGATGGTACTTTAAAAGATGGTGCTGGACTTCATGGAGGAAATAACTTCTGTTATGTCAGGGCAATCAAACAGCTCGCTGAAGAAGCGAAAGTTCCACTCATTGATTTATTTCAAATTTCCAAGGATTATTTTGAAGAAATCGGATATGAGAAGATTCATAATCTCACTTCTATCAAGCTAGGAATTAACAAAGGGATTTGGCCAGATGATTTTGATTCTGAATTAAAAAAGCCAGAAACGAAATCAGAGGATACGCATTTGAATAAATATGGTGCATATATATTGACACAGAAAATGGTTCAATCCATTCTGGATTCTGATGATCATCAGCTTCAGAATCTAAAGAAGCATTTATCTGTAAAGGCTCTAGACATCGCGAGACCTGCCGGTTTATAATGCAGAATATTCATGCGCTTACATACTACAATTATATATGTAATAAATGCCACATTGTTTGATTCGATGTAGCATTTTTGTTCTATCATGCTATAATATATATACTACTAGTGCAGTGAATCATGCACAAATTGTCACTAGAATCAGTATATAATATGGAGGTATGTTGAACATGGCTGAAACGAAGAAAATTGCAACCAAGAAAACAGAAGCTAAGAAAATCAGTACAACCAAGACAGAGGCAAAGAAGCTGTCCACAACCAAGACTGAATCCAAGAAACTTGGCACCACAAAGACAGAGCCTAAGAAATTAGAAACGACGAAGGCAGAACCAGTTACAAAGCGCCTTACCACAAAAAAGCATTCTGGAAATGCAAATATCTATGTTCAATATGAAGGAAAAGAACTGGACGTTTCCAAGCTTATCAATAAAATTGAGGGTAAACTGAAAGTAATCAACAATCTGGATATTTACATAAAACCAGAAGATGGAAAAGCATATTATGTCTGTGATGAACGGACTGGTTCTGTAGAACTCTAATGCAGCATATACATAGTAACGAATACAAAACGAGAGAACAGATTTCTATAGCATGAATTAGTAATCTGTTCTCCCTTTTTATACAAAGATTATTGATCTGCAGTTGCTCAATTTCCATATAGATGCCTCAATCTGTCATATTCTCTCAAGCTCTTCTCACCCATGCCGAAACCAGCTCTATTACTAACACCAGCGCAAACAATCCAAGTAAAATTGCTCCTACTGCATCCCAACGGTACTGATTCATATATGTAATGAGTGGTGCACCAATTCCACCTGCCCCTACAAGTCCAAGAATAGAAGCTCCACGAATATTCACATCAAATCGATAGAATACCGCTGAAGCAAACTGTGGAAACAATTCTGGAATCAAACAGTATTTAATCCTACCAATCACATTCACACCCATCGCCGAATACGCATTCCAAGCAGACATATCCATACGATCAATAGATACTGTAAATCTCTTTGCAATTAATCCTATACTAGTCACTGCCAACGTCAAAACACCTGCAAAACTTCCCGGACCAGTCACACGAAGGAACATAATTCCGTATATTAACACTGGAACTGTCCGTATTGCCATTACAATTACCCGAAAGAACCCCGCCACAGGCCATGGCATAAACCTTTTACTCCCAAGGAATGAAAGCACTGCTGCAATAACTGCACCTAGAAGTGTTCCTGCTACTGCAATACATACTGTCTCAAGCAGCAGCCAAGTAACTCCATCTTTCCCATTAGAGAAAAAATAATTCCAGTCCGGATGCACAATTCCATCCATAATCGATCTAACAACCTTCATTCCAAGTGCTGATGAATCTGGTCTCTCAATAGAACATACACTCCATATGCTAACTACACCTAATAAAATCCATAGAGCTCTTTTTCCTGCTGTTCTAAGCCAGTTTTTCTTTACGTTTCCTTCTAAAATTCTTGCGAATAACCAACTAAATCCCTCAACAATAATGACCGCAAAAAACAAAGCAATCAGGATTGTTCCAACCTTCTCATATTCTCTCCATGCAATCTTCTCATTGAGCAGCAGTCCAATTCCTCCTGCGCCCACGTATCCAAGAATGGAAGCATGACGCACATTAGTCTCTAACAAATACAACGCATTTGTCAGATATCCTGGAAGCATGTCCACAAACAATGTTCTAATAAACGCCTTTACTTTCCCACACCCAGTCACAGTCAATGCTTCAAATGCACCCATGGATAAAGTCTCAATATCCTCGCTTCCAATCCTGGTAAGGATTGCCCATGTATATAACGCCAACGCAAAAGTTCCCGCAAATGTACCAATTCCGAATGCAAATGTCGCAATCAATGCTATAATCAACACTGGAATCGTTCGAACTGCCTGTACCACCAGCTTAATCAGTAATCGTAGAGCACGGCTTTCACATACATTTCCTGCACTTAGGAACGACGTCAATAATGCAATCCCTGCACCTATCAGTGTCCCCGCAACCGACATCTGGATCGTGCTGATTAATGGCTGCATCACCTTCCCTCCGTACGCCAAATCTGCAGGAAACATCTTTAGAACGAATTCTGTAAAACGATTTCCTCTCTTCGTAAGCACCGTCATTGAGAATCCAGTGATACGACAGGATATAATCAATGCTGCAAGAACAAGAAATGTTATGATCCAGTTTTTATATTTGATTGTTCTTTTAATTTCGCACATATTTTAGCCTCATCCTGCCTAATTATTTCATTCCATATACCAGCTTCAGTTCTTCTTCTGACACCTCGTTCACCTGTTTATCCAGAACCACTCTTCCCTCTTTAATTCCAATAATTCTGTCCGAATATTTCAATGATGCTTCCACATTGTGGCTATTTATAATTACTGTCAGATGATATTGTTTCTGCAGCTTCTTCAATAATTCTAATATCTGTTCCGAAGTATAAGGGTCTAAAGAGGCAACTGGCTCATCTGCAAGAAGAATCTGCGGCTGTTGCATCATTGATCTAGCAATTGCAGTTCTCTGCTTCTGTCCCCCTGAAAGTTCCTTAGCCTTAACATCTTTCTTATCCAACAGTCCCACTTGTTTTAAAACAAGGCTCGCATATTCTCTCTGTTCCTTTGTAAATATACCGACCAGTGTTTGAAATATATTTTGATTCCCTAGACATCCATTCAATACATTTTCGTAACAGGTCAGTCCATCTACAAGACAAAAATCCTGATAGATTGTTCCAATATGCTTCTGCACACTTCTCTTTTCCCGTCGGTTCAATCTACCGATTTCCTGGTTGTCAATATGTATGGTACCACTGGTTGGAACTAGCATTCCGTTGAGCATTCTGATCAGAGATGTCTTTCCTGCTCCACTCATTCCAATGAAAGATACAAACTCCCCCTCCTGAACCTCGAAGCTTACATCTTCCAGAGCCCGAACTCCATTTTTATATGTTTTTCCCAAATGTTCTACATGAACCTTGCTCATATGATATATTTTCCCTTTTCTTCGCCAAATTCTTCTCTATGCAAGTTTACTGCCTTCCAGACATTTACTTTTCCTTCAGCATATTCTGTGCATTTCTTTCGAGATCATAATCGGTACTCTGTGCTTTCTGATATCCCTTATGGCTCATTGTTGTCAGAATTTCCAATCCTTTGTCCGATGCACCAATATCAATCATCACATCAGCAAATGCTTCCTTAAATCCTTCTGTAACTACTTCAGAATTTTTACTGACACTGATTGTGTCATCCAGAATCTTATCTGTCACTGCAAGGACACCCGTCTGATTGTAAATATTCTCTGTCCCACCAAGCTTACTCATCCAGTCCTTCTCCATCTTGGCACGTAAATGTGCATAACCAACAACCACATCCACCTGTCCTGAAGCCAGTCTTGCCATGGATGTTGTGTATGAATCAGACTGAACCACATTCTTCAAATCACTAATCTGCTTCCCATAAGTATCTTTCAGCCACATACTTGGATAAATGTATCCTGAAGCGGAGGATGGGCTCATCACTGCCCACGATGCACTGTTCAACTCGTCCCATGTCAGTTGTTCACCTGCATCAATCTTTGCCTTTAATGTCTGTCCCTTCTCACTTGGTCCCGCCAGAATAATGGAACTATAATAAGTTGTAAGATTGCCTGTAAACTGTTCTGCTGTACCATCATTCCACTCTTTTGCAGTGAGAGAATCCTTATTAATGGATTCTCTTAGTGCCGTTAACAACACATCGCATTCATCATCATAGGTAACATAGGTTCCACCAGAAATGAATCCTACGTCCGCAGTCCCTGCACTCAACGCTTCTCCTACTGCCGTATAAGAAGTTCCAACAGTCATCTCGACACTTCCAATTTCATAGCCTTTCTCTGCCATCTTCTCCTTGATCATATCTCCCAGCGGTGTCATGCTAGTCAACAGCGTATCTGCATCCTGATAAGGAGAAATCATAACCTTTAATGTATCGATTTTCTTGTTTTCTTCTTCCTTACTATCCACTGCATTTCCACTTCCACATCCAGCGAATGCCAATGCCGCCATTGCCACTGTCAATGATACTGCTGCCATCCTTTTCATAATTTTTCCTGCGTTCATTCTTCTGTTATACATCTTATGTCCTCCATCTATTTAATCTGGTTGTTGTCTCTTTTGTACTTTCCTTAATTCCGTGCACTTCCAGACCTTCGGTCTGTCAGTCGCGGGCTTCGCCCTATATCATAGAATATGCCAATTCATTTACGAGCAAGCTCGACTTAAATTTGCATATTCTATGATGCACGGCTCATTGCCATCGCGCAAAAAAAGGAGCTGCAAACGCAGCTCCTTAAAATCCTTCAAAAAGGGTAAAAATCACCGCGATTCGTCAAGTCCAGTACACTAGTCTGACAACATTCGGTCGATACTAAACAAGTATCCTCTCACCCCGTTTCACGGGTTCCCTCGCAGATGATTTTCTCCATATGTCATTCTTATTTCAATTATCATGTTTCTATTTTCTAATCATATAAAACATATTCGTAACTGCTCTTTATCTTCACAGTTACACTTAATCCTACATATGTGCAGAGATAAGACGCTCCTCTTTCCCTGTCATTTCAAAATCAGTTTGTATTATATGTCATATTGTAAGATGCGTCAATATTTCACATGAATTTTACATGTTTTATTTTTCGACTATCTATTATCATGCCGTCTCATTCATGCGAAACTTCTATTTCTCCTGATTTGCTTCACCATGAGGAAGTCTCACTCGTAGAAGCTTTCTCTTGAGCATCTTCCCTGAAAATGGAATCAATGGATAGATATAACTCTTACCTGATATGGTCGTATTCAGTGAAATAGTTAATACACAGACAACAATCCCTATGATATAACCTGTCAATCCAAAAATCTGGGTTAATACCAATGTCAGAACACGCATATATTTTAACGCATACCCCATCTCAAAACTGGCCTGGGAATAGGTTCCAACCGTTACAATCGCCATATAAAGCATGGTTTCTGGATTAAACCACCCCGAATTAACCGCATACTCTCCAACAACAATACCTGCCACAATACTCAACGGTGTGGAAAGCATCGTTGGTGTATTGACTGCTGCCAGCTTCAATCCGTCTACTGCCAGTTCCAGAATCAACAGCTGCATCAACAGCGGAACTGTAACTTCATCTGTTATGGTAATGAACTTTAGCCATTCTGGCACCCATTGAGGATTATTAACCAGAAGCAGCCAGGTTGGTGTCAGCAAAAATGTCACTAAAGTAAATATAAATCTAGACCATCTCAAATAAGTTCCTACGAATGGAGAAAAATTATAATCATCCGGCTCCTCAATAATATCAAAAACAGAGGTTGGAATAATCATGACCGCAGGAGAATTATCCACCATAATCACGATATTTCCATCCAATACTGCTGCTGTTGCCGTATCTGGTCGTTCTGAATACTTAAACTTTGGAAAGGGATTAATCCACTTGGTCTTTAACATACATTCTGCAAAGCTTTCCATATTCATTGTCAAAGACTCCACCTTGATGGCTTGAATCTGATTCTTAATCTTCTGCAACAACTTCGCATCTATCTTATCCTCGATATAACATACTGCCACATCTGATCTGGAGCGTTCTCCCACTCCGAACATTTCAATAGAGAACTTGGGATCTCTGATTCTTCTTCTCATTAATGCTGCATTTGAAACCAGCGTCTCTACGAAACCATCCCTGGAACCGCGAAGCACTCTATCTTTCCATGGTTCCATAACAGAACGCATAGGATACGTTCGGCAATCGATTGCAACTGCCTCCGTAAATCCATCAATAAATGCAATAGTCACTCCAGATAAAAACTGTGTCACAGCCATCCCCAGCGTCTTAACTGTCTCCACCTCTGTATATGGAATTCCTCTCATCAAAAATGTATCAATATCCTGAATATCCTCTTCTTTTAATGAGAAGAAATAGGTCATCATTTTCTCAATAGCATCTTCCTGCACGAATCCATCAATAAAGAAAAAGCCCGCAATCTTGCCGCCAATCTTGATTTTCCTTTCCAGGATATCGAAATTGACGCCAACACGCAGGTATTGTTCCATTAATCTAATATTCGCATCTGCATCCGCAGAAAATGTTGTGTTCTCCGTTACTTTATTCTCATCACTATTAACACCATTCAACTCAGCCATCATACTTATTCCTTCCATGAATGTACTTTCATGTAAAAGTATGCGTCATTATTTCGTGGTTTATTCTATATCAATTGATATAATTTGTATCATTTCTTCATATATTTTGAATATTGTAGATAAAATCCACTTACCTTCACACCTGTTTCTTCTGTGCATTATTTTCCAAAAGAAGGATTCCATATTGATGATCATATTCATGATCAGCTGCAATTCTTACGATTTTTCCAAACAGTAATTTCTTCACTACATTATCCATTAGCTGAAATGCAATAAAATCACCTACATCCAGAAACTTTTCTGTCAACTGTTGTCTTGCTCCGTGTGCACTGATATCCAACAGCTTCCCAGGTAACGGTGGATCGAGTTCTGTCAATTCACCATTCTTGATATATCTTAGAACATTCACCTTGGCAAGCAGCATATATCGCTGCTGTTCTCTGTTATTGATTTCTTCTTTCTTATATAGCGCAGTATTGACCTCTGTATTAGAATAATGCACCCTCCGTATGGTTCCACGATAACTGAATGCCTCATCTGACGTATAAAAAACAACGATCACTTTATCAATATTCTCGAACAAAGATGAATCACAATCAATTGTGATAATCTCCTCATCCCGCTTCATGCTCTTCACTTTCGAGCGAACAATTTCTTTTCCATCAGATGCATCCTTGACAAGCACCAGATATTTCGATAAGTCTCTCATAAGTTTCCTCTTTCTTATGAATCACATCTGTTCTATCCCAGTATAATCATTCATAAAAATGTATATTATTTATTCCCGAATTCCTTATTTACATTTTAACGACTATCGAATTTGATGTCAAGGTTCTCATGAAAGTCTGTTTCCGCAGTTTTCTCTGCTGTCCATAAATACTACTTATATATATCCTATAATATCTTCATGGCGCAAATCCTGATTCGTACATATTCCATAAGATAAACAAGGGCAATCACTGCCGCTGGCCAAAGATTTAATATTGACCATGTGATTGTATAATTTGCTACACTTGCCCATATCATTCTTGCAAGAAGATTCACTCCCTGAAATATCAAAATGTATAGTATACATCTTTTTGTCAACCGAACAATCTTTGCACCAATTAACACTGCTCTGTCAACAGGAACATATGCATATTTATTAAAAACATTTACCTTTTTCCCATTTTCAATGACCTTCAAAAATCGATTATTATATAGATATACGCTATACCAAACAAACAATATATAACCAATCAGAGGTGTTTTATCCTCTCCCGCAGTAAACACCAACGTTCCCGGGACAATACAGCAAAGCGCTGCAAATACACCAAATAATGCAACAGGCATCTGTTCTTCATAAATCGTCTTCTGTCCAGCAATCTTCTTATCCAATATTAGCTGTCCATCCACCTTAGCTTTCCATTGACGATTCACCATGTATTTTAATAAATTCATATTCAACCTCTTTCACCTCTTCTGATTCATATCCATTTCACAAATTTATATACATTCAACTTCTTCCACCTTGATAATTCTTCCTTCTTCTATCACAACATGATAGTCTGCAATTTGCTCCACATCTTCATAAAGATTTGTTGCCAGCACGACTGCTGCTCCCTGTTCCACTAATTCCTGCAACTGTTTATAGAACACTTTCCTATACACCGGGTCCAGTCCTGCTGTTGGTTCATCTAAAATATAAACCTCTGCATGATGTGCCATTGCCCATATCATCTGAAACCTCACATAGTTTCCTCTGGACAAATTCTTCACTGAAGTATTCTCATCCACACCAAGTTCCTTCAATTTTTTTCTGTAAAAATCTTTTGCCCAGTATGAAAAATGTGGGCTTAAGAATTCTTCGTTTTCTAATGGTGTCCTCTCCATAAAAAATATTGGTTCTTCTGAAATATGTCCGATTTTTTCAATGATAGTTCTATCTGATTTTACATCCAGACACTCTTTCGCTTCGCATCCATATATCCGAACACTCCCCTGATACTTTAAATTTTTCCCTTCCAAAATCGAAAGCAGCGTACTTTTTCCTGCACCATTACTTCCAGTAATTACTGTAATGTATCCAGCTTTAATCTTCAGATTAATATCTTCCAGCTTAAAGTCTTTCCTTTTAAAGCTCATATTCTCACATTGAAGAATCACTTCATCCATAATTGCTTTCCCTCTCTTATTAATGTTTCTGCATGGCTCCATCTACTAATCGTTTTCGTAGAGGACCGTCACTAAATCCACGATTTCCTCCAACCTCAATCCTGCATTTTTGGCGTCCTGCACTAGCTGCTCAAAATGTGATTCCAGCTGAATAGTCTGTTTTTCCTTCAAACTGACCTGATCCATCTCACTGACATAAAACCCTTTTCCTGCTATAGAATGAATCACACCTTCTTTTTCCAATTCCTCATAAGCCCGTTTGGTTGTAATCACACTGACTGATAACTCCTTTGCCAATCCTCTGATAGATGGCATTGCTGAACCAGGAACCAATTCTTTCTGTATCACTGCGTCCTTGATTTGACTGACAATCTGTTCATATATCGCCATGGGCGAACCCGTCGATATTGTAATCTTCATATTTTCTTTCCTTCCTTTGCTAGTGTACTGTCTCATTGACATCTGATTAAACTACGCAGTATGAGTTTCTGAAGATAGCGTTTCAAAAACGAAGATGTAGCGGGCTACATCGAGGCTTTTAGAATGCTATATTCAGGAATACAATAGAATAGTTCGGCTAATTATGAACACGTCAGTGCGCTAGTGCCAGTTGTTTCTTAATCCTATCAACGACCTCATAGCTTGCTGCACAATTCACTCGTTCCTGAAAATGTCTATGATGCAGTACCATCGCGCATCCCAGTGCCAGTACTGTAAATATTCCTATCAATATCCATGTTGGTCCGTTCGTCATAATTACAATTGATCCTCTCGCTGGATTCTTAGAAATCGTGATATATTCCATTAACAATCCACAAAACATAATTGCCATTGCTAATGCTTTCTCTCCAACGCTATAAAACTGGCCATCCACTTCATTTACCAGCTTTGTAGGTACACGATCCACTTGAATCATCGCATATTCATTACACCATACATTTATAAGCAGATTTCCAAGGCTTCCGATAATCAAATACTCCCATGTAATCATGCCAGCTTGATAAATCAATAAAACTGCTATACTATATATCAACTCTACTATTATAAATCTTGTATAAAATCCTCTTTTCACATAACGCTGACGCTCCTGCTCATCAACTGGCATTATATAAAGCATTTTCGGTGGCCGAATCCTAATCACATTAATCAATGCCATTCCTGCCATACTAATGAGTATCAAAAGCATTTTTCCTAAATCTCCACTGCTGACCAATGCCGGAATCATACACACACAGGGAAGCATTTTCACCAAATCATATCCAATATTCTCTCTGCTTGCCACATTGAATTTTAACCATATTTTGACAAATGTACTATACGTCATGCTTCTCTCCTCCTATATCTCCAACTGTATCCACGCTCACCCTGTCTGCCAAAGAATGTCTGCGATATCGACCTTCCCTCTTACTGGTGTAATACATCAGATCCTCCAGCGTAGGACGTTTTACTTTCATTGATATATCTGGAACATATCGACTGTTTTTCTTAATCAATGCAGACGCACTATATTCCTGCTCATCCACTCCTATAACAAGTTCTGTGGTTTCAGACTTCATCTTCATAATTTCACTTCTATCTCCTGAAATCACCTGATAACTGTCCAATAAGCTTTCTTTGTCCGCATTCATATAGACCTTTCCCTGATGAAGATACAGAATATAATCCGCAACCCCCTCTAAATCTCTAGTCAAATGACTGGATATTAGAACACTTCTTGTTCCATCATTGACAAAATCAAGAATTCTCTTCTTAAATATCGTCCTAGATTGCTCATCCAGATTGGCAGACGGTTCATCCATAATCAAAAGCTTCGGATTGGTTGCTATCGCCATGGCAATCTGAAACTTCATCTGAGTTCCCTTTGACATATTTTTCAATCTCTTCTTTGGATTTAATTTCCAGAGTTCACATTCTTCCATGAATATGCTCATCTGAAAATGCGGATTGATCATACTGCATATTTTCGCATTATCTAGACAGCTCATAGTTTCTTCATACATTGCCTGGTCCAAAACCACCGCCACCCGAGATTTCATTCCTGCTTCATCTTCATCCAGCATCATTCCATCTACAAGCACATTTCCCTGATCTTTATGATAAATATTCATGATTGTTCGTATCAACGTTGATTTTCCCGAGCCATTCTCTCCAATTAGTCCTAATACATATCCTGCTGGTAGTTTAAAGGATATATCCTTTTGCAAAGCTCATATTACATTATAATGGTTATACCATAAAATCTGTGCATATACTGTATATATCTATATATACAGTATATGCACAGCTTTTAAAAATGTCAAGTCGAAAATTACGTAATTATTTATTTTATTGTTTCTTAATCCAGCATCTTGTCCGCTTCGCATCCAATCTGCACGCGCCCACTCGCCAAGCTAATACGACCTATTTGCGTAAAAAAAGAGATACCCGGCTTATTGGTGCAAGCACCATAAACCGAATATCTCCCCTATGCCCCGCCGTGCGCTCGAGATTGACCACTTCGTGCTCAATCTCTACGCGGGCTTCGCCCTATGCCAACAAATAGGAAAACTCCCGGTCACAAGCAAGCTTGCACCGGGAGTTTCCCTATTTATTGTCGCATGGCTCATTGCCATCGCGATTATTTATAAAGTTCAACTAACTTCTGAAGGTGTTCGAAACGAGCCTTTGCTGCTTCTTCTGACTGAGCGAATAACTTCTCTGCTCTTTCAGGGAAAGGCTTAACAAGACGTGTATAACGTGCCTCGTTGTTCAGGAATTCCTGATATGAACCGTCTCCTTCTTTAGAAACTAATGTGAATGGATTCTTTCCTTCAGCCTTTAATGCTGGGTTGAATGAGAACAGATTCCAGTATCCAGACTTAACAGCCTTCTTCATTTGATCCTGACAATGGTTCATACCACCCTTAGCGATACCGTGAAGTTCACATGGAGCGTAACCAATGATCAATGATGGTCCTGGGTAAGCTTCTGCTTCTGCAATTGCCTTA
Organism: Lachnospira sp.; assembly: GCA_028693195.1. Taxonomy (GTDB): domain Bacteria; phylum Bacillota; class Clostridia; order Lachnospirales; family Lachnospiraceae; genus Lachnospira. Next base: position 17,218 of record JAQUVV010000014.1, read on the forward strand.
ACAGCCTGAGCTGGGTTAGCACCAAGAGCGATCTGTGCTACATATACGTAACCATAGCTCATAGCGATTTCAGAAAGTGACTTCTTGCCAATTTCCTTACCAGCTGCTGCAAACTGACATACTCCACCGATGTTAGAAGCCTTAGATGCCTGTCCACCTGTATTTGAGTACATTTCTGTATCGAATACAAATACATTTACATTCTCACCTGAAGCGAGTACATGGTCTAATCCGCCGAAGCCGATATCGTAAGCCCATCCATCACCACCGAAGATCCATACAGACTTCTTAGCGAGGTAATCCTTCTTAGCAAGAGCTGCCTGAGCATCTGGACAACCAGCTGCTGCTGCCTTTTCAAGTTCAGCTACTAATGCAGCTGTTGCAGGTGTATTAGCCTTTGTATCATTCTTTGTTTCATCGAATGCTGCGAATGCTGCCTTTAATTCAGCAGAAGCCTTGTCTGATTCAGCGCAAGCCTTAGCTGATTCGATAGCCATTTCACGAATATACTTCTGACCAACGTACATACCTAAACCATGTTCAGCATTATCCTCGAATAATGAGTTAGACCAAGCTGGTCCCTTCTTAGAATCCTTGTTTACTGTATATGGTGATGTAGCGGCTGGGTTACCCCAGATTGAAGAACATCCTGTTGCATTAGAGATGTACATCTGCTCACCGAATAACTGAGTTACTAATCTAGCGTATGATGTTTCAGCACATCCGGCACATGAACCTGAGAACTCAAGTAATGGCTGATTATACTGTGAACCAATAGGTGTTGCATCAGTAAATACTGGCTTAATTTCCTTCTTACCAACATTTGCTACTAAGTAATCAAATACTGGCTGTTCAGCTGACTGTGATTCCTGAGGAACCATCTTTAATGCACCCTTAGCAGCTGCTGGACATACAGTTACACATTCACCACATCCCATACAATCTAATGGAGATACTGACATTGTGAACTTCATTCCTTCTGCTACTGCATGCTTAGAATCAGAAAGCTTAATCTGAGATGGAGCTGCTGTAACTTCGCCTGCATCTAAGATAAATGGACGAATTGTTGCATGTGAACATACGAATGCACAGCTATTACACTGAACACAGCTTGTTGGATCCCATTCTGGAACCATAACAGCTGTTCCTCTCTTCTCATATGCTGATGCACCAGTCTCGAACTGACCATCTGCGATATCCTTAAATGCTGATACAGGAAGGCTGTCACCATCCATCTTAGAGATTGGCTCTAAGAGATTCTTAACCATCTTAACTACTTCTGGTCTACCTGAAATTTCCTTAGCTGCCTTATTATCTACAGCATTAGCCCATGAAGCAGGTACTTCTACCTTATGGATTGCGTCTACACCAGCATCGATAGCTTTGTAGTTCATTTCTACAACAGCATCACCCTTCTTGCTGTATGACTTCTTAGCTGCTGCCTTCATGAATTCGATTGCATCATCGATAGGCATTACATCTGCAAGCTTGAAGAAAGCTGACTGTAAAATTGTATTTGTTCTCTTACCCATACCAATTTCGATAGCTTTATCGATCGCATTGATTGTGTAGAGCTGGATATTGTTTTCTGCTATGTATCTCTTTGCATCAGCTGGCATATGCTCGTCTAATTCTTCATCAGACCACTGACAGTTGATCATGTATACACCACCTGGCTTTACATCCTGAACCATCTTGTAACCATTGATTACATATGATGGATTATGACATGCTACGAAGTCAGCCTGGTTAATGTAGTATGGACTTCTGATTGGGTTATCACCAAAACGAAGATGAGAAATTGTAACACCACCAGTTTTCTTTGAATCATACTGGAAGTATGCCTGAATATACTTATCTGTATGGTCACCAATGATCTTTGTTGAGTTCTTGTTAGCACCAACTGTACCATCACCACCAAGACCCCAGAACTTACATTCCTTAGTTCCTGCTGCTGAAGTAATTGGAGCTGGCTTCACTTCTGGTAAGCTTAAGTTTGTAACATCATCTGTGATACCGATTGTAAATCTGTTCTTAGGAGCATCCTTCTGTAATTCTGTATATACAGCAAATACTGATGAAGGTGGTGTATCCTTAGAACCTAATCCATAACGACCACCTACTAATACGATATCGTTTAATCCAGCTTCACGAAGTGTAGCTGCAACATCAAGGTAAAGTGGTTCGCCAAGAGAACCTGGCTCCTTTGTTCTATCTAATACAGCAATCTTCTTAGCTGTCTTAGGAATAACCTTAACTAATGCTTCTGGGCTCCATGGACGGTATAATCTAACCTTGATAACACCAACCTTCTCACCCTTTGCTGTCAAGTAATCAACTACTTCTTCAGCTACATCGTTGATTGAACCCATAGCAATGATTACTCGATCTGCATCTGGAGCACCATAGTAGTTGAATAAGTCATAGTTTGTACCTAACTTCTCGTTAACCTTCTTCATATACTTCTCAACAACTGCTGGTAATGCATCATATGCTTCATTACAAGCTTCTCTATGCTGGAAGAATACATCACCATTCTCATGTGAACCACGAGATGCTGGATGTTCTGGATTCAATGCATGTGCACGGAATGCTTCTACTGCATCCATTGGACACATTTCCTTAAGGTCTTCAAAATCCCACTTTTCAATCTTCTGGATTTCATGTGATGTACGGAAACCATCAAAGAAGTTAATGAAAGGAACCTTTCCTTCAAGTGCTGCTAAATGTGCAACTGGGCTTAAGTCCATAACTTCCTGTGGGTTTGTCTCAGCGAGCATAGCAAAACCCGTCTGACGACAAGCGTATACATCTGAGTGGTCACCGAAGATATTCAGTGCCTGAGTAGATACTGTACGTGCTGATACATCGAATACACATGGTAACTGCTCACCAGCGATTTTATACATATTAGGGATCATAAGAAGAAGACCCTGTGATGCTGTAAATGTAGTTGTAAGTGCACCAGCGGCAAGAGAACCGTGTACTGTACCAGCGGCACCTGCTTCTGATTCCATCTCAACAACCTTTACTGTGTTGCCGAAAATATTCTTCATTCCAGCTACAGACCACTGATCTACTGAATCTGCCATTGGGCTGGAAGGTGTGATAGGGTAGATACCAGCTACTTCTGTGTATGCATAAGCAACATGAGCTGCGGCGGTATTACCATCCATTGACTGTTTTACTCTAGCCATTTTTAATTATTCCTCCTTAAGAATATTGTGTTTACTGTCCATTCATACCATAAAGCATATTTCTGTGAATGAAGTGAACAGAAACATATTGTGGAATGAGATACTTGTTGCATTGCATTCAGACCACCAGCAGAAGATTGTCTGCCAGTTGTCACGAATTGATGCACCAGAACGGATTCCAATTAGTTATATTTTATAGTTTTCGTCCATAAATGTAAAGGCAATAATAAAAATTACTGACAAAAATACATAAATGTTTTATAAACTACATTCCTTTTTTTGTAAAAAATGTACTAACCCTTTTGTTATGTTACAAATACGAACAAGTTCGTTATTTATTTGACACTTTATAAAAAATAATATAAAATCCCATATTTAATCTAAAATTTTTCTTGCTAAATCCATCAAAGC
>JAQUVV010000236.1 GCA_028693195.1 Lachnospira sp.
TGGTCGATAGAAACTTCTTCTTTTTTACACAACGATTCAAAGCTGTTTGATCTGGAAACCACATTTTCTTATTTCTGCACATCTGGCGTGCTTTCTTGAATACACCAGTCTCTCTAATCTGTGGCATATTCAGATAGAGAACACCCGCATTCATATAATTGTATCGAATAAACCACTTGCCAAGATAATCGATGACACCTGCAAATTCGATTCCATTCATGTCGGTTTCAAATATAGGTTCAATACTATCGCTGGCAATGGTATCTGTATCCAGATACAAAATGTTATCTGGCAGTTCAGGAATGTCATCCGCAAAAAGACGTACCAATGTATATGGTGTATAAGAACTCATAATATTAATACTATCTGCCATCTCTTTTCTAAATACCTCTGTAATATCAATCAGATATACTCGACTTTCTGAGTTCACCTGCTGAATCAGCTTATCTAGAAAATCCACCTGTTTTGCAGAAACCGGTATATTGTTTTCATCCACTTCTCTTAAATCCATGGTCAGAACATAAACTCCCAGCGGTTCCTTTGTATACTTTATGATAGATAACAGAGAAACCATCATTCCATCAAACACCTTATCATTTCCACAATATAAAAGATTTAACATAACCCATTCCTCATCATTCAATATCTGCACAATCCTTATGTATATACTCAGCAAAGGCATAGGAAGAATTCTTAGCTCTACTGCACATTGTCTCGTAAACCTGATTTCTTAAAACTTCCTGTGCTTCTTTTACCTTCATCCCCTCTGGCGGAAAGAATGGTCCATCTACATATACCGTCATATTCGCTTTTTCAGAATACTTTCTCATCTGATATGTAACTGTAAAGCAATAGACTGGGCAATGAAACATGACTGGATAACCAAATGCATCAGCTTTATATGGTCGAATTTCTGTATAATAGGGCCATATATGTGCCTCTGGATAAATCACTACAGCATTCTTCTGCTCTATTCGAACCTTCATAGATTTCACAAAATTCTTCATTCCACTCATGTGATTTGGCAATGTAAACGCACCAATCATCTCCATGAATGTTCTAGTACATTTCAATGAAATATTATCTGCGTTCACGACCACATAATCTCTTTTAGGAAATGTAAGCACGGTTGGAAGATATCCGTCTCCGGGCATCTGTGTATGATTTCCATACATAAAATATCCCTGTTTTCTGCACTTCTTAAGGACTTTCTTATTCTCAATCTTCAAATGGAACTTCATCTTCATATATAAACACGCAATTGGTGTCATAATTACTCGATATATGACAAACGAACCTAATTTCCATAAAAAACTGTTATGAATATATGTGTAGTTACCATCTACTGTTACTGTTTCTCTAGTAACTCCTGAAAATTCATCATTCAATTCATCACTATAATAATATACGTTTTTCGCTTTCATCCCATAACCTCTGCTTTACATCGTACCATATCTGCAGTTATTTGTGAATGTTCAAAATGTCTAAAATCGATGTAATTTTTTATCTAATAGTACTATGTGCTATTTGATGTAGTTTTCATTACCGTCTTCATCTCTATAACACTTCCAGCGCTTTGGTCTGTCAGTATTTCCCCTTTCAACAACACTTCCAGACCTTCGGTCTGTCAGTCGCGGCTGTCGCCGCTAACCCTGTAAATATAGATATACCAGAAATTATGCAAGCATATTTCTGGTATATCTATATTTGCAGGGTTATTGAGCTCGTAGCTTCGCGCAAAAAAAGGACTCCCTTGTAATGAGGAAGTCCCTTAATCTCACGTTATTCTAACACGATGTTCCAAATTAATGTGTAAAGAAGAACATTACTGTAAACAGAATACCAATGATCCATGTAAATACCTTGATTTCCTTAACCTTACCTGTGAACAGGTTGATAAAGATGTATGAAATCAAACCGAATGCAATACCGTAGCTGATGTTATATGTGAATGCCATCATAGCGATTGTCATGAATGCTGGAACAGCAATTGCTGTGTTCTTCCAGTCAATGTTAACAACACATGACATCATCAATACGCCAACATAGATTAAAGCTGCTGCTGTTGCTGATCCTGGAATCAACTGAGCAACTGGGCTTAAGAACATGGCGATAAAGAAGAATACACCTGTTGAGAACGCAGTCAGACCTGTACGTCCACCTTCTGCAACACCTGCTGATGATTCAACGAATGTTGTAACTGTTGAAGTACCACAAACAGCACCTACCATTGTTGCAAGAGCATCTGATAACATAGCCTTCTCAAAGTTAGGAACATTTCCCTTCTCATCAAGCATATCACCACGAGCGCAAGCTCCGTAAAGTGTTCCTAATGTATCAAACATATCAACAAGACAAAATGCCAAAGCTGTTGTTGCCGCAAGGATGATTAAATCTGCTGAAGAATGATTTGCAAGGTATGCATCAAAGTTAAACCCATCTGTAAATACCTTCAAAAATGCTTCATTCCCCCATGCCTTAAATGCATTGAAAGGATTAAAGCTCATGGAATCAAAGAATCCTGTATAGAATCCCTTAACTGTGAAACCAAGTACATAATAAAGACCTGAACCACCAAGAATTCCCCAAAGAACAGAACCCTTAACTTTTCTTACTGTTAATACTGCAATGATTACCAATGTGCCAATTGTAACTAAAAGAGGCATAACGGTTGCCCATGTAGCTGTACCACTGAATAAGTTGAATGATGCAAGTGTAACACCTGTTGATGCACTTGGCACAACAAGATGTGCATCCTGTAAACCGATGAATGCGATGAACATACCGATACCTGCAGGAATTGCAATACGTACACAATCAGGAATTGCTGCGAATAACTTTGCACGGATTCCTGTTAATGTAAGAATTACGAAAATGATACCATCCATTAATACAAGTACCATTGCATTAGCATATGAAAGTCCAAATGTGAAGCATACTGTATAAACTAAGAATGCGTTCAGTCCCATACCTGAAGCTAATGCTAATGGAAGGTTGGCGAGAAATGCCATAAGCATTGTACCAACAACAGCGGAAAGTGCTGTCGCAATGTAGATTGCATTGTAAGATACAACACCTAATTCGGAGAACATGCCTGCGTTAACCATAAGAATATAAGCCATAGCCATGAATGTAGTAAGACCGGCTACGATCTCAGTTTTTACGGTAGAACCATGTTCTTTCACTTTAAAAAACTTTTCCATAATGATTCTCCTTTTTCCTAAAAAATATACATCGTTATTGTAATGCATAGTGAACCAATATAGCAAGTACAATTTTCATAGAATTTTTCTGATATTTTATACTTTATTAACAAAAGAACAAAAAAACAGGTAATATAATGAAATTCACCATATTACCTGTAATGTTTATACTGCGGCTTTCTCTAATTCTGTATATGTGCTTAGGAATCTAGACTCTTTATCTGCCAGATTGCAATAATCAATATATGCTCTGGCAATAACATCCTTTTCATCCAGCTTACTCTCGTCCACATCGCAAAACATCTTCACGAATAAATATAAATCAATATAGAAAGGTCGTAATGCCAATCCATCTTTCATAATCTCGTCCTGAATATTCATACAGAATTCCACATAGAATAGAACCTGTTTGTTTAATTCTTCATAACTGAACTTCTTCATCGTAATGCCATACTTATTACGATAGTTAATTCCGCTGATAAAATCCTCTTCACGGAAAATATTCTGCATTTCCTTAATCATACCATTGTGATTCGTTCCTAATGCATTAAAGATTACGATTTCCCAAATCATAAAATCAAAAATTCTAGCATAACGAAAATCATCCTGTTCCTCAGGCGCAAAAAACTTGTCAAGAAGTACTTCTGCTTTCGGAAGTAATGCCTGTCTCATATAAAAGAACGTCTGCTTCGTTTCCCAGAAATCATTGGACTTGGCAATCTTCGTAATTGCGGATGCTTCTTCTAGATTATCAGTCACGGGTGCCGAATAATAATGATACAGCACTTCTGATAAACTAACCAGCTTACCAACATTATGAATATTGGCCATTCCAAACAAATCATCTTCGTTAAATCCAACTTCTACATCGAATTCCTCTGTAATTACAGAACGCTTATACAGCTTATTCCATGGAACTACTTCTGAAAATGTTGTCTGATAATAACGAATTCGATCTGCATTCTTACGCAAATCAAGAACACAGTCTCCAAGATAGTTTTTGATACATGGATGAGTAAAATTGCACACTACAATATCAGCATTTTCCTGTTCCATTACATTGGACATTCGCTCAAACATGTTCGGTTCTAGATAATCAT
>JAQUVV010000015.1 GCA_028693195.1 Lachnospira sp.
AGATTACACCAGAAACAACATTTGTTGATGATTTAGGTGCAGATTCATTGGATGTTTTCCAGATTATTATGGGAATCGAAGACGAATTTGATATCCAGATTCCAGACGATGCAGCTGAGAAGATTGTTACTGTTGAAGATGCTGTGAGTCAGATTAAGAATGCAATCAATAACTAATATGTAATTTGATACTTATTAATAATGAGACTGTCAAATCATTTGGCGGTCTCATCTCTTTGTGCTTACGGTTTATAGATTATGAGATGAAGCAGGAAATGGAGAATTTTGGTGAAACACAGAATGGATCTGGATGCATTCCAGAAAACGATTGGATATCAATATCAGAATATCAATTTATTAAAAAATGCATTAACACACAGCTCCTATGCAAATGAGAAGAAAACAGGAAGTTATAAGGATAATGAAAGACTTGAATTCCTAGGAGATGCAGTTCTTGAGGTTTCCTCTAGTGATTATATTTATAAGAATCATCCAGAAATGAATGAGGGAAGAATGACGCGACTGCGTGCGAGTCTGGTGTGTGAACCAACACTTGCGATGTGTGCCAGGGAGATTGAATTAGATCAGTTCATTATGCTTGGAAAAGGTGAAGAACTGACAGGTGGAAGAAGCAGAGATTCTATTGTTTCAGATGCCTTTGAGGCAGTCATTGGATCAATATATCTGGATGGTGGTTTTGCTAATGCAAAAGATTTTGTGAATCGTTTTGTTTTGAATGATATAGAGAATAAGCAGCTCTTTTTTGATAGCAAGACTATCCTGCAGGAGGTTGTTCAGGCAAGAGGCTTAGAAGCACAATACGAGCTTTTGAATGAGACAGGACCGGAGCATGATAAAACATTTCATGTGCATGCATATATAGATGGGCTTTTTGATGTGGAAGGTTCTGGTCATACCAAAAAGTCAGCGGAACAGCAAGCTGCTTACCATGCATTGATTTCCATGCGTGAACAGGGGATTGATATTATTTCGAAGGGAAAATAACAGATGTATTTAAAGAGTATAGAAGTACAGGGCTTCAAATCATTTGCGAATAAAATCTTATTTGATTTCCATAAGGGAATTACAGGTATTGTAGGACCCAATGGTTCTGGTAAGAGTAATGTTGCTGATGCGGTGCGCTGGGTATTAGGTGAACAGAGTGCAAAGCAGTTGAGAGGTGCGAAGATGGAAGATGTTATCTTTGCAGGAACTCAGGCGAGAAAACCAGTTGGATTTGCATATGTAGCAATTACATTGGACAATTCGGACCATGCACTTCCAGTAGATTATGATGAAGTAACGGTGTCAAGAAGAGTTTATCGTTCAGGAGAAAGTGAATATCAGATTAATGGAAACGGATGTCGCTTAAAGGACATTACGGAGTTGTTCTATGATACAGGTATTGGTAAAGAAGGATATTCTATTATCGGTCAGGGACAGATTGATAAGATTTTAAGTGGTAAACCAGAAGAGCGTAGAGAGCTGTTTGATGAAGCGGCTGGAATTGTGAAGTTCAAGAGAAGAAAGGCTGCTGCAGTCAAGAAGCTGGAGAATGAAAGAAACAATCTGGTCGGAGTAAACGACATCTTATCTTAATTGGAAAAGCAGGTTGGTCCTTTAGAACAGCAGTCTGATAAGGCAAAGGAATATTTGAATCTAAAGACGGAGTTGAAGACTTATGATGTCAATGCGTTCTTACTTGAGACGGAACGGATTCGTAAAGAGACAACGGAGTTAGATGGAAAGCTAGATATCGCTACAAGTGATCTTGCACAGGCGAACGCAGAGTATGAAAGTACAAAGGCAGAATATACTGCGGCAGAAGAAAGCCTCAATGAAATTAATACATCTATTGAAGAATCCAATGTTATCCTTTCAGAAAATGAAGTGGAAAAACAGCGCTTAGAAGGCGAGATTAATGTATTATCAGAGCAGATTAAGACCATTGAGTCGAATAATATGCATTACACAGGCAGAATTGAGCGAATCAATACAGATATGGCTGAACGTGACAGTAAGATTGCAGATCTTCAGAAAGAAAAAGAAGAGCTGTTTACATCTTTACAGGAATTCAAAGATAAACAGGATTCCGCTGATGCGGTTCATGAGAGTATTCTTGCTGAAATTCAGGAGATTACAGCGGAAATCGAGAGACAGCAGAATGCAATCTATGACAACTTGAATCAGAAGTCTTCAATTAAAGCAGAAAATCAGAAATATACCACAATGATTGAACAGTTAAATATTAGAAAAGCAGAGCTTTCTAGTAAGATTATTGCAGGTAAGAGTGAAGAACATGCCCAGGGTGAAGTTGTTGCAAAGTATGAAACAGAATTAGCTCAGGTTAACGGTGTTGTTGAAGATTTGACGGTTGCAATTAATATGGGTAACGAAAGTGTTACGTCAATTAAGAATGAAATCGCAGAGTTGAATGGACAGGCAGATAAGGCTCAACAGCAGTATCATAGAGAAAAATCAAGGTTAGAATCTCTTGTGAATATTACAGAGAGATATGATGGCTATGGAAACAGTATTCGTAAGGTTATGGAGAAAAAGGAAGATACTCCTGGAATTCTTGGCGTTATTGCGGATATTGTAAAAGTGGAACGTAAGTACGAAGTCGCTATTGAGACAGCTTTAGGTGGAACAATTCAGAACATTGTTACGGATAATGAAAAGACAGCAAAGAGTTTGATTTCTTATTTGAAAGAGAATAAGTTCGGACGAGCTACATTTTTACCATTATCATCTATTCAGGGAAGAAATACATTAGAAAAAGATTCTTGCATGAAGGAACCTGGGGTTATTGGTGTGGCTAGTAACCTGGTAAGAGTTTCTTTTGAATATGAGAATCTTGCGAAGTATCTTCTTGGTAGAATCCTTGTTGTGGACAATATTGATCATGCACTTGAAATTGCAAAGAAGTATAAGTATTCTCTTCGAATTGTTACAGTAGAAGGCGAACAGTTGAATCCGGGTGGCTCCATGACTGGTGGTGCATTTAAAAATTCCAGCAATTTGCTTGGACGCCGTCGTGAAATCGAAGAATTAAAGAAGAATGTTGCAGCATTAAGTCAGGAAATTAATGAGACGAAGGCACATGTATCTGAGCTTCGTAAGAATGTTTCTGAGATTAGAGAACAACTTGATATTGATAATAAGAAGATGCGTGAAGCACAGCTTCTTCGTAATACGGCTCAGATGAATGTGAAGCAGGCAATTGCGAAGAAAGAAGAGATTGTTGCATCGTATCAGACAAGTTCAGAGGAAGCAAAGTCCATTGAACAGCAGATTTCTGAAATTAGCGTGAATCTCAATAGTGTAAATGGAAATCTGGAGTCAATTGATGATGCCAACGAGAATACACAGAAGGAAATCGAAAGCCTGAATGCGAAGCTGGAAGCAAAGAAGCAGGAAGAAAATAATCATATTTCCAGTACGGAAAATGTAAAGATTCAGTATTCATCTATGGAACAAAAAGATGCATATATCAGTGAAAATATTTCTCGTATCCAGGATGAAATTGGGGCTTTGGCTGAAGAAAAGTTGGAAATCAAGGATAAGATAGAGCAGACTGCATCTGAAATCAAGAGCAAGAATGATGAAATTATTGCAGTGAAGGGCAAGATTGCTGCACTTTCTGTTCAAATAGCAGATTATAACAGTCGAATTAGTCAGTTGAAACAACAGAGAAATTCAGTGAATGAAAGTCATAAGGCGTTCTTTGAAAAGAGAGAGAAGTTAAGCGAGCAGATCGCTGCATTAGACAAAGAGTGTTTCCGCTTGAATTCTCATAAAGAGAAGCTGGATGAATCCAATGATAATCTTGTGGATTATATGTGGAATGAATATGAACTTACATATAGTTATGCACAGGAGCTTCGCAATGAAGAGTTGGACAACTTGTCTGAAATTCGAAAGATGATTAATCAGTTAAAGAGCAGCATCAAGAAACTTGGCGATGTTAATGTAAATGCCATTGAAGAGTATAAAGAAGTTCATGAACGTTATACTTTCTTAAAGGCACAGCATGATGATTTGATTGAGGCAGAGAATTCTTTGACGCAGGTTATTGATGAATTAGATAATGGAATGCGTATTCAGTTTGAACAGAAGTTCAATGAAATTAAGGTGGAATTTGATGCAGTATTCAAGGAATTGTTCGGTGGTGGTCGTGGAACAATAGAATTGGTTGCTGGAGAAGATATTCTGGAAGCAGGAATTACGATTGTTTCTCAGCCACCAGGAAAGAAACTACAGAATATGATGCAGTTGTCAGGTGGAGAGAAAGCTTTGACGGCAATTTCACTTCTGTTTGCCATTCAGAATCTAAAGCCTTCCCCATTCTGTCTGCTGGATGAAATTGAGGCTGCATTAGATGACTCTAATGTTGGACGATATGCAAATTATCTTCACAAGTTAACAGAACATACACAGTTTATTGTTATTACGCATCGTCGTGGTACAATGGCCGCTGCAGATCGTTTGTATGGTATTACTATGCAGGAGAAGGGCGTTTCAGCACTTGTATCGGTTGATTTGGTTGCCAATGAATTGGAGAAGGATAATAAGAAGCTGGCATAGATGTCAGATTGATTGATGTAAGATAAGTGACATTGGAATTAAAATTGAAACATTTTAATGCAATTTCTGTGCACGCAGAACTTTGTGACTTTGAAGGTACTGAACGGTTATGATATTTGCAGGAAAGGAAACGGTTCTATGGGACTATTTAGCAAGTTAAAAGAGGGATTAAGCAAGACTAGAGATAATATTGTATCAGGAATTGATTCTATCTTCTCGGGATTTTCATCAATCGATGATGATTTTTATGATGAACTTGAAGAAACTCTGATTATGGGTGATATTGGTGTCAGAGCAACAGATGAAATTATCGAGGAACTAAAAGAAAAAGTAAAAGAAAATAAAATCAAACAACCGATGGAATGTAAACAGCTTCTGATTGATACTATTAAGGAAAAGATGGATTTAGGTGAAAATGCTTATGATTTTGAAAACCAGAAATCCATTGTCATGTTAATCGGTGTCAATGGTGTAGGCAAGACTACATCAGTTGGCAAGCTGGCAGGGCATCTTCGTGCAATGGATAAGAAGGTGATTATGGCGGCTGCAGATACATTTCGTGCGGCTGCAATTGAACAGCTCACAGAGTGGTCGCACCGAACCGGTGCAGATATTATTGCACAGAGCGAGGGCTCTGATCCTGCTGCAGTTATTTTCGATTCAATTGCTGCTGCAAAAGCACGTCATGCAGATGTATTGTTATGCGATACAGCAGGACGTTTACATAACAAGAAAAACCTGATGGCAGAGCTGGCAAAGATTGACAGAGTCATTGAAAGGGAGTATTCTGATGCATACAGGGAAAATCTCATTGTCCTGGATGCGACAACAGGTCAGAATGCATTATCCCAGTTAAAGGAATTCAAAGAAGTAACGGATATTACCGGAATTATACTGACAAAGATGGATGGAACAGCCAAGGGTGGAATTGCTGTGGCAATTCAGGCCGAATATGGCATTCCTGTAAAATATATCGGTGTTGGTGAACAGGTGGAAGACCTGCAGAAGTTTAATTCAGAAGATTTTGTTAACGCCTTATTTGACGTTCATTTATCCGACGGCGAGTAAAGATACTTGTATTCTAGTGTTTTTACTTGAAAGTTTGAACTTTGTTCTAACTTTAATTATGAAAATATAAATGGAGAGAAGAGAACATGGAAGAATTAACATTAAAGAAATTTGAAGAAGCTGCAGAAAAAGTAAAAGAAGCAACACTGCCAACCAATCTTGTCTACAGTGAGTATTTCAGCAGCATGGCTGGAAAGAATAACAAAGTATTTTTGAAGCCAGAAAATATGCAGTACACAGGAGCATATAAGGTTCGAGGCGCTTATTATAAAATCAGCACCATGTCAGATGAAGCAAGAGAAAAAGGGTTGATTACTGCATCAGCTGGAAATCATGCACAGGGAGTTGCATTTGCTGCCAAGAAATTCGGTGTTAAGGCAACTGTTGTTATGCCAACAACGACACCTTTGATTAAAGTGAATAGAACAAAGGGATATGGCGCAGAAGTCATTCTTTATGGCAATGTATATGATGAATCATGTGAATATGCATTAAAGCTTGCAGAAGAACAGGGATTGACATTCGTACATCCTTTTGATGATTTAGATGTTGCTACTGGACAGGGTTCTATTGCAATGGAGATTATCAAAGAACTTCCTACAGTGGATTATATTCTTGTTCCAATTGGTGGTGGCGGACTTGCAACTGGTGTTTCAACTTTAGCAAAGCTTTTAAATCCCAATGTGAAAGTGATTGGCGTTGAGCCAGCTGGAGCAAACTGCTTACAAGAATCATTGAAGGCAGGCAAGGTTGTTACACTTCCAACAGTAGATACAATCGCAGATGGTACAGCTGTTAAGACTCCAGGTACAAAGTTATTCCCATATTTGAAGAAGAATCTTGATGATGTGATCACAGTTCCAGATGAAGATTTAATCGTAGCCTTCCTGGATATGGTGGAAAATCATAAGATGATTGTTGAGAATTCAGGCTTGCTTACGGTTGCTGCATTAAAGCAGTTGAAGGTACAGGATAAGAAGATTGTTTCTATTCTTTCTGGTGGTAATATGGATGTTATTACAATGTCTTCTGTTGTTCAGCAGGGTCTTGTGCAGAGAAGCAGAATCTTTACAGTATCTGTTCTTCTTCCAGATAAGCCAGGTGAATTGGTGAAGGTTGCGTCTATTATTGCTGAGGCGAACGGCAATGTTATCAAGCTGGAGCATAATCAGTTTGTCAGCATCAATCGTAAGGCGACTGTAGAACTTCGTATTACAATCGAAGCCTTTGGACATGAGCATAAAGAACAGATTGTTGCAAAGCTAGAGGATGCAGGACTTCGTCCAAGAATTGTTAAGGTTAATATTTAAATCCATATCTAAACCTACATAGAATGCAGATATCTGCTAAAATTCGCCGGAAGCATCATGTTCGGAATGAATAGAATGATATATGAATAGAAGTGTATGAAATTAAATACAAACTTTTTAAAACGGTGTCAAGTAAAAATGCTTGACACCGTTTTGCCCTTATGATATGATACTTAAGGTTCAAGAAAAGGATTAGATGTGGTGATGTGATGGAACGAATTGTTGAGCAGGCTCTTTTATATGATTTTTATGGTGAACTGCTGAATGAGCATCAGAAACAGATATATCAGGATGCAGTCTTTAATGATTTAACATTAAGTGAGATTGCAGATGAACATGGAATCTCAAGACAAGGGGTACATGATCTGATTAAGAGAGTGACAAAGACCCTGAATGATTATGAAAGTAAGTTGCATTTGATTGAAAAGTTCTTGGATACGAAGTCGAAAGTACATGAAATCAATGAGCTGACCAATCAATATCTTGAGACAAAGGATCTGAATCAGATTCATGAAATTCGTAATATCGCCCAGGAAATTTTGGATGATTTCTAGAACAGAACGGAGGGTTTATGGCATTTGATAGTCTTTCAGACAAGTTACAGAATATATTTAAGAACCTTCGTGGAAAAGGAAGACTGACAGAGGCGGATGTAAAAGCAGCTTTAAAGGAAGTTAAGATGGCTTTGTTAGAAGCAGATGTTAATTTTAAGGTTGTTAAGCAGTTTGTGAAGTCAGTGGAAGAACGTGCTGTTGGACAGGACGTATTAACAAGCCTTACTCCAGGCCAGATGGTAATCAAGATTGTGAATGAAGAGATGGTTTCTTTAATGGGATCAGAGACAACTGAGATTACAATTAAGCCGGGTAATGATATAACAGTTATCCTGATGGCAGGTCTTCAGGGTGCTGGTAAGACAACTACAACAGCCAAGCTTGCAGGAAAGTTCAAAGAAAAAGGCAAAAAGCCTTTGCTGGTTGCATGTGATGTCTATCGACCAGCAGCTGTGGAACAGTTGCAGATTAACGGTGAGAAACAGGGCGTTGAAGTATTCGCGATGGGTACAAGTCAGAATCCTGTGGATATCGCCAAAGCAGCTATGAATCATGCTAAGATGAACAACTTTAATGTTGTGATTTTAGATACAGCCGGACGTCTTCATGTAGATGAAGATATGATGGCAGAATTACAGAACATCAAAGAACAGGTTACGGTAGATCAGACAATCCTTGTAGTGGATTCCATGACAGGTCAGGATGCAGTTAATGTGGCAGCATCCTTTAATGAGAAGATTGGAATTGACGGAGTTATCCTTACTAAGTTAGATGGTGATACAAGAGGTGGTGCGGCGCTTTCTATTAAAGCGGTTACTGGAAAACCGATTCTTTATGTAGGTATGGGTGAAAAGCTTTCCGATTTGGAACAGTTTTATCCTGACCGTATGGCATCAAGAATTCTTGGCATGGGTGACGTGCTTACGCTTATTGAGAAGGCAGAAGCTCAGATTGATGCGGACAAAGCCAAGGAGATGGAACAGAAACTCAAGAAAGCAGAGTTTGATTTTGATGATTTCTTAGAGTATATGGGCCAGATTAAGAATATGGGTGGTATTGGTTCAATCATGAACATGCTTCCGGGCATGGGATTAGGCAGCCAGATGAAGAATGTGGCAGTACCAGATGATGCAGAAGCAAATCTAAAGCGTACAGAATCAATTATTTATTCCATGACTGCAAAGGAAAGAAAGAATCCAGACATATTAAATCCTTCCAGAAAGAACAGAATTGCGAAGGGCGCTGGCGTGGACATCAGTGAAGTAAATCGTCTTGTGAAACAGTTTGAACAGATGAAGAAGATGATGAAACAGATGCCAGGCATGATGAAAGGTGCTAAAAAGGGACGATTCAAGTTACCTTTTTAACATAGATGAAATTAAATTATAAACCAGGAGGTGAAATTAACATGGCAGTAAAGATTAGATTAAAGAGATTAGGTGAGAAGAAGTCTCCTTTCTATAGAATTATCGTTGCAGATTCAAGATCTCCAAGAAATGGTAGATTTATTGAAGAAATCGGTACTTATGATCCTAATTACGATCCTTGCAAACTGAACATTGATTCAGAACTTGCTAAGAAGTGGTTATCAAACGGAGCTCAGCCTACAGAAGTTGTTGGTAAGCTTTTCAAGATGGCAGGCATCGAAAAATA
Source organism: Lachnospira sp. (assembly GCA_028693195.1). Taxonomy (GTDB): domain Bacteria; phylum Bacillota; class Clostridia; order Lachnospirales; family Lachnospiraceae; genus Lachnospira. The sequence continues at coordinate 9,172 of JAQUVV010000015.1, forward strand.
AGACTAGTGGAGGTGTTATTTATCTATGAAAGAATTAGTTGAAATTATCGCTAAAGCACTAGTTGATAATCCAGATGAAGTTGTTGTAACTGAAACTGAAAAAGATAAAGCCATCATAGTCGACTTAAAGGTTGCCCCAGCTGATATGGGTAAGGTAATCGGTAAATCAGGCAGAATTGCTAAGTCTATCAGATCAGTTGTTTCTGCAGCTGCATCAAAGACTGACAAGAAAGTCATTGTTGAGATTGATAACTAATCAATCTTTATAAATAAGCTTTCCATGAGGCGACTACAAAGAATATTTGTGGTTGTCTCTTTTTTTAAAGGAGGAACTGATGGCAGAAGATTTTTTGCGTGTTGGTGTGATTACGTCAACACATGGAATTCGTGGAGAGGTCAAGGTGTTTCCGACGACTGATGACCCAGAAAGATTTAAAAAGTTAAAAAAATGTGTGATTGCAGCCAAGCGTGAAAATGTTGAAGTAGAAGTGCAGTCAGTGAAATATTTTAAGCAGTTTGTTATTTTGAAGTTTAAAGGGATAGATAATATCAATGATGTTGAGCAGTATGTAAAATCTGATTTGCTTGTAACAAGAGAGAATGCTGTCGCTTTAGAGCCAGGTGAATATTTTATCTGTGATTTAATTGGGTTGAAGGTTATTACAGATGATAATAAAGAACTGGGAACTTTAAAGGATGTCTTGGAAACAGGCGCTAATAATGTATATGTCGTAGATGATGGACATGGAAAAGAGATTCTAATTCCAGTGATTGATCAGTGCATTTTGGCACATGATTTGAAGAATGGTACAATTACAGTACATTTGTTGGACGGTTTACTTGACCTATAGATAATTTTGAATATCTTTGACAATTTTATTGTTGGATATCTAAATTGTCTTGAATAATTTATTTTAAATAATGCTTGTATTATATCTATTCTTATGATATTATATTAAAGTTGTGAAAAAAGAGATGGTCCTCTGTTACATAAGTTGTATTAAGAACATCCGAATATTAAGGAGGTCACACATGAATAACATTATTAAGAACATCGAAGATGCTCAGATGAAGACAGAAGTTCCAGTATTTAACGTTGGTGATACAGTTAAGGTATCTGCTAAGATTAAAGAAGGAAACCGTGAAAGATCACAGATTTTCGAAGGAACTGTATTAAAGATGCAGGGAACAGGCGTAAGAGCTACATTTACAGTTAGAAAGCTTTCTAACGGCGTAGGCGTAGAGAAGACTTGGCCATTACATTCTCCAATCGTAGAGAGCGTTACTGTTGTTAGACGTGGTAAGGTTAGAAGAGCAAAGCTTAACTACTTAAGAAAGAGAACAGGTAAGGCAGCTAAGGTTAAAGAATTAGTTAGATAATTATTTTATCAGATAGGAAAGGCAGTGCAGCAATGCATTGTCTTTTTTCTCTTGTTACACGAAAGTGATATATGGTATAATGTACGCGGATAAGCAGAGCCAAGTGGAAGGAATAATTGCTTTCGTGCTTGCATGAAAAGCAATTGCTCCTGACATTTGGCGAGCAACGCGACCGAGGAAAAACGAAGTTTTTCGAGGCTCTGCTTATGGCTTATTGATACTATGGCTTATTGATACTATGGCTTATTGATACTATGGCTTATTGATACTATGACTTATTGATACTATAGCTTATTGATATTAGAGCTTATTGATATTAGAGACAGAGGACGAATACAATGACAGGATTTCAGAGAAGATATCAGGAGAATACGACACTCCTTCATATATGTAAATATGTAGTTGATATTATTATGGTAATTTGTGTTGCTTATGTACTGATACATTTTGGATGTGCAAGAACACAGATATCGGGTGGAGCTATGGAGCCAGCACTTCAGAATGAAGATAAGGTTATGGTCAACCGAATGGCATATGTGTTGAACAGGCCAGACCGTTATGATGTGATTGCTTTTAAACCAGATGGTGTAAAGTCAGAAAAGGTTTATATTAAGAGAATTATTGGACTTCCAGGAGAAAAATTACAGATTGTTGATGGAAAAGTTCTTATTAATGGAGCTTCTTTGGAGAATGATGTTGTAGATATAGATATCTTAACACCAGGATTAGCAGCCAGTGAAATTACACTGGGTAAGAACGAATACTTCGTTCTGGGGGATAACCGTAATAGCAGCGAGGATAGTCGCTTTTCTACAATTGGTATTGTGAAAAAGGAAGATATAGTAGGAAAGGTATGGATTATTATATCACCATTCAAACGATTTGGAATTGTTGGATAGATATTAATGGTTGAAAAAATAAAGATGCAGGAAACAGCCAGAAACAGAAAATAGGAGATTGAGAATGAATTATCAGTGGTACCCGGGTCATATGACCAAAGCAAGAAGAATGATGGAAGAGAATATAAAGCTCATAGATTTGGTGATTGAGCTGGTGGATGCACGTGTGCCAATGAGTAGCAGAAATCCAGATATCGATGATCTTGCAAAAAACAAAGCTAGAATTATATTATTGAATAAATCAGACCTTTCCGATGAAAGAGCCAACATAAAGTGGATGGAATATTTCACACAGAAAGGATTCTATTGTCTGAAGCTGAATTCCAGAAGTGGAGCAGGAATCAAACAGATGAATGCCCTTGTGGCGGAAGCCTGTAAAGAGAAAATTGAACGCGACAGAAAGAAGGGTATTCAGAATAGACCAGTCAGAGCAATGGTTGTTGGAATTCCGAATGTTGGAAAATCCACTTTCATTAATTCTTATGCTGGAAAAGCATGTGCAAAGACCGGAAATAAGCCGGGTGTAACAAAGGGAAAACAGTGGATCAGATTGAATAAGAATGTGGAACTGCTTGATACACCGGGGATTCTATGGCCAAAGTTTGATAATCAGGAAGTTGGTATGAGACTTGCAATGATTGGGTCTATGAATGACGAAGTGCTGAATACAGAAGAATTGGCATTAGATGTGATTAAGTATACATTGAAAGCATATCCAGGACTTTTGAATGAGCGTTTTGATGCAGATGAAGAATTAGAGCCAATTCAGGTTATGGAGGCAATTGGTTCCAAGAGAGGATGCTTGAAGCGTGGTGGTGTCATTGATTATGAGAAGACAGCAGGAATTGTTCTTGATGATTTTAGAAGTGGAAAGCTTGGAAGAATTACATTAGAATCACCAGAAGCTTTCAATGAATAAGCTAGTAAGTTATGATGAATATATGTAACTGTTTATAAGGTGTTGAGCAGTACGAATAAATTATTAAATTATATAGAAATTACAGAATGGGAATATAGAATTGATATGACAAAAAAAGAGGAAGCAGAACAGAAAAGACAGTTGAAGTTACAAGCAGAAATGGAACGTGTGGAAGCCTTATGTCAGTTTGAAAAAGAATATTCCATGTTTCAGTATATATGCGGAATTGATGAAGCTGGACGAGGACCATTAGCAGGACCAGTTGTTGCAGGTGCAGTGGTATTGCCAAAGGATTGCAGAATCCTATATATTAATGATTCTAAGAAGTTAAGCGAGAAAAGAAGAGAGGAATTGTTTCGGTTGATTCCTCAGGAAGCAATTAGCTTTGGTGTTGGGATTGCAACACATGAGCGCATTGATGAAATCAATATTCTGCAGGCAACTTATGAAGCGATGAGACAGGCGGTTCAGAATTTATCCTGTGTACCCGATATATTACTAAATGATGCAGTGACAATTCCCGGACTTGCGATGCAGCAGATTCCAATTATAAAAGGTGATGCAAAGAGTATTTCTATTGCGGCTGCAAGTATTATGGCGAAGGTTACAAGGGATCATTTTATGGAAGAAATGGATGCCAAGTATCCAGAATATGGATTTGCGAAGCATAAAGGATATGGAACAAAGCAGCACATTGATGCAATTAAGGAATATGGACCATGTCCAATCCACAGAAAGACGTTTATTAAAAACTTTATTTAGTGAGGGCCGCATATGGCAATTAATCTTTCAAACTATCTGAATACAAATTCTCAGATTCAGCAGGCGTTGAATAATGCTTTAAATCCATCTGGACAGACAGAATCAGACCAGACTGGGAAGATATCTGCAGGTAACCAGCTACTTGCAAATATGCTTGCAGGAGAAACCTTTTCTGGACATGTATTAAGTGTGAAGGATAATCAGGCGTCAATTCTGCTTTCTAATGGAACATCGCTGATGGCAACATTGTCTGATGAGACTTTTATTCAAGCAGGGCAGAATATTACATTTATGGTAGAAGAAAATCAAGGCTCTCATATACAGATTAAACAGTTGGCGGCCAATGAACAGCAGGCAGTTATGTTTAATAAAGCACTGGAGGGAGCAGGATTACCGCCAACAGCAGATAACCTATCTATTGTCAAAGAACTATTTTCATTAAATATGCCTATTAATGCAGAGACCATACAGGAAATACTTCATCAGGGCATACAGTTTCCAGAAACGAGTCTGCATACCATTGCAAATCTGATGCGACTTGATATTCCAATTACTCAGGAAAATATTATGCAGTATGAAGCATATCAGCATTTTGAGAATAATATGAGTAATACATTATCAGATATGGGGAATCATCTGATTGAAGCATTAATACAGTCAATGGGGAATATTCCTGAGAATGGAATGAATTTTGAGACAGTTATGAAGCTTATAGAAACATTTTATCAGTCAAACCAAATCAATCAGAGCGAAATAAATAGCAATTTTATGTCCGATTCATTCAAACCTGAACAGATGGATGAATTAATACAAAACTTAAATTCATTGGGAGACCAGGTGGTACCCGAAGATTTCTTGCAACAGATGAAGGATGGAACTATAACTTTGAAACAATTTGTGACGATGCTTCTAAGTTCAGACGTTCAGAAGGGAGCAGATTCTGAACAGATGAAGAAGTTGTTATCTTCTGGAACGATGAAAGAGATATTCCATCAAATAATCAATGAAACGATGAAGCTGACACCTCAGAATGTGAAGGAAGAATATGCAATTCCCGAATATTATAACCGCACGAAAAAGATGATGAATGATGCAGAAAAAATCTTGGAAAAAAGCGGAAGTGAATCGGCTGTTTCAAAGGATATGAATCAGGTGAAAACGAATATAGATTTTATGAATGATCTGAATAAAAATATGACATTTTTTCAGATGCCAGTGAAGTTCTCAGAAAGTGAAGGGAACGGAGAACTATACGTCTTTACCAATAAAAAGGCACTTCATCAGAAAAGTGATCATGTTAGCGCACTGCTTCATTTAGATATGGAGCATCTTGGTCCGATGGATATTTATGTGAATCTTGCAGGGAAGAATGTCTCAACGAATTTCTGTTTGGAAAGTGAAGAAATGCTGGACTTTGTCTATGCGCATATTGATGAATTAAATCAGAGACTTGAAAAACTGGGATATTCTACACATTTTGAAATGAAGATTTCTAATAAGGATGAAAAATCTTTTGATTTCGAGCAGGACTTTATAGAAAAGGATATTTATAGAATGTCTGGAGAGCAGCTTGTTTTTGATTCGAGAGTTTAGATGATTTCAATCGAATGATTATGAGATATAGAATGATAGGAATTGCACAGAAGGTACTGAGTAGTTTCGAATGAGATGGTAAAATATCATAAATGATTTATGATGGAGATGCAGATATGGCAGAAGAAAAACAGGAAAAAAAGAAGATTTCTGTTGCATTAGAGTATGTACCAGGAGAACAGGCACCTAAGATTCTTGCTACGGGAAAAGGCCTTCTGGCTGAGAAGATTATAGAAAAGGCAAAGGAAGTGGATGTTCCTGTATATGAAGACAGCAAGCTGGCCAATACATTATCAAAGCTTGATATCGGTGAGATGATTCCACCAGAATTGTATAATGTTGTTGCTGAAATACTGGTATTTGTAGATGATTGTGATCGTATAAAAGGAAAGATGAAGGGATAGGTACTGGCTTGAATAAAAGAAGTCTAGGAACAGAAAAGGAGATTTTGGCGGCAGAATATTTGCAAGAACAGGGGTATCAGATTCTGGAACAAAATTTTCGATGCAGAATGGGTGAAATAGACATGATCGCTTCACACGATGGTGCTATTATATTTATAGAAGTGAAGTATCGAAGCAGTAGAGAATATGGAATGGCAGTGGAGGCAGTATCTCAAACGAAGCAACGGACAATTCGCAAAGTCGCTATGTACTATCTGGTGACGAAGCTTCATAGAAGCGATGTGGAATGCAGATTTGATGTAATTGGAATAGATGGAGAACAGATTACACATATTGTAAATGCATTTTAAGTTTTATGAAAATGTTGGAATTAAGGAGCATTATGAATAAATCGGATATAAATGTGATAGAACATTTAAAATATATAGACAATAATCGGATATATCAGGGAATCAGACCAGAAAGACTGGAACGAACAACGAAGCTGATGGAAGGGGAAAATGGAGTTCCTTATTTACATTTTCATAATATGGAACAACTGGACTTTATAGAACATGGGTTTTCTACGAGAATGGGTGGAGTCAGTACTGGTATATATGAAAGTATGAATTTGACATTTAGCAGAGATGATCATGTGGAATTGGTACAAGAGAATTTCAGGAGAATGACGAAAGCACTTGGAACAGAACCAGAAAAATGTGTCTATTCGAAGCAGACACATACAGTCAATGTGATGGCTGTGGGAAAACAACAGCTTGGAATGGGCATTAACAGAGAAAGAGATTATGATAATATTGATGGACTGATTACCAATGAGCCAGATATCTGTCTGGTTAATGCGTATGCAGATTGTGTGCCACTTTTCTTTGCAGACCCAGTACATCGTTGCATTGGTGCGTCTCATTCAGGCTGGAGAGGCACCATTGGAAATATGGCGCAGGAAACACTGGATATGATGAGAAAGCAGTATGGAACCAACCCGGCTGATGTATATACATTTATCGGACCATCTATTTGTGTAAATTGCTATGAGGTCAGTGAAGATGTTGCACAACAGTTTCAGAACGTATATGCACAGGATTCGGATCGTGTCGTGATTCCGAAGGGGAATGGAAAGTATTTGCTAAACCTTCAAATGGCAAATTATTTCAATATGATTCATGCAGGGGTGAGAGATGAACATATTGAAATCTCGGATTTATGTACATGCTGTAATCCAAAGTTTTTCTATTCCCATAGAGCATCTCAGGGCAAACGTGGAGTGCTGTGTGGATTTATACGGATTTTACCTAAGAGGTGATGTGGAAATCATTGCGACTGGAAAGGTTCTGAACAGTAACCAATAATTAAAATATAAAGACGAGGTATCATATATATTATGAAAGAAGAATTTGAAATTATATTAGGTCAGGATGAAAAAAGAGAAATTGATACAACAAGCTCTGAATTCCGCGAAGCATTGGAATCAAGTGCGAAATTCCAGCAGTTAATGGTTATGTATCGCTGTGCAATTCGAGAGGTTGAGACAAAGCTGGAAGTGCTAAATGATGAGTTTATGACGAAGAGGCAAAGAAATCCTATTGACACCATTCGTTCTAGAGTAAAGAGTCCATCCAGTATTATTGAAAAACTGAATAGAAGAGGACATGAGATTTCCATACAGTCTATTATGAACAATCTCAATGATGTTGCAGGAATTCGTGTGGTTTGCCCATTTATTAGTGATATCTATGAGGTCGCCAATATGCTGATATCACAGGATGATGTGGAGGTTATGGAGGTTAAGGATTATATTAAAAATCCTAAGCCAAATGGATATCGCAGTCTTCATTATGTAATTATTATTCCAATATTCCTGTCTTCAGGGAAAGAATATATGAAGGTGGAAGTGCAGATTCGAACGATTGCGATGAACTTCTGGGCAAGCTTGGAGCATCAGATGCATTATAAAAAGTTTGATCAGGATGCAATGCCGGAAATTGTCAGCGAGTTAACAAAATGTGCGGAAACAATCTATAACACAGATGTTCGTATGCAGGAAATTCGAGATGATATACATAAAACAAGTTTAGAGGGAATAGAAAAAAAGGACTTCAGCATATAATGCTGAGGTCCTTTGGCTTTGTGCTTGCTGGAAAATGATATTTCCAAAAGCTTTATAGGTTTATTCTATTCGGAATCTTTCTTTGCAGCTTCCTCTTTTGCATATTGTTCTCTTAATCGTGCTTCCTCTGCAGAAATCTGTTTTGCTGACTTTTTCTTAGTATGATCCAAGAGATAGAGAACCAGTAAAAGAATCAGAATAGGAACGCCGACGGTAACAATGTTTGAGAGAACTTCTGTAACAAGATTGCTTTCCATCAATGATTTCTTAACAGGAACATACTGAGCTGAATTGATAATATGAAGCAGATTATCTGTCATGGATGCATCAATTTGATTTGTGTTGGACTGAAGAATGAATGTATATACCATTCCCTGCATAACTGTGTAATATTTTTTTGTATAAACGGTCACCTGTGTCTTAGAAGTGGTACTGGCATCTGTAACAAAGTATCGGACAGCATTATTTTCATAGATTTCAGAACCTGTAATTACCTCTGTAACATCTTCTGTTTCAATATTGCAGCTTTCTAAATATTCTTGGAATAAATTCTCCATCCTGGAGGTATCCGTGGTATCAAAGTTTGGCAATTCACTGCTTGCCTTTTCTCCAGCAATTGCAATCTCATAGGTAACATCTTTGTTTACGGCTTCCAGATATACGTGATTTGCTTCCATTGTTGCTCTTAATTCAGATGCGTCGCTCACACCAAGCTTTTTTAAGTATGCATTGTTATTGGTGGTCGAACGAGTAAAGCATACCAGTTCTTCTGGAATGGAAACTTTTAGGTCTATATCCGAAAATTTATGGCTGGAATCTGCAGCAAATGTGGTTATTGCAGATGATGTGATTAAGATGGTTGCTGATAGTACTGCAAATGCTTTTCTGAAATGATGTTGTAATTTATGATTTAGCAAAGATATGTCCTCCTAATGTATATGATTGGGTTGTTAACCATTCAGTTCCATATTAAAATGCTAGAGATTTTAATGAAAATCCTTGTGTGGTCTGAGTGTTTAGCATATCATAGAACTTTACAAAAATCAATTTAGCTGATATTATATTATAGATTATGTCTATAAACTTTTTATAAATTGCATTGTAATCAGTTTGAATTATAGAGAATGATAAAGATAGAGGCAAATGTGCTTTTAGAGTATTGTGTTTTGCTTCGTAAAAAGGAGGATTATATATGAGTAAACCGATTGTTGCTGTTGTCGGTCGTCCCAATGTTGGAAAATCCACATTGTTCAACGATTTGGCAGGTCAGCAGATTTCTATTGTTAAAGATACACCGGGTGTTACCCGAGATCGAATCTATGCAGAGGTAACATGGTTGAACCATGCATTTACATTGATTGATACAGGTGGTATTGAACCAGAGACCAATGATATTATCTTAGCGCAGATGCGTGAGCAGGCTGAGATTGCCATTGAGACAGCAGATGTCATCATCTTCCTTGTGGATGTAAGACAGGGACTGGTAGATTCGCATGCAAAGGTTGCTGATATGTTGAGACGATCCCATAAGCCGGTTGTTTTGGTTGTCAATAAAGTGGATCATTTTGATAAGATGATGGCAGATGTATATGAGTTCTATAATCTTGGAATTGGTGATCCAGTGCCTATTTCAGCAGTGTCTAAGCTTGGTCTTGGTGATATGTTAGACGAAGTTGTTAAGCATTTCCCAGAAGGAAGTGACACAGAAGAGGAAGACGAACGACCTAAGATTGCAATCGTTGGAAAGCCAAATGTTGGAAAATCATCTATTATTAATAAGCTCATTGGAAATAATCGTGTTATTGTATCAGATATTGCTGGAACGACACGAGATGCCATAGATTCACCTGTGAAGTATAATGGAAAAGAATACGTGTTTATTGATACAGCAGGTCTTCGTCGAAAGAATAAGATTAAGGAAGATCTAGAGCGTTACAGTATTATTAGAACCGTAGCAGCGGTAGAACGAGCAGATATTGTTATTGTTGTTATTGATGCGACGGAAGGCGTTACTGAGCAGGATGCGAAGATTGCGGGAATTGCCCATGAACGTGGCAAGGGAATTATTATTGCGGTTAATAAGTGGGATGCGATTGAAAAGAATGATAAAACGATTTATGAATTTACCAATGAAATCAAGAAAACACTGGCATTTATGTCTTATGCGGAAATCTTATTCATATCAGCAGTAACTGGTCAGCGTTTGAATAAAATATATGATATGATTGATCAGATTATCGAAAGTCAGACACTTCGTATTCCGACAGGTGTATTGAATGAAATCCTGACAGAAGCAGTTGCCATGCAGCAGCCACCGTCAGATAAGGGTAAGAGACTGCGTATCTACTACATGACTCAGGTGTCTGTAAAGCCACCTACCTTTGTCATGTTCGTAAATGATAAACAGCTGACACATTTTTCATATACTAGATATATTGAGAATAAGATTAGGGAATCATTTGGTTTTAGAGGTACTTCAATTCGGTTTATTAATCGTGAACGTAAGGAGAAAGATTGATCATGGAACGCGTAATTTGTTTAGTGATTGGATATCTTGTGGGAAGTATCATTCAAGCAGGATATTGGATTGGACGATTTAATCATATTGATATTAGAAATTATGGCAGTGGAAATGCAGGAACAACGAATATTTCGCGAACACTTGGTAAGAAAATCGGTGTTGTCACATATTTAATCGATACGCTGAAGGTAACACTTGCCTGTGCAATTGTGCACTTTATTTTTATAAAGTTTGGGACAGAAACAGTATATTATGGCGAGGTTGCACCAACTATGTATAATGATATTCCTTTAATGTTATTGTACATTTATACAGGAATGGGTGTTGTGTTAGGACACAATTTTCCATTTTATTTGAAGTTTAAGGGTGGAAAAGGAATTGCAGCTTCTTCAGGTGTAATTTTCTCTTTATTGTTATTTCCTAAGCATTGCTGGATATTAACAGTATTGGGATTTATTACATTTGCATCAGTGACACTGATTACAAAGTATGTATCTGTTGGCTCGCTGACATTCGTAGGACTTTTCTGGATTGAGTTCATGATCTGGGGGAATCTGGGCTGGCTTCCTTTATTTTCTGGAAGATTTCATTATGAAGCATATGCAGTTATCTTTATTATGACAGCACTGGCTTATATTCGACATCGTGGAAATATCAATCGTCTGATTCATGGAACAGAGCGAAGGATTGGACAAAAACAAGCAACGCAAGGAGGACTAAATGGCTAATATTACAATCATGGGTGCAGGAAGCTGGGGCTTAGGACTTGCAATTCTTTTAAATAATAATGGACATCAGGTAACGGTATGGTCTGTATTTCCAGATGAAGTTACCTTACTTAATCAGGAACGCGAAAACAAGAAGTGTCTTCCTGGGGTGCATATTTCGGAATCAATCCAGTTTGAGGCA
>JAQUVV010000237.1 GCA_028693195.1 Lachnospira sp.
CCTTTTAAACTTCCTGCATATGAACTGAGTTCAGAACACGTGTTCCTCATATCCATATCCTGCTTTTTAATCTGTTCTGATTCATCCTGAGAAGGTGCATCTACCTTTGATACTGCCGGCATTGGATGCACTTTTGAACCGCATACTGGGCACGGTTCCTCTGGCTTTAGTCGTTCTGCAAGAATTCCTGCCTGCTCATCAAAGAACGCCTTTTCCTTCTGCTCATATTCAGAATGAATGATCACGTACTGTTCATATGTCTTCTGATAGATTTTCTGGTTCTTAACCAGCTCATTCACGCTTGTTTTTTGTATATTTACATGATGATTTAGAACTTCAACACGCTTTTGCTCCTCCGTATTTAAATGTAATTTAGCAATCACTTTTTCTAGATTCTCACCACATTTTTCACACGAAGACATCTGTTCTTTATCTAGGGTTATTTTCTTTTCTAATGTAGTAATCTGAACATTTTTTTGTATTTGTTCCTCTTTTAGTTTTTCTGATTGAGATATTAGGCTTTTATATTCTTCTTTCTTGCTTTCCAATGCATCATATCCTGCAAAACTCTGCACTTCATTATCAATCTGAACAGTAAGCTTTTCTTTTTTCTTTTCAAGGTTTGGAAGTTGCTTATATTGTTCCATGGCTCGCTCATACTCTTTGTTGTACTGCTCATGCGCCTTGTGTTCCTCATTTAGACTATGCTGCAGCTTTTGAAGCTGTGTCATAATTCCCAGTTCTTTATTCATCTGTTCTAGCTGTGTAGAATATGCTTCCTGTTCCTTTTGAAATGCTTTGACAGACCGTTCGTCTTCATCTGCAATCAACGAAATTAAATTCTGTACCGATTGAAAATCGCTCTGATTTTTTCCCTGCTGTAACTCACTTAACTGGATTTCATAAGCACTGTTTTCGCTGCACTTTACTTCTGCAATGTACTGTGCAATACTTTTTCTCGCATCCTGCATCTCATAGAATATCTTCTGATTTTCCTGCTTTAATCGTTCCTGAAGCACAACAAATTTCTCCGTATGAAAAATCTCTCTAAATATTTGCACACGTTCCTTCGTCTCTGCCAACAACAGTTTTAAGAAGTCCCCCTGTGCAATCATCGAAATCTGAGTAAACTGCTTTCGATTATATCCAAGGATCTCATTAACTTCTTTATTCACTGCCGCAATCCCTGAAATCACCTTACCATCCGGCATTGTCAATTCCGCACCTGATATTTCCTTTGTCATCTTATCGCCGCGCTTGGCCGGACGCATATATTCTGGATTTCGTCTTACTGTATATATCTCTTCTTTCGATTCAAATTGTAATTCCACATAGGTTGGTGTCGCCCCCTCTGCGTATTTACTTCGAAATAAATCAGCGGTACGAACTTCACCACTCGCCTCTCCGAAAAGTGCATAGGTAATTGCATCAAATATGGTTGTTTTCCCCGCACCTGTGTCACCTGTTATCAAATATAATCCACTTTTTCCAAGAAGACTCATATCCAGGATCTGCAAGCCTGCATAAGGACCGAATGCAGACATTGTTAGTTTTATAGGTCTCATTGATTCATCTATCCTTTCTTACTTCCAGATTGCATCTACAAGTTCTGTCATAAACTGTTCCTGTTGCTTTGCAAGCGGTTGATTATTCTGCATTTCATAGAGTTCTGAAAAGAGTTCTAAAGGTGTCTTATTCTCCACCTGCTCAACCGAACGAATCTCTTGTCTTTGTCTTGTTCTCTTGTTATCATAATCAAACTTCATAATGTTCGGATATATGGTTCGAAGTCTTGCAAGAGCATCTGGCACATCTTCCTCATCCGTTAGAATAACATGTAGATAATCTCCTGTTTCCATATCCTTATAGAAATCCCGCAGCGTTAATTCTTCATAAGTTCCTCGAATCTCTCTCATCTCTCGAAATGGTGTGAGTTCTCTCGTATCAATTCTGACATATAGTCTATTTCTCCCAGAATGTACTTGATTTATTACAAACTCATCCTGCTTCATGATTTCTTCTATATCATCTCTGCTTATGATTGCATTATCAGTTAAATGAACATCAGAAAACTCCACGATTGTTACTGATTTTTGATGCTTCATCTCAGAAAAGGAATACTTTAATGGTGTCCCACAATATCTAACCGGAACGACCTTACCATTATCGTCTGTCAAACTGATATTCTGTGGGCCATGAATATGACCTAATGCAACATAATCGAAATTCTTGAAATGCTCTGCGCTAACCTGATCGATTCCGCCAACTGACTTTTCTTCAGATTCACAGCTAATAAATCCTGTAATAAATTGATGCGTCATTAACACATTGATACGATTCCTATTAAGTTTGGTATGTTTCATCACAACATTTACTGCATCATCATATGTAACAATCGTCTCGTCCTCATAAAACCTGCGAACAGATGAAGGCTTGACAAATGGGAGCATGAAGACTTCCATATCTGTGTTGCCATCTTTGTAAGGAATCAAAACAGTTTCGACTTCACCATGTAATGCAGAAGCAATATGAATATGTGCCTTTTCAAAAAGCTGTGCACCGAAAGACAGTCGTTCCGCGCTGTCATGATTACCGCTAATTACACATACTTCTGTATCCAATAGGGAAAGGTTCGTAAAGAATTCGTTACAAAGAGAAACCGCCTCTTCCGACGGAATGGATTTATCATAGACATCACCAGAAATCAACACAGCATCTGGCTTCTCATCCTGAATAATGGAAATAATCTGTTGAAATACATAGTGCTGATCTTCAATCATCGAGAATTCATTGACCCTTTTCCCAATATGTAAATCAGATAGATGAATTAGTTTCATATGTGCCCCCTTTTTATGTCGTAGTAAATCTTGAAATTATCATTTCATATGTCCAACATCATATTATAATTATATGATTTTTCATGATGCTTTTGCAAGCATAAGCGCAAAGTGTTTTCGGAATTCTTTACGTTTCCACTGAAAAAACTGATTTTCATATAATGAAAGAAGCACCATACTACAGTTTCATTGAACATGTAATATGGTGCTTACCTATCAGTATATTTATTATATATATCGCAAAACACGCTTTATACGCTTCATATCTTATTACTCCTGGAAAAGTGGTGTTGAGTAATATCTGTCACCGCTATCTGGCAGCAGTGCAACAATGGTCTTTCCTTTATTCTCTGATTTCTTTGCCCATTCAATCGCTGCCCAAAGTGCTGCTCCCGATGAGATTCCCACCTGAATACCTTCTGACTTTGCAATATCCTTAGCAACTTCAAATGCATCCTCATTTTCTACTGTTACAACGGAGTTATAGATCTTTGTATTCAGAATTTCAGGAACAAATCCTGCGCCAATTCCCTGAATCTTATGAGCACCAGCTTTTCCTTCTGAAAGAACTGGTGATGTTGCTGGTTCCACAGCGATTACTTCAACTGCTGGCTTCTTTTCCTTCAAATATTCTCCAACACCTGTCACTGTTCCACCAGTACCAACACCTGCTACAAATGCATCTACTTCTCCATCTGTATCGTTCCAGATTTCTGGTCCAGTTGTCTTTCTATGAGCTGCTGGATTGGCTGGGTTAATGAACTGACCAGCAATAATGCTGTCTGGAATCTCTTTCTGCAGCTCTTCTGCCTTGGCAATAGCTCCAGTCATACCCTTAGCGCCCTCTGTCAGAACAATTTCTGCGCCGTATGCCTTTATGATATTTCTTCTTTCTACACTCATAGTCTCTGGCAGAACGATAATGGTACGATATCCCTTTGCTGCTGCAATGGCTGCAAGACCAATTCCTGTATTACCTGATGTTGGCTCAATAATTGTAGAACCTGCCTTTAACTTTCCAGTTCTTTCAGCCTCTTCAATCATTTCCTTTGCAACACGGTCTTTCACGCTTCCTGCTGGATTCAGATACTCTAACTTTGCTAAAACTCTAGCCTGTAAACCAAACTTTTCTTCAATATGCTTAAATTCAACCAATGGTGTGTTACCAATTAACTCTGCTGCTGATGAATAAATCTTTCCCATAATTTCTACCTCTTTCTTTTCTTCTTTCTACTATTATTCTCTATTATATTGATACTGGCGCTCGTTCACGTCGAAAAGAATCTCTGTGTCATGTAAATCGACACTACGTTCTTATAATAAAACCAATTACTGTCTATTGCAACTTATTCGGACATTTTAGATATATTATTTCATTGGCTTATTTCACTGCTTCAAATGCTTCTGCCAAATCTTCCAGAATATCATCAATATTTTCTGTACCGATGGATAAACGGA
>JAQUVV010000016.1 GCA_028693195.1 Lachnospira sp.
CTGGATAAAGTTCAGCTTTCATTACGTCGCCGTTTTCCATTGTAAATGTAACAATTGGATTCTGATTTGCCATAGTAGTATGTCCTTTTATAACTGTTCTGTACATTGCGAAATAGTACCATCTGAACAGTTATGTCCTTTCTTTAATAAATATGATAGAATCATTGTAAAGAGTGACGAATGAAAAGTCAAATAAAATAAACGTAAACATAGGGCAGTAACAGGAGCGGAGCAATGACAGGATGTGGATTAAAGCGGTTATATGTGTGTATAAATCAAACCTATGAGCAGTTTGATGTGGATAATATCATAAGAGATTTGAAGGAATCGCTGAAAGGAAGCGGCATTGAAGTAAAATTGGTCACAGAAGATATATTTCAGAACGTCATTGGTCATTCTCAGAAAGTGAGCGTGTTGAATGAGGATGAATTTATAGAACATAGTGAAAAAACAAGGGATGATTCGGAAACATTGATTTTAGGAGATGGACTATATGCGCATATTGGTCTGGGAGAAAAGTACAGAGGGAATGCACATTTTGTGATTTATCATGCGGAGGATGTGGATGAACAATATCTGGCACTGGTGTGGGCAAGAACATATCAGAAACCATTGGTGATTGCCGGAACCAGTCGGCTTCTCATGCGGGAAATGACGTTGGATGATTTGGACGAATTGTATGAATTATATGATAGTGTCAGAACGTGTCCTTACATAGAGCCGCTTTATGAACGGGCAGAAGAAGAGGAATTTTCCAGAAAATATATAGAAAATATGTATGCATTTTATGGATATGGATTATGGCTGGTTTTCTTAAAAGATACAGGAAAGCTAGTTGCAAGAGTTGGAATTGAGAATCGTGTGATTGACGGTGTGACTAGACAGGAGTTGGGATACGTGGTACATAAGGATTATCAACACCTGCATATTGCCTTAGAAAGCTGTCAGGAAGCGATTTCCTATGGAGAACATATGGTGGGATTGGAACAGATATTTACATGTATTCATGCAGAGAATAAACCATCGATTGCATTGGCAGAGAAACTGGGATTTTCGCTTTATACGGAAAATGTATCCGGAATGAATATCTATGAAAAAAAGCTGGAACCTCTGAGTTGATCAGAAGCTCCGGCTTTTGTTGAATATTATATGATGCATGCGAAAAGCACAGGTTATTGTATATTTGTTAGGAAATGGTATAGATTACAGTTCAAACACGTATCTGATAAATGCGGTGGCATTGTCTGCGTACTTTGTTGTAACAGGAATTCCATAGCATGGATCATTCATCTGTAATCCAGAAGCCTTGATAACAGGTGCTGTTGAGATATCGACTGCAAATGGAATGGAATTTCCATCTCCATCAGTGAAATATACCAGTTGGTCAGCAAGCTTGTCCAATTCTTCTGTAGTCAGAAGTTCGCGTAAATCATAAAGAAAGGTTTCCTTGCTATTGGAGAACATATCAATATAATCACGCTCGGTCAGGTAACCGTCTAGATTGCTGGTGGAGGCCAGTGTATAGATTTTATTGATATCAATGTTCGTGTTTGTCTGATCTAAGGCGTCACCAACAATGGAGTAGGAGTAATCAATATCGATTCGTTCATTTTTATTGTCAATACCGAGATATTCAGTAAAGTCCACTGATAGAACATCCTGATCGTCTGCATGATTGGCAATGGTTCCTTCTGCGACTGCGATGTAACAGACCTTGTCGTAGTTGGTACGGATGTAGGAATTAATAAATGCACCAACAGCCACAACCACAAGAATGACTGCCAGGATGTAAAACTTATAATACTGCCATATATATTGAATTTTTGCGAAAAAAGAGAGTGTTTTAAACTTCTTCTTTTCTTCTTTTATTTCATCTCTAATTGAATTGCCTTCTGCCATGAGAAACTCCATTTCCTATATATTCCTTATTTGCTCCTGTAAAGATTTATACAGGAACTAGTTCAAATAGTAACAAAGTAAAATCTTGCTGGCAATGGCTTTTATAAACATTTAATAAAAATGTGGCAAAATTTCTTTGCTTTTTTATACAGTTCCCCTTATAATCAGAAATGTTGAAATGATAGAAATGATTAAAGGATATGTGAGGTTAGAAATATGAGCGCATTTGATATTGATGGTAAATTCTTTAGAGGCTTAACAAAAGCCGGGGATTTCTTTATATTAGGAGCATTAACAGCACTTTTTTCACTGCCAGTGGTCACGATGGGGCCAGCGCTGACAGCAGCAAACTATGTTGCATTAAAGGAAGTCAGAAATGAAGAGGGATATGTATGGAGAAGCTTTTGGAAATCTTTTAAACAGAACTTCAAGCAGGCATTCTTGATTGAATTGATTATGATTGCTCTCGGAGTAATATTATATGTGGATTTAAGAGCAACTGCGACCTGGTATTATGTAGATGGAAGCAATGTAGGCATGATTTTTATGTATGGAGTGATTGGAATCGGAGTCATCTTTGGTGCTGTTCTACTATATGTATTCTCAGTACTGTCTCAGTTTGATAATACGATTTTTAGTACACTAAAGAATTCTTTGATTATATGTACACATCACTTACCACAGACAATTTTTATGGTTATTGCAACTTACGGATTATTATATTTCTCAACGATTTATTTTACAGCATTAATTGTCACAATTCCATTGACACTCTACATTAATGCATACATTTTAGAAAGAGTATTTCGTCCATTCATTAAGAAGGCAAGAGAGGAAGAAGACAGGCTTCATGAATCTTATGACGGTGACGATGTTGATGAAGCTGAGGAAACTGCGGATACAGACGACAAATAAAATCGAAATTTATATGATTTATGAAATGAAGATTTAAGTAATAAAACATTAGTTGTAAATTTTTGAAAATTAATGTAAAAAAAGCTCCACGAATGACTTTATATGTGATATGATAAATTCCGTGGATAAACTTGTAATGTCAAAGTACATTCAGGACTCTGCGAAAAATGACTAGGTGGAGTTGATTTATGGGTTTTTCAAGCCTTTTATTTATATATATATTTCTTCCAGCAAACTTAGTATGCTATGCCTTATTTTCAGATATTCGAAAAAAGAACATATGCATACTTTTGTTTTCGTTATTGTTTTATTCATGGTCGTCTCCAATGTATCTGTTGCTCATGGTTGCAATGGCATTGATAAATTATGCAGGCGCACTTGCAATAGAGAAGAACCGTGGAACAAAGAAAGCAACCTTGGCACTTGTGCTGGACTTGACTGCAAGTCTTGGAATTCTAGCTTATTTTAAGTATCTTGGATTCTTTGTATCAATTGTGCAGCAATTCGGTGGACTGACTGGAGTGATTCCGGAAATTGTTTTGCCTGTTGGAATTTCATTTTATATATTTCAGTTGATTTCTTATGTAGTAGACGTCTATCGGAAGAGTATTTCGGCAGATCATAATTTTGCAAGAGTGTTGTTATATACGTCGTTGTTTCATCAGTGTATCGCAGGACCGATTGTGCGTTATAAAGATGTTGCCAATGATCTTCGTGAGCGTAAGACAGATATTAATAGCATGAATGATGGTATTTCCAGATTCTGTGTGGGATTAGCAAAGAAAACATTGCTTGCAAATTCCTGTGCATCAATTCTAGATATGCTGATTCCAGAAAGTATGAGTCAGATTGGCTCAGCAACAGTTCTGGCGGCATGGTTTGGTGGATTGATGTATATGTTACAGATATATCTGGATTTCTCGGCATATTCGGATATGGCAATTGGTTTGGGTAAGATGACAGGATTCCATTACAAGGAGAATTTCAATTATCCATATACGGCAGTATCGGTCACTGATTTCTGGAGAAGATGGCATATTTCTCTAAGCACGTTCTTCAGAGATTATGTGTATATTCCGTTAGGTGGAAATCGAAAGGGAATTGCCAGACAGGTCTTTAATATGTTGATTGTATGGGCTTTAACGGGATTATGGCATGGAGCATCCTATAATTTTATCCTTTGGGGTATTTATTTCTTCGTATTCCTTGCATTAGAGAAGCTTTTTCTGTTAAAATGTTTTGAAAGAATGCCGATGCTGGTTGGGAAAGTCATTGGACGTATCTATACATTTATTGTGGTGTTCTTTGGATGGATTGTTTTTCGATTTACAGATTTATCCATGGCGGGCACAATGGTGAAATCTATGTTTGGCCTCAACGGAAATAAATTTACGAATTTAGAGACGAATACAATGATAATGAATAACATTATCTTTTTGATGATATGTGTGGCTGCATGTACGCCGTTGATGAAGCGCGTGGCAGAATGGCTGCATAGGAAGAGCTGTACTGGAAGAATCTCTTATACTTACATATACAACGGCCTGAATATTTTGATTCCGATTGTACTGCTGTTTCTTTCAACGATTGCGTTGATTGGAAACAGTTATAATCCATTTATTTACTTTAGGTTTTAAAGCACGGTTAGTTGCAAGAGCTGGAGATTATTAATATGAATAACGAGATACCTAAGAATAATACGAAATATAGAGAATATATGTTGAAGAAAGCAGCACTGGTAAAGATTGTTGCATTCCTTGTGTTTAGGTGCATAGGGGCAGTCATATCCTTTATTTTACCACTTCGACCAACAGAATCGACCTATGAAAAAAGGAGTCTTTCTGCATTTCCAGAGTTTTCTGTCAGCGATTTCTTGGATGGAACATATTTTGAAAATTTGGATTTGTGGTTTGCAGATACATTTCCATTTAGAGATCAGTTGATTATTTGCAGTGAAGCAGTGGATAATATCTATGGATTTCGTGATAATGTGATTCATGGAGGAGTTGTGGCTGGAGATGAGATTCCAGAAGTGGATATTACCTCAGATGATTTTCTTCAGATGGTAGGAACCTCAGATAAGCTTCTGGCAAAGGGAGAACAGGAAGCAGAATCAGGAACGATGATTTCTGAGGAGACCAACAAGAACAACCAGGGAATTCAGTTTGATAATATGAATGTCAGTGCGGAAGATGTTGGAACAGATGTGGAAGATACAGATGGTTCAAAGGCTGCACAGGCAGGAGAGTCATTAGGATCAATCTTTATTGTAGGCAATCGGGCATATAGCTATTATACATTTGCACAGAGTGCGTCTGATGAATATGTTAACGTTGTAAATGGATTGGCAGATAAGTTGAAGGGAAAAGCAGCAGTATATAATATGCTGGTTCCAACTAGCATTGATATTACATTGGATGATGCAACAAGAAATAGTATTACCAGCAGTAATCAGCAGAAAGCTATGATGTATATGTATAGCAGGATGAATACCAATGTTGGAAAGACTTATGTATATGATGTGCTGAAGGCACATAGAGACGAATATATATACTTCCGGACAGATCATCATTGGACAGCGGATGGTGCATATTATGCATATGATGTTTTGATGAAGCAGTTGGGAAAGACATCAGCGGGACTGGATCGTTTTGAGAAGATGATTTTTACAGGATTTAAAGGAAGCCTCTTTACACAAAGCGGGGTGAGTACGCTGGGAGATAGTCCGGACACTATTTATGCCTATAAGCCATTGTCGACGAATCATATTCAGTTCTATAATAGAACCTATGATTTGACAGATTATAATATTATTACGGATGTGAGTGCTTGGAATGCGACAAGCAAGTATAGTACATTCATTGGCGGGGATAATCCATTGTCTATGGTGAACAATCCAGAGATTCATGATGGTTCTTCAATTTTGATTATTAAAGAATCATATGGAAATGCAGTGGTTCCATTCCTGACAGAGAGTTACGAGAATGTTTATGTAGTAGATTACAGATATTATAAGGGAACGATTTCCGAACTTGTAGATCAGAATGGTATTGATACTGTTGTTTTTATTAACAATATGTCAGCAACTTCCACGCAGGATCGTGTGAATGAGATGAAGGAAGTATGTAAGTAAAGAATAATGGTAACTATTCAGAAGGTACCATTCCGCGAGGTGTTTTTGCAGTTTTACTGCATAAAACCCGAGTTTACCAGCGCGAAATTGCATTTTAATGCAATTTCTGTGCATGCGAAGCTTTGTGACTGTGAAGGTACTGAACAGTTACGAATAATGTATATAAAGATATATAAATATAAAGGTATATGGATATATAGATAGACGGAGTTTGAGCCGACAGGTTGGGTAGTACCTGTCGGCTCTTTTATATCTGTACGGTTATGGGATACAGATAGCGTAAGTTAGGCGGGAAAGCTGCTTTGATTGCAGAATCCTTTCGAATATGGTATCCAGAATAACGGTTGGTAATATGAATCATGAGTTTCGCAATGGCCTACTGGATAAGTGAAAAGGAGATAATTACCATGAAAGCAATCATCTACTTTCATCATAATTATCTCCTTTGATAATCAATTCAGATATTATTTTAAAATGGAGAATACTTTAGCTATAAAGCATCTTCTCCGCGTTCGCCAGTACGGATTCTTACGGCATCGTATACGTCGTATACGAAGATCTTTCCGTCACCATAGGCACCGGTGTTAATCTGCTCGATGACAAGATCAATAATTTTCTCGGCAGTATCATTATCTACAATGGATTCTACTTTGACTTTAGGAAGCAGATTGCCACCAAAATCCACACCATTATATACCTGCTTATGACCTTTCTGACTGCCGTATCCCATGATGTTGGATATCATCAATCCGTGGGCATTACAGCTATTTAAAATTGTCTTCAAATCATCAAGGCGCTCAGGTCTGATGATAATTTCTAATTTCTTCATAAAATCATCCAGCTTTCTTAAGCTTGTAGTTATTGTAGCATAGGATAAATCAAAGTCAATCCTTGTGGGTCAGAAACGAAAATTCGAAACCCAAATAGAAGGAATGATTAAGATTCATACGGAATCTGATAAATATTATATATAGATTGAAATCGTATCATTAATAAATGAAACCTCATCACAGCATGTGCTTTGTTGGAAGCCCGTCCATATAAAGCTGCTTGCATGCTGTAAGTACAGTTGAACAGTAGTAGATGGCGCAGATTCCAATAATGGCTTCCACAACGAGGGATGCGGTGTTCGTTACAGATGAGAACGCCATAAAATGTACGAAAATCGCTGCAGATAGAATCAGCCATGTTACGTTGAAAGAATTGGTGGAAGCGGATTTATCCTGAAACTTTGCTTCTAATATTAATGCTTCTGTGAAATAGTAGCTGAAATAGATTGCGAATACAGTTGTAAGTCCATAAGCAATGGCGTGCATAGTAGATGCGGTTTCTCCCCAGTTCATACAATTGATGACCTGCGCTGCTATTGCAAAAATCATTCCCAGATATGCATTGATTCGGGTCTTTTTGAACATCTTATTACGGTTGGCAACACCCTGTACACCGACGATAATCAGGATAAATGCGATGATGTCATTGGTCAGATCAATTCTGACAGGTCCTATGGAAATCATGAAACGCAGGGAAATCATGAAGATTCCAATAAGAATCAGTGTTATGTTTTTTTTATTCATATTTATTTCAGGCAATAGGTGCCTGCTCCCTTCCTATATTTACAGAGTATCTTGTACAAATCAAAAATTACTTATGAATGTGTATATTCATAAATGGTTGTTATTTTTTGTTGCTGCATGGCCCTTTGAGAAAAAGATGAATCTACACATGCATGACTCTGAACGATACACACATTTTAAATTAGAAGCAGTAGCAGGTCAACTGATTTTAGATATTTTAGAATTATTTAATAGGATTTCAAGTTGGAAAATGTTGTGAATGGAAAGATGCTGTGCTAGAATGCAAATATGATTTCATAGTGGAATAGTGTGAAATCGTAATATATTTATGGGTATTGTGATGTCAGGATCAAAGGGTATTTGCACTTGGGACTCCAACATCATATTATTAAGAAGCAAGAAGCAAGAAGCAAGAAGCAAGAAGCAAGAAGCAAGAAGCAAGGAATAAGAAATAGGAAAAGAGATTTTTATGGAATGGAATAAACCAGTGTTATGTGATGGCACATGGATACGACCAATTGTGGAAGAGAGCGGTTATATCGGAAGTGATGCTGCATTTGCAAATATATTTTTATTAAGAGAAAAATATGATATCAGGGTCTGTCAGTACAAGGGATTCCTGATTCGTTATTATAGTGGAAAAGAAAGCCGACATGGATATACATTTCCGCTGGGTAAGGGTGATGTGGAAAAAGCATTGCTTGCCATTAAGAAGGATGCGGAAAGTTTAGAAAGACCATTGGAATTCTGCTTTGTGACAGAGGAACAAAAAGAAATTCTGGAAAAGGTATTTCCGGGCGAACTACATTTTCAGTCAGACCGCGGGGACAGTGATTATATCTATGATCGGCAGGAACTGGCGAACCTGAGTGGGAAAGCGTTTCATAAGAAGAAAAATCATGTATCGAAGTTTAAGCGTACTTATCCAGAATATGAATATGTGCAGCTGGGAGTATCGAATGTGGATGATGCACGGTTGGTAGAGGATGCCTGGTATTATGATCATCTTCAGCAGGAAGACAGCTCTGCGATGTTTGAATATGGAGCGATTAAGGAAGCTCTAGAAAATCTGGAGGAACTGGAATTGACTGGCGGGGTGATTTATGTCAATGGAAGTCCAGTGGCGATGACCATTGCTTCTTCTATTAATAAAGATGTGAGTGATATTCATTTTGAAAAGTCAGTGGGCGAGTTCTCACTCAATGGTGGATATGCGGCAATCAACCAGTTCCATGTGCAGGGAATGGAAGATGTGATGTATGTAAATCGTGAGGAAGACATAGGAATCGAGGGATTGCGTAAGGCAAAAGAGTCTTATCATCCGAAGATGATGTTAAAGAAGTATCATGGCAGAAAAAATTAAGGTATAGTAAACTGTACTTTTTTTGCTCAGACATATTAGAAAAAGTACAAATATCAATTGGATTGTAATTTAAATGTGTGATATAGATTGAAAAAGTACAATCTGATATATTTTGATGTGTTTTGAGGAGTGAGATAGATAGATTGTATTAATATTCGCATTTTTCAGTGAAAAAAGTACAATGTGAATGAGATTATGCCAATTAGGGGATAAGGAGAGTCATATATGTTATCTAGTGTTTTAAATAAATCGACTTGTGCAGGCTGCAAGTTCTGTTGCTCATTTCGAAGATGTAGTTTATGGGAAACGCCACTGTTTGATGAGGATAGTTGCAGAAAACTTGGACAGGATAATGAGTATGGGGTGAAGGCCGACTTTAAGATGTCGGATATGAAAAATCAAGAATTGTCTTTTATAAATCAAATAAATCAATTGGATTTGGCAGATGGACAGACGGGTAAGAAGGAAAGCGAACGAAATGCTCAGTCAAGGAAAGCGGTAGATCGGAACGCAGGTGAAAACAAAATAAATCCATGTGGCAGCCGTTACGGACAGATGCAGCTGGAATATAAGTACAAAACAGATGATTCTGAGGAAGAAGCTGCATGTGAGTTCTTAGACCCACAGAAGGGATGTATTCTTTCCAATGAGGACAAGCCTTTCGACTGTAAGATCTGGCCGTTACGTATTATGAATAAAGATGGAAAGTTAGTGATAGCGTTGACTCCGACTTGCCCAGCGCTGGGGGAGAAACCATCGGAATCTATGCAAAGACTGGTGGATGATGGATTGGGACAGAAGATTTATGAATATGCTTTAGAGCATCCATTTATGATTAAGGAATATCATGAGGGTTTTCCAGTGTTGATGACTTTCTAATTATCTACAGAAGTATTGAAGAGTGAAAAACAGTCGAAGCATGGAGGCTGAACATGAATTAAATTTAGTGCAATACACATTTTTGTTGCATATTTTAGGCGAACTGGGTACAATGTTCGTGACAATAGAATAGTGAGAAGAATCTTTTGAAGGAGAGACATATGAAAAACAAAAAACGTATGTTAAGTTTAGCACTTGGATTTACAATGCTGGCTACGGCTGTACTGAGCGGATGTTCAGGCGGTACGAATCAGTCTTCGGAGGATAATTCCTCGAAGGAGCCTACCTATGGAGGTTCCGTTGTTGTAGGAGTACAACAGGATATTGATAGTCTTGACCCACATAAGGCAACTGCGGCAGGAACTAAAGAAATCTTATTCAACATTTTCGAAGGCCTTGTAAAGCCAGATGAGAATGGAAATCTAATTAATGCAGTAGCAAGTGATTATACCTTGTCAGATGATGGTCTGGTATATACATTTACAATTCGTGATGGCATCAAGTTCCACAATGGAAATGCAGTGACCGTAAACGATGTAAAGTACTCACTGGAAAGAGCATCAGGTTTGCTTGATGGTACTGCACTGATCGGCGCATTAAAGACTTTAAAAAGCGTCGAAATCGTTGATGATAAGACAGTTAAGGTAACAACCAGTAAGGCAAGTGCAGAGCTGATATATAGTCTGACCGTCGCAATTATTCCAGATGGAAGCGGCGAACAAGAAGCTTCACAGCCAATTGGAACAGGGCCTTTTAAGTTCGTTTCTTATACACCGCAGCAGAACATTGTTCTGGAGAAGAATGCTGATTACTGGCAGAATGGTCTGCCATATCTGGATGAGGTTACATTTAAGATTGTAACAAGTTCCGATACTGCGCTTCTTGAGCTGCAGGGTGGTTCTATAGACGTATATCCATATTTAACAGATTCACAAAAAGCAGAGATTCAGGGCACATTCAATGTGAAGTCCGCAACCTCAGATGTTGTTCAGGCATTGTTCTTAAATAATGCAGAAGCTCCATTCGACAATGAGAAGGTACGCCAAGCAGTAAATTATGCATTGGATAAGGATTCCATTAATGGATTTGTTTCTGGTGGTAATGGTGAAATTATCAGTTCAGCAATGCTTCCAACCTTAAAGAATTACTATGTTGACTTGAACAGCACCTACGGTAATACTGCAAATGTTGAGAAGGCAAAGCAGCTTCTTTCTGAAGCAGGATATCCAAATGGCTTTGATATGACAATCACGGTACCTTCTAGCTATGAGTTCCATATGGAAACAGCGGAAGTTGTTGTTGAGCAGTTAAAGGCAGTTGGAATCAATGCAAAGATTGATGGAATTGAGTGGAGTTCATGGCTTTCAGATGTATATTCTGGAAGAAAGTATCAGTCTACAATCTGTGGATTGACTTGTGATATGACACCAAGTTATCTGCTAAACAGATTTGTGTCAAATGCTTCCAAGAATTTTATTAACTTTAATAGTGCGAAGTTTGATGAGATTTATGCAAAGACATTGACAACTACAAACCAGACAGACATTGATGGTTACTACAAGGAGCTTCAGAAGATCCTTTGTGATGAGGCAGGCTCTGCATTTATTCAGGCTTGCCCATTGACCATTGCAATCAATAAGAAGCTGGATGGTTACAAGTTCTATCCTGTATATGTTCAGGATATGAGTACGGTTTATTTTACAAAATAATATGTAATAGGTAATTGCGAAACTATTTATGTTACTAAAGACGTACACTAACAATATAGTTTACACAGGCACGCTTGCGCTACACCTCGCTCGTTACGTTACATAAGTTGCTAAAAGACAGCAACTAAGTAACGACGGCTCACTAGTACCTGTTTAAAACTATATTATCATTGTACATCCTAATATAAATAATGAGTTTCGCAATTGCATAAATAATATGTAATTGCGAAAGGAGGTGGCAATATGAAATATTTTGGAAAAAAATTAGTTTCTCTCATTATTACATTGTTTATGGTTTCGGTTGCCACCTTTATCGCATTTCAGATTATTCCGGGGGATGTGGTGACTTCCATACTGGGGACGGAGGCGACAGAGGAACGTGAGGCACAGCTTCGCGAGGAACTGGGGCTGGACAAACCGGTAGTGGAGCGCTATGTGAACTGGATGGGCGGTGTTCTAAAAGGGGATTTAGGTACCAGCTATCGTTATTCAAAGAGTATGAATGAGATGATGCCAGTGGCAGAACTCATAGGGGATAAGCTGCCAGTGACTTTATGGCTTGCAGCCATTGCACTGGTCTTGATTATAGTCATATCGATACCGCTGGGAGTCTTATGGGCGCACAGCAGTAGCAAGTTTTTAGATGCATTTTTAGGAGTGATGACCCAGGGGGCAATGGCGGTTCCGTCATTCTTCCTTGGTGTCTTAGTAATCTACATATTTGGAATTGTTATGAAAATGTTTACACCAGGAAGCTATATCAGCTATCATACTAGTTTTGCTGGATTTCTGGGGTATTTGATATTTCCTGCAATCGCTATTGCTATTCCGAAGATTGCCATGACGGCAAGATTTTTACGAAATGCAATGTTAGGTGAGTTAAAGCAGGATTATGTAAGGACAGCCTATAGTAAGGGCTGTAGTAAGAATCGGGTGATGTATGGACATGTGCTGAAGAATGCCATGATGCCAGTTATCACATTTGTTGGAATGATTATTGCGGAAGTTGTTGCCGGAAGCATCGTTGTGGAGCAGGTATTTTCACTTCCAGGAATTGGAAGATTGCTAATTAGCTCCATCTCCACCAGGGATTTCCCTGTGGTCGAAATTCTGGTTTTATATATTGCGTTTGTTGTGATTTTTGTCTACTTTATTGTGGACATGTTGTATCGCGTATTGGACCCACGAATTAGTGGGAGATAAATAAATCAGGGATTAAACGCGAGATAAGAGATAGAAACAAGGAGAGGAGACCGAAATGAAAAGGAAGCACCATCTTAAACTAAATAAATATCTGGTTGCCGGTGGCATTATGACGGCAGTGATGGTAATCCTTGCTATTGTGGGTACTTTCTGGACACCTTACAGTACAACGACCATGTCAGCAGCGGAGAAGTTTGCAGCACCATCCCTGCATCATATCATGGGAACAGATAATTTCGGAAGAGACATATTTTCCAGAGTAATGAAGGGACTTGGCACGACAATGATGGTGGGAACGCTGGTTGTTGTAGCTGCTGGCGCTGTTGGAATTCTTGTAGGGGCGTTAACTGGATTCTTCGGCGGATGGATTGACGAAGTTATGATGAGAATTAATGATGCAATCAATGGATTTCCAAGTATCTTGCTGTCACTGGTTGTAATCAGTGTCCTTGGAATGGGGAGACAGAATGTCATACTTGCTCTTTCAATCGTATTCATTCCCAGCTTTGTACGAATCGTGAGAAGTGAATATATTCGTCTGCGGGATATGGAATTTGTCAATAGTGCACGGATCATGGGTGTTTCGAAAATGCGGATTCTTTTTGTACACATTCTGCCCAATATCTTGTCTGTATTTTCTATTTCTATGATGATTGGTTTTAATAATGCGATTCTAGCGGAATCAGGAATGAGCTATCTTGGAATCGGTGTGCAGCCACCAGATGCCTCGTTAGGTAAAATGCTGTCTGATGCTCAGGGATATATGTTTACTGCGCCATGGTACGCCCTTTCAGCGGGAGTGACCATTGTTGTTTTAGTGCTTGGAATCTCTCTTTTGGGAGAAGGAATCAGGAGGTGCAGCAATGATTAAGATTGAAGATTTATCAGTAAGCTTTCAGGGGAGAACGGCAGTTGAACATGTGAGCTTTTCTATTGAACCGGGAGAGATTATTGGCATTGTTGGAGAATCGGGTTCTGGAAAGTCTGTGACAGCATTGACATTAATGGGATTGCTGGCAGAACAGGCCAGTGTAGATTCTGGGAGAGTTACATTTGACGATACCGTGTTGTTAGAGGCAGGGAGAAGCATAGATAAGAGATTGCTGCAGAAGTTTCAGGGAAGCCGTATGTCTATGGTTTTTCAGGAACCAATGACTTCACTGAATCCGACGATGAAGGTTGGAAAACAGGTGGAAGAGGTTCTACAGCTTCACACGGAATTAAAGGGGGAAGAGGCACGTAAGAAGGTGCTCTCCATCTTTGATGAAGTGGGATTGAAAAATTCGGACATGGTTTATGAAAGTTATCCGCATCAACTATCAGGTGGTATGAGACAGCGTGTTATGATAGCGATGGCTCTGATTTTGGAGCCTGAACTAATTATTGCAGATGAGCCGACGACAGCTCTCGATGTGACGATTCAGGCGCAGATTATTGCATTACTGAAGGAAATCAATAAAAGACATCATAATGCGATGCTTTTTATTACCCATGACCTGAATCTGGCCAAAACACTGGCGTCGAAGATTATGGTCATGCATCACGGTCAGATTGTGGAGACAGGTACACCAGAGGAAATCTTTACAAATCCGCAGGATGATTATACGAAAATGTTGATTTCAGCAGTACCACAGAGAAAAAAGAGAACATGTAATAACGCTGCGCAGAGAAATCAAAAGAGCAGTGCTGCTAAGGGGCTCAAGAGTTTTGAGGAAGATGAAGACAATCGGAAAAGCATAGCAGAACAGATTATAGAGAATTTGCAAAATGTAGAAAAAGAACATCAGGAACAGTGTGTTCAGAATGGGTCAAGAGAAATCCTTCGGGTCAGTGATCTGGATGTTTTTTATAAAGAAGGAAATAATTCTTTATTTGGAGGTAAGAAGAAAAAGCAGGTGGTAAATGGTGCGGATTTCTCCATTTATGAAGGAGAGGTTCTTGGACTGGTCGGAGAAAGTGGGTGCGGAAAGACCTCACTATCCAGAGCAATTTTGGGATTGAATCAGAATTATTCCGGGCAGATTCAACATTTTACGGAAAGACCACAGATGATTTTTCAGGACCCTTACAGTTCATTGAATCCAGCTAAGACCATAGGCTGGCTGTTAGAAGAACCATTGCGGGTGCAGAAGGTGGGTAAGGATGACCGGAAGCAGGCCGCCATGGAGATGCTTGCAAAGATTGGCCTGGATGAGACTTATTATAGAAGAAAACCATCGGAGCTTTCGGGAGGACAGAGACAGAGAATCAGTATTGGACAGGCTCTGATTACGAGGCCACATTTTGTGATCGCAGATGAACCAGTATCGGCATTAGATGTGACCATTCAGGCGCAGATTATGGATTTGATGATGAATCTGAAGGAAGAGATGGGACTGTCTTATCTCTTTATTTCACATGATATCAACATTGTTTATCAGATTAGTGACCGCATTATGGTTATGAAGGATGGAACTATCATTGAGATGGGTGAAACGGAAGAGCTGTTTTCTAATCCAAGGGAAGAGTATACGAAGATTTTATTAGCCTAACTATATGGTGGATTTCCACGTGCTATATCCAAAAGTTCACATAAGTAGTTGGACTGGATATCATCAAAATACAATTTTATTTTTATTGTCGGATATGTTCATAGAAAATTCACTTGAAATATCTGCTTTTTACTTTACGCGTGTCGAAAAATGTTGTATATTGTGTAATGTTTTCATGAGAAGCGTCCGATAGCTATTATACGGCATCACAGAGTATTGCAAAAGTACTTATAAAATATAATATGACCGATAATATAATGATTGGAATAGTACACGGCCTTTAGAAAATTATTCTGCATAGTTTAACCAGATATTAATGAGACCGTACATTAGTACAACGATTTATATTTATAAAATATGAGCTTCGCAATTAGTTGATACAATATTGCTCAGAAAGGAGTCAGCGATGGCAATTCGTGGAATTGGACAATATTCATATGGATTTTCACCTGTTCAGAGAAAAGAACAGACAGAAGAAGTGAATACAGCACCAGTCAGTGCGGTTCCAGATATAGATGTGTCATCAGATGCAGCTGGAAACAATGGCGCAGGTGCAGATTCAGCTGATTCACTTCAAGAGGTAGCCAAGGCGCCACGGCAATCTGATCCATCGGATTTTCTGTTTGATTTTAAAAGAAACAACAGCTTTAATCTGATAGCAGCTACCAATGATACAGAAGATATTGATGTGGACAAGGCTCTGGATGATATGCAGAAGGATGCAGTTCTGGAGCAGTACAAATATTTTGTAGGACCAACAAATCTGGGAACAGACCAGGATGGTACAGTTCGTATGGTGCAGAGATAGAGAAATAATAGGTAAGAAATAGATAAGATAGTAAATAATAAGATAATGGCTGAATCCTGATGTGGAGTTTAAAAACTCTATATCAGGATTTTTTACGTATATTCAAGTATCGAAAGTCTTTACTTAGTATATTGCTACTTGGATATCTGTGCCGCAGTGACGAGGGAAAGCAACTCGACTAGATGTCAGAAGAATTCAATGTCACAATTTTATGTGCTCGATTGTAATATTCATTAGGAACGTTCAAAAATGGATGAGAGGGGATGAGCTTATCAGACTTAATAGAAACAGCCGGCAGAAATTAGAACATTTATATACCCTGTATGAATCGAAAATGTATGCAGTTGCATATGCGATTCTGAAAAATGAGAGTCAAGCCGAGGACACGGTTCAGGATTCATTTATCAAGCTGAGCGATTATCTGGACAGGATTCGGGATGTATCAGATTATCATACCAAGGCATTGGTTGTGAAGATTGTAAAGACCACAGCAATTAATCGATATCGAAAGAATCAGAGAGAGGCGTGGCTATACGATTTTCAGGAGGAGAAGGAAGTAGAAGATCCTGATGATGTAATTGATAAGAAAGTGATGGCAATCAGTAATTCTGCAATTCTTGAAAATGCAGCAAAGGGGATGCCGGATATTTATAAAGAGGTCATCAAGTACCGCTGCTATTATGAACTCTCTGCAAGAGAAACGGCAGAGCTGACAGGAGTGGATGCGGGAACAATTCGCAAAAGATACGAGCGGGCGAAGAAATATTTATATGACAATATGATGAAAAATCAAAAAGGTACAGAGCAGCAAAGTGAATTGTACAGAAAAGGTCAGGAAAGTTTGAAAGGAGATGCGACTTATGAAGGAACGAAAAAATGCTCTATATAAGCTGGGTGAGAAGGAAATGGTGGAGGAATTCATGGAAGTAAAGGAAAAACATACATTTTCTGATTCCTATGAGGATAAAAAACAGAAGCTTTTAAAGGAGATGGAGGTTAAGGATCACACGAGACGTTTTCAGAGACGTAAGCTGATTGCAGAAAATGTTACATTAGAATCCTGTGATGCTTCTGTAGCTACGAAGTATGCCATCTATAAGGATGCAAGAGATACGGAACCTGTTCAGGCTTCAAACTCAGTAACACCGAGTGCAACAACATTTGATGAAAATCAAAGCGTTGAGCTGAATACACCAATTGTAATGTCTGATGATAAATATATGTATAATGCCAGCGTAGAATATACCATTGAGGGCTACGAGCTTCGCGATACGATTGCGGGACTGCCACAGGCAGGGTTTGGATATACTTGGGATTCCATTCAGAATATTGTGAATTCAGATGGAACATTTGCAGGATACACACATCGGGAAATCAAGCGTGGTGATGGAGCAAATTCTGTCAATGAAGTTGTTGGTGAAAATCATGTAGATGTGAAGATGGTCTATGTTACCATGAAGGTGAAGAATACCAGTGACAAAGAGGTATCTGAAATTAAAATCGCACCACAGATGTGCTGCTTGAATGAGGATGGCTCCATTCCAAACCAATACACAGTTGAGAAGGTGGGATACGAGGGACGAGATGTATACTGTGATGCGCTGACGATGTATCAGGAAGATCCTGAGGCTTATGCAGGTCAGCAGCAACATTATGCACAGAGATATCGTCTGGCGCCAGGAGAAGAAAAAGAGGTTCATGTTGGATATCTGGTAGATGCAAGCCGCACCAATCGTATGGTCCTATTCTTTAATGGTTATGGAAGAATTTACAAGAGTGGGGCGAATGAGGCAGCTAATCAGAAGATTGTGAAGCTGTATTAAGACGTGAAATTTGGAATGAATCAAATGATCAAAGAATCAATTTTGAAATTATTATCATGTGAATTTTTTTGAGAGATACAATAAGAATAAGGAGAATCTGCGGACTACGTGGCCGATAAACCGCGTAGTTATGCGGGTTCTCCTATCTTTAGAAAGCTCTAGAAAAATTTTTAAAAAAATTAAAAAAAGTGCTTGCATTATATATCGCAGTTGTGTATAATACATCATGTCGTCACGATATTGGGCTTTCGCCAAGTGGTAAGGCACCAGATTCTGATTCTGGCATTCAGGGGTTCGAATCCCTTAAGCCCAGCTTGTCCCTCGCAAATATGCGAGGGCTTTTTTTCTCTGTGGAGCTTGATAGAACTATGGCAATATCAATTTTAGATATTTGCAATTCACGGAGTTTATATTATAATATAGTCACTGTTTCAAACAAATTAGTGTACAAGTACAACGAATTCTAATTCAAGTGAAGTTCATGAAGAAAAGCTGCACTACAAGTTGAACTAGTGAGACGATGGCTCTGAAGAATATTCAGTGCTGGGGAATCAATAGATTCCTTTAGAAACCCTGGGAGGTTTCATACCCAATGACGGATAGACATTTTTGGAGTGGTATCGAAGTGGCCATAACGAGCCGCACTCGAAATGCGGTTGTCCTTCATAGGGCACGTGGGTTCGAATCCCACCCACTCCGTTCTTAATTTATAGAGGAGTCTGTATGCAGACTCTTTGCTTTAATAAGGATACGTGTGAGTGGAAGAGTTCGAGAGGACTCTTCCATTTTTGTTGATTTATGGGAATTTCATTTCCTGTAAATCAAAAACACTCCATGAGGATGATGAAGAGAGAACTGGTAGTTGAGGGATGAACATGTTTAGACGCAGGATGCGTCTGCAAAAAGAAAGGTGGATTATCATGATTGAATTAGGAAAAACACAGTGTTTAAATGTTGTGAAGAAGGTAGAGTTTGGTGTGTATTTGGGAACGGAAGAAGATAAGGTTCTGCTCCCGGCAAAGCAGGTTCCGGAGGATACTGAGATCGGAGATGCCATGACGGTATTTATCTATAGAGATTCTAGTGATCGATTGATTGCAACAACGAGAACTCCAAAGATTCAGCTTGGGAAGACAGCAGTGTTGAAGGTTTCACAGACTGGAAAGATTGGTGCATTTTTAGACTGGGGACTGGAGAAGGATTTGCTGCTCCCATTCAAAGAGCAGACGACTCATGTACAGGACGGAGATGAATGTCTGGTTGCTTTATATATTGATAAAAGTAATCGACTGGCAGCAACCATGAGAGTATATGATTATTTGTCATGCGACAGTAATTATGTCAAGGATAGCGCTGTGACAGGAACTGTCATTGAGATCAATCCGGATTTTGGTGTATATGTTGCGGTTGATAATGAGTATTTTGGTATGATCCCGAAGAATGAAGTGTTTGGAAGAATTAATATCGGAGATACTATTCACGGCAGAGTGACGAAGGTCAGAGAAGACAAGAAGTTGACCATTAGTCTGAAGCAGAAGGCATATATCCAGATGGATGAGGATTCAAAGGCGGTTTATGATGCCATTATTGCAGATGGTGGAAAGCTTCCATTCACAGATAAGGCAGATCCAGAGTTAATCAAGAGCAGATTTGATATGAGCAAGAATGCATTTAAGAGAGCGGTTGGAAGGCTGCTGAAGGAAGGCAAGATTGAAATCAAGTCAGATTGTATTATAAGCAAATAATAATTAATTGAGAAATTAATTGGAAAATCTCCCATAGTCAGAAGAAACTTCTATTAAAAAATGTAGAGGACGGCAATAAAGCATGACTGATTGTGGGGGATTTTTGCATATAACCTTGAAAGGACTGGCTTCATGGAGTACAATGATAGAAAACATTTTTACAAAAATCAAGGAGGCTTATATGCAGAAAGTAATTAGTACAGACAAGGCGCCAAGCGCAATTGGACCATATTCACAGGCAATCGAAATCAATAACATGGTTTACACATCAGGTGTGATTCCAGTTGACCCACCGACAGGTGTGATTCCAGAAGGCGTAGAGGCACAGGCTGAGCAGGCATTCAAGAACCTTTGTAATCTTGTTGAAGCTTCTGGTTCTAAGGTTGAAAATATTGTGAAGACGACTGTTTTCATTAAGGAAATGAATGATTTTGGAAAGATTAATGAAATCTACAAGAAGTATTTTAAGGAGCCATTCCCAGCTCGTTCATGCGTGGAAGTGGCAAGACTCCCTAAGGACGTTCTTCTCGAAGTAGAAGCAATTGCATGGAAGTAATTCATGGAAGATATTAGAAAATGTAAAGCGATTAACATATTTTTTCCAATATTCGTGATTGTGTATATTAGCTTGTCATTGCTGCTGGGGTCTGTGCTACAGAAATTCCAGATGAACCTTCCAATCGCACTGCAGTATATAATCAGTGAGCTGATCGTTTTAACACCAGCGGTGATATATGTGGTTCTTTTTAAGGAAAATGTTCCAGAAGGGATCTCATATAAGCTGATTAAGCCATTAGATGCGATATTGTCATTACTGGCTGGGTATGCGTGCGTTCCATTGGTTTTGTTTATATCGAATCTGACATCATTGTTTGCAGAAAATCATCTGCAGCAATCGTCCAGTGAATTATTACAGGCACCATTTGTATTGCAGGTGCTATTAA
>JAQUVV010000238.1 GCA_028693195.1 Lachnospira sp.
GGCGCGAAGCGCCGCATTTTTCGATGGACTTGTCAAGTGTTTTTGGCGAAAAAAGTGGGGGATTTTATAGAAAAGGAATCTGAAAGCCTTGAATTTATTGGCTTAGAGATTCCGAGAGATTATTATATATTAGAGGAGGAACTAAAAATGAAATATTGTCCAAAGTGTGGAAGACAGCTCGCAGATGGTGAGGTATGTACTTGCCAGTCTCAGAATCAGCCACAACAGCCACAGATGAATGCTCAGCAGATGGGACAGTTTAACGGACAGCCACAGATGAATGCTCAACCAAAGCCAGCAAGTCCAGTCTTTACAGAGATGGGAGCTCTTGTAAAGGGAATGTTTAAGACTCCAGTTGCATCTATTACACATTATGTGAATAATGCATCAGCAGCAACTTCATGTATCGTAATCGCAATTATTGCATTACTGTCAGGATTTGAAGAATTGCTTTATATTGCAGGTTATAACATTAAGCATCCATTATATTCTACATATGAAGGTGTTGAAATCTTCACAAACTTCCTTCAGAATGTTGTTACAGCAATTGGTACAGCAGCATTATTTGCATTAGTAATCATGTTGTTAGTGAATGCATTTGAAAAAGATCATAAGATTACATATGTTCAGGCACTTGCAGTAGCCAGCTTAGTTAATATTATTTACTGGCCAGTAGCAACTGTATCAGCAATCATTGATATGATTCCTGTTGCATTCTTCGGCTATGTTGCTGATTGGATGAATGCATTCGGTAGAGGAACAAGTTACGCAATGGTATTCCTTGGAATTAAGGCAGTTGAGAGAGATGACAATCATATGCCAATCGTATACGGTGTTGCAGTATGTGCAGTAGCAGTATTATCAACAATTATTAATTTGATTTTCTAGTAAAACTTTAATCGCAATTGTTATTGCATATGAAATAAGAAAAAGATAGAAAGTGTATCGGTTCGATGTTTCGAACTGGTACACTTTCTTTTTTTGAGGTATAATAAGATAATTACAGGGTCATTTGCCATCCGGGGCTATTTGACACTTTGATTAATAAAAGTTAATAAGGATAGAGAATAGATTTCAGGAGGCGGATGATGACATATTTAAGTGAAGAGCAGAATAAACATTTTCTGGGGACAGGTGAATGCAATATGGCTGGAACGAATCTAGAAGATTTTCTGCAAAGCTATGACCCGAAGAAATATATGAATCCATGTAATACAGTGGACACGCTGGTATTCACCTACACAGAAGATCAGGATAAAAAGAAAATCAGCAAATTACTGTTAATCAAGCGAGGAAATCATCCGAGTATTGGGTGGTGGGCGCTGCCAGGAGGCTTTGTTGAGTACAGGGAAGATCTGGATCATGCCGCATTACGAGAGCTTCAGGAAGAAACTGGTATTGAAGACTTGGAAGTAGAACAGCTGAAGAGTTATGGCGCATATGACAGAGATCCAAGAACTAGAATTATTACAACGGCATATGTGGCGGCAGTTCCAGAAGGGAAGCTGCAGGCACAGGCTGGAGATGATGCCAAGGATGCTGGGTGGTTTACTATTGAAGACCAGTTGATTGGTAAGGAGATGCAGGAGAATATCGTGAGAGAGGAACATGTGTTGATTCTTTCAAACGAAGACCATGGCGTGACAACTAGGACGAAGGTTCTGGTAACGTACAAAGAGCACGGAATATTAAAGCAGAAGAATTATCAGGTGGAAGAAACAGAGTTATTGGCAGCAGATCATGGCGCCGTTATTCTGGAAGGTTATCACTATCTGATGGAGCAGTTACTTAATAATCAATTATAGATAAAGGAGAATTAATTTATGAAACAGACATGGAAAGCAGGAAATATGTTATACCCAGTACCAGCAGTGATGGTTAGCTGTCAGAGATCAGGAGAGAAGCCGAATATTGTGACGGTGGCATGGGCAGGAACAATATGCTCAGACCCAGCAATGGTATCAATATCAATTCGTAAAGAGCGGTATTCTCATGAAATTATCAGTGAGACAAAGGAATTCGTAATCAACTTGACGACAAAGAATCTTTGCAGAGCAACGGATTTCTGTGGTGTACGTTCAGGAAGAAATGTGGATAAGTTCAGAGAGTTACATTTGACAGCGGAACCATCAGAGAAAATCAATGCACCAGGCATAGCGGAGAGTCCAGTGTGCATAGAATGTAAGGTAAAGAAAATTGTTGAATTGGGAAGCCACGA
Organism: Lachnospira sp.; assembly: GCA_028693195.1. Classification (GTDB taxonomy): domain Bacteria; phylum Bacillota; class Clostridia; order Lachnospirales; family Lachnospiraceae; genus Lachnospira. The sequence goes on from JAQUVV010000238.1 coordinate 2,219, forward strand.
TATGTTTATCGCGGATGTTGTTGCAGTACGTGTGGACGAGTCCTTGCTTGACAGTAAGGGAACACTGCATCTGGCAAAGGCAGATCTGCTTGCATATTCACATGGCTCCTACTATGAATTGGGGAAAACCATCGGTAAATTCGGATTCTCTGTGCAAAAGAAGAATGGAAATGGAATTGGACAGACCAAGGCAGTGAAGAAGAGTGACTATCGAATCGGAGGAAAGTCAGACCATAAGGAAGAAAAGGGCAAGACAGGCACAGGACGTAAAGAGAAGTCAGGCTATGGAAACAAGAGTGGATCAGAGGGAAAGAAGGCAACGGTCAATAAGAACGCTTCTAGAAAGAAGGGCAAGTACTCAGGAGATATCAGATCAGGACGTAAATGATTGGGAAATACACATGCCCTGCATGAATGGGAAGCGTGAGAACTATACAACATATAAAACTGGGGATTGAGAGGCAGAGATTGGAAGATGAAGATCACATATTTGTCAATCAGGAATTACAAATCAATAGAAGAGCTTGTCATCGAAGACGTAGAGGATGTATTGATTCTAGTAGGGCGGAATAATGCAGGAAAGTCCATCGTTTTGGATGCGGTTCGAGCAGTTTTTGGAGAATATCCGGTTAATGAACGGGATTTTCATGGAAATGAAGGGAATATCAACATTTTCATGAAGCTTATGCTGACAGAGGAAGACTTGCACTATTTGCACGGCAATGCAGCGGTTAGCAATTTCAAGCATTTTGATCTGTGGAAGAAGGACTTCTGTCAGAAGCTGCCATCCTATGAGCCAGAGACAGGAATCCTTTCATTGGAATATGTCTATGGAAGAGATGGCGTAGTTCGATACCGGGATGGCGTGCACAAGAACAATAATTACATTAAAAATGTATTTCCAAAGATTTACTTTGTAGACCATTATAGAAACAATGTAGATTTAAAGGAAGACTTTATGATGCTGCAGGGGGACAAGAGTCTTCAGCAGTTGAAGGACAACCGTTGTATCTTTGATGGAACGAAAAGTTGCAGACAGTGCTTTGATTGTATTGGTGTTATTAATAAGAAAAAGCCAGAAGAATTAACACTACTTGAGACTAGCCGATTGATGCAGTATAAGATGTATAGGGTAAATCTAAATGATTTTGCAGGCAGGCTCAATCAGTATTTTACCAAGAATGGAGCTGTGTCAGAGGAGATTCGATACGAAGTAAGATTTGATTCAGAAGATATATTTAAAATCGATACCATTGTAGAGAATAAGGATCGTGGGATTGAAGAAAGCATTGATTCATTGGGAGAAGGCTTGCGAAGCATTTACATATTGTCCCTTCTGGAAGCATATCTGGATTCGGAAAATGTTGCGCCTTACCTGATTATGATTGAAGACCCGGAAATATTCCTTCACCCGCATCTTCAGAAAGCAGCCAGTGAAATCTTATACCGCCTTTCCAAGAAGAATCAGGTCATCTTTTCGACCCATGAGCCGGAGATGTTGTTTAACTTTACCTCGAAGCAAATCAGACAGGTCTATCTAGATGAGAAATACAATACGGCAATTCGGAAGAATACAGATATCGATGAGATTTTAAATGATCTTGGATTTACAGCAAATGATTTGATGAACGTTAGCTTTGTCTTTATTGTTGAGGGAAAGCAGGACCGAAGCAGACTTCCATTACTGTTGAACAAATATTATTCTGAAGTCTATGATGAGAATGGACATTTGAATCGAATAGCGATTCTAGCAACCAACAGCTGTACGAATATTAAGACTTATGCGAACCTGAAGTACATAAACAGTCTCTATCTGAAGGACAACTTTATGATGATTCGGGATAGCGATGGCAAAGACCGCAATATGTTAGGGAAGCAGTTGTGCCGCTATTATGGGGATCGCACCGCAGAAGATAAAGGGAATCTTCCAAGGGTGACAGAGCGAAATGTGCTGATTTTAAAGTACTATTCCTTTGAGAATTATTTTCTGTTTCCTGAGATAATGCAGCGGATTGGCGTTGTAAAGAGTGTGGAGCAGTTCTACGATATTCTGTGGACAA
>JAQUVV010000239.1 GCA_028693195.1 Lachnospira sp.
CATTCAATGAAATCGTATCTCCTGCACTGTTAGCAACCTGAAACTTCACTGGATATTGCCCTGCAGAATATAAATCAACTGTACTGTTGGTCATAACTCGAGTCTGATCAGAAATATCGCCATCAATAGAATCTGAAACCTTTAAGTTTTGAAGCATATCAAAATCATTTGACGATGTTGTGGGAAAACATAAGGGCTTCTTCATAGAAAATTTAGGCGACCTATATCCTTTGTATATAATGGTTCGATTGGCACGACTTACGTTATTATGCTTATCTACCGCTGCAATCACTGCAATTCTTCGTCCACCACTTAAAAAATTAGAAACACTCTCAACAACAAGGGTATCTGATACATCCCCATCTTTCGCATCCTTGGCACTAACACCCTTTAAAAACTCATCATCTGATGCATGTAATTCAACTGTCATCTCTGATGAATTCATGTTAATGGATGGACCAATTCGATCTCCTTTTCGTACCTGGGTAAACCAAAAAATTATACTTAGTGCCAATGCACACCCAAAAATTATAAGGCATATTTTATTTAATTTCTTCATATTTAGCTGCTCCTTATTTGTAATCTTCTTTGTCTATTTTATCATATTTTGGTTTTCAATAATCTTCTTAGGATTATCATATAATAACTTTTTTGCATAATCAAAAGTATATTCCTTCTCCATATATTCCTGAATATCTCCCATAAACGTAGTTCGCTCATATGGTTTATGTGCATCACTGGCGATACAAGTAACTAATTCATCATCTAACAATTCATCTACACAAGACTTTACCTTGTGCCCAAATTTTCCAAGAATACTCCCTCTGTTTACTTGAATCAACATACCTTTATTCCTCCATGAGACAATTCTCCTTGGGTTCTCCTGAATGCTTTCATATCTCTCAGGATGTGCAATTACCGGAATACACCCACCGGCTATCACATTCTCTAATTCTTGATTCATATCTTCACAGCTGGACAAAAACGGAAATTCCATCAAATAATATCTAGAATGATTTAGGGAAATTAATTCATTTCCTTGGATTCGCTTCATAACATAACCCGTTGTAAATATCTCCATTCCAGGCAAAACTAAAAGGGGAATACCTTCCCCATGGATAACCTTCTGTAGCTGTTCAAAACGACTGCGAAATTCTTTACTGTTATAATTCTCAAACCTTCCGCCCATATTGCTGTGAGGTGTGGCTACTAAGGTATGCACCCCAGAACTTACGGCTAGTTCCGCCATGGCAATGGAATCAGATAGATTTCTCGCCCCATCGTCAACTCCTGGCAATATATGTGTATGTATATCAATCATCCTTTATAATCTCCATATCCTGAATCTATCAAACTAGGGGTTCCTATCAATACAATAGAAAACTCCTCAACCAGCAATGATTGAGGAGCTTAAATGACTCTCTTAGTTTTCTTCCATAACACGCTTCCCAGCATAGATAATCATCGTTGCTGCCATTAATGCTGTAAATACTAGACCTGTTGTTGTTCTATTATCTGCAGTTTTAGGCGATGTTGATGAACTTGAAGAAGATTTATCACTAGACCAACTTGATGAAGATCCATCCTGTTCATCTAAATTTTCAGAATATTCATCGTCCGTTGTTTTTTTAGAACTTTCATCGTTAGTCTGTGGTGTTCCATCATAATGTGGACTCTCAACAGCCATAACTAATGTAGAAAATGACAGAATCATGGTAACCATTGTAATCATCATTATTATTTTTTTCATTGTAAATCCTCCTTTAAGTAGTATAAACTACTTCACTTCCTCATAAAAAACACTTAGAACCATCTCAAATAGCTTTGTTTCATCTGCATAATACTCTGCATATCCGCTTTTTCCCTCTTTATATGTTCCTTCAATATTCAATATATTATCAAATGAAACGCTGTTACGAACTACTAACGACGATAAATATAATATCTTACTCCCCGTAAGATTTGTTACTGCATTGTTTGAAAGAGAATTGAGCAAATTAATAGGTAGTGTAATATCACTTCTTATCTCCGAAATTGCCTTCTTTGCAAATGCAGTTACATATTGTTGTTGTCTTCTCATACGTGCACTATTCGCATCAATTGGATCATGCTCTCTAGAGCGAACATAAGTCTCTGCCTGATCACCAAGTAATGTAACATTGGCTCCCTGCTTCAACACTGGGTCTTGAGATGTCAAGTCTTCTAACACTTGTACATTCACTCCACCAATAGCATCGTTTAATGTACTAATTACCGATAAATCAATTGATACGTAAGAATCAATGGGCATACCATACAATAACTTTGAAACTGCCGTTACTGTATTGGTGCAGCTAAGCTTCTTTCCATCTCCGCTTGCATACGCTAAACATACCTGTTGCAAACTAGTTCCTGTATACTTCCCCTTCTCATCATAATTACGTATATCTGTCATAATATCACGAGAGACATTCACAATGGTCGTCTTCATAGAAGTTGTGTCCATCACAAGTAAAAACAGGGAGTCTGATTGTCCTGCCCCACGTTTCTTTAATATCTTATCATTAGAATCCAAGCTTGTTTTATCAATACCCATACATAGAATACTAATTATATTGTCATTATATCTATATTTTTTGCCTTTGTAAAAAATAATCTCTCCATTTTGGGAAACATTTGCTCCATCTGCACCTTTCTCCATATCAATATCTTTGCCAAATAATCCACTCTTTCCAATGGCCCAAGCAATAACAATTGCGAGGAGAATTACAAGGAAAACACCTAGGACTGTAAGTCCTATTCTCTTTCCTACCTGGCGTTTTGTTAATTTCTTTTTTCCATTCTTTTTCTTTTTTGGCTCTTTTTTCTTCGGTTGATGCCCTTGAAATTCCTCTTTTGCATCCATCTCTGTCTTTTGAATCCGAGCATCTAACTTCTGGTTTAATTCATCTAGGTCTAATTTGTCATTATGAATTTCTTTCATCTTTTAACACCGCCTGTACTAAATATCTATTGTTAGGTGCTCCGCCAATACAAGTACTCAATGTAATAATCTTATCCTTTGATGAAACGACCATTTTTTTATCGATATTGGCATCCATACTTCTCTTTCTTAAAATATTTGTCAAATATGTTTGAAACACATCCTTCTTAGAAAAATCATTTGATTTTAAAATATGCGAATCATTTGTAGTATATGCTGCAAAAATTTGATATGTATAAATCTTTTTTTCAGTATAAATATAAACATTCTGATTCTTGTTAAAATAAGCCTCATCCTTGAACAAATCCAATCCACCAAACATAGAATTATTTCTCATATTATGTCCATAAATGACAGTGTTAGGATCTGTAAAACTCTTACTGTTACGCTTCTCTGTGTAAATGCATCCTGCAAACTGAGGCTCATTCTTGTAGTTATACTTCAAGTAATGTGCATCATCCGTTGAAGACTGTGCAATGGGATAATCTACCTTTGTTCCTGGAATATAAATCCATGCATATACATCAGAATTTATATTGGTTAACTTCTTGAAGTCGATTTCACTTCCATGTTTGATTCCTTTTGGAAGCTGTGGTTCTTCTCCATCTGTCTCTCCCACAAATACGCTACTCTTAATCGCCTTTAGTGTTGCTTTCTGTTCCTGATCCAACCTATAATCCTGATACTTATCCCAGCCTAACTTGCCAAGACAACCTGCAAAAATAAGAATTGCGAGAACAAGAATAACTCTCCATGCTGATTTTTTCTTCATAATTATATACTCCTTCACTTATAGTATACATGTGTTTATTTTGAGCGTCAATAAACCAAACTCTTAATTTTATAATAAGCACAAAAATGGGCATTTTTCAAAAATCCATAGCCATTTTACTAGATTCTTCTTCTGATAATTCCGTTACTTTTGTTTCCATCACTCGATAGACACGTTGACACATGTTAAGAACACTTGGTCTATGCGTTGTCACAATACAGGTTTTATTTGGACGCTGGGTAATAATATTGCGAAGCACCCTTCGTTCTGTTGTCACATCAAGAGCAGATGTAGCTTCATCTAGTAAAAGAACAGGTGCATCTCGAAGTACCGCCCTTGCAATGGCTATCCGCTGGGCCTGTCCCTCAGAGAATCCTCGCCCACGCTCCCCAATCTTTGAATCAATTGTATCTTCCATATCCTTAACAAAATCCCATGCACAGGAAATCTTTAAAGCATCTATAATCTCTTCGTCTGTGGCATCCTCTTTTATCATACGCATATTCTCTGCAATTGTTCCCGAAAGAAT
>JAQUVV010000240.1 GCA_028693195.1 Lachnospira sp.
CGCCATACACCTGCTTATATCCCATCAGCAGACACGGTAGTATCATACAGAGCATCAGAGCTGTGGGGATTATTCTTTTATAAAATGTTTTCTTCATATGTTTACCTCACAAAATCAGCCTCATAGGTACATTTCGGTCTAGCACATTGTCCCAATGCTATTCCATTCAAACTACTTACTCAAATTTCTCAGTACAGCATTTCCAATCTCTGGAAATATATTGCGTATAGCAGAAAAGGACTTCAGCATATCATGCATCCGTCCCTTATATTTATCTCAATCTGCATATTTCCTCAAGTTACAGTATCTTCTTATCTCAAATCCATAAACTGCCAATCAAACTCGTAGTGAAAAATTCAACCACTCAAGTTTGTACTCTGTACAAACTTGTAGCATGAAAAAGTCTCCTTTATGAGTTTGATCTGCAATCAAACTCATAGCGAAAAAATCCAACCATTCAAGTTTGTACTCTGTACAAACTTGTAGCATGAAAAAGTCTCCTTTATGAGTTTGATCTACAATCAAACTCATAGTGAAAAAAATTTTCATATATGATTTTTTTCACTTAGACATTGGCATGCTTTCTAACGGCAAAGAATGTACCAATAATACCGATACCAATTCCAAGTGCAATGGATACTGGTGTCAACACCTTAAATATATCACCCGATGGCATGAATGTAAGAATATTGCCTAATACTGAGAACTTGGATAATACATATCCCACAATATTCTGATAAAGATATGCCAGAATACCCAGTGGAATTGCTGATCCTAGAATTCCAATTGTAATACCTTCTACGAAAAATGGTGCATTTACGAATGCATCAGTTGCACCAATATATTTCATGATAGAAATCTCATCTTTACGTACTGTGATACCAATAACGATTGTGTTCGTAATCAGGAATATTGATACCGCAAGCAGGATGATAACCACTGCTATCGCTACATATCCAACCAATCGTGCCGCGCTGGCAAGTCCTGTTGCTGTCGCTTCCGAACGGTTAACCTGACGAATTCCTGATAAATTCTCCAGATATGTAACCAATGTAGACTGCATGCTCGCATCACTTAAGTATACCTCATAAGAAGCTGAATTGGCCAAAGGATTATCATCCTTAAATCCTTCTGCTAATTCAGGATATTCCTTAAAGTACTCTGTCTTATAATTCTCCCATGCTTCGTCTGCTGAAGTATAGTGTACACTGGAAACCTCCACGCGGTCCTTAATCGTATCACCCAACTGACGAATCTGTGTATCTGTCAATCCTTCATCAAAGAACACCGTTACACAGACTTCATTCTCTGCCTTCTTGACCATGTACTGAAAGTTCATAACCAGTGAATAGAACACACCGAATAAGAACAGACATGCTGTAATAGTAGCAATAGAAGCTAATGAGAATAATCTGTTACGGTATATATTCTTCACACCGTCTTTAATATGATAAAATAATGATCTAATCTTCATAGAAATAACCACCCTTTTCCAAATCACTGATGATCTTTCCATCGCTCATAGTAATTGTTCTCTTCTTCATCTGTTGAACAATTTCCATGTTATGTGTAACAACCAGAACTGTTGTACCCTGCTTGTTTGCCTGATCAAGGATTTTCATAATTTCATTTGAATTGGCTGGATCCAAATTTCCTGTTGGCTCATCACACAACAGAATTGCTGGCTTATTTACCAACGCTCTCGCAATGGCAACTCTCTGCTGCTCACCACCTGACAGTTCGTTTGGATAAGATTTATACTTATCTAACAGTCCAACCATAGATAACATGGCAAGTACACGGCTCTTAACCTTCTTGCCTGGTGCTTCAACAACCTTCTGTGCAAATGCTATATTCTCATAGATGTTGCGGTCTCCCAGTAATCGGAAGTCCTGAAATACAACTCCGATATCTCTTCTAAGATATGGAAGCTTCTTTCTTGTAACCTTGTTCAAATACTTCTTATTAATATATATCTTTCCAGTGGTAGGGTCCAGCTCTTTCAACAAAAGCTTAATTAATGTGGACTTACCTGAACCACTCTTTCCAACGATGAATACGAATTCGCCCTTCTGGACATGCAAGTTAATACCATTCAAGGCAGGCACGCCAGTCGCATACGTCTTCGTAACATTTTCCAGGATAATCATATCTATTGTTTCCTCCAAAATCTTCTAGAACGTATCTTTACTTTCCATATATTTCATATACTTTACGACCATCAGTGCAATTTTAAATGTAATAGCATCATCAAACACACGTAAATCAAGTCCTGTACTCTTCTGTAATTTATCAAGTCTGTAAACCAATGTATTTCTATGAATATAAAGCTGTCTTGAAGTTTCTGAAACATTCAGACTGTTTTCAAAGAACTTATTGATTGTAGACAATGTTTCATCATCAAAATCATCTGGTGACTTTCCACCAAAGATTTCCTTAATAAACATCTGGCAAAGTGGAATAGGAAGCTGATAAATCAAACGTCCAATACCCAGCTTGGAATATGCAACAACATTCTTCTCACTATAGAAGATTTTGCCAACATCCAACGCCATCTTTGCTTCTTTATAAGATCTGGACACCTCGCGAATATCATTCACAATTGTTCCATATGCAATATGTGCAGCACTCATAGCATCCGTATTCAGCATATCAATGATCACATCTGCAGTCTTATCCAATTCTTCGTAGGTCTCTCCGCCCTTTACTTCCTTCACAAGAATAATGCTCTTCTCATCTACTGCTGTAATGAAATCCTTCACTCTGCTTGCAAATAAGGTGCGAACCGTTTCCAAAGCATTGGTATCCTTCTCATGCTTTGTCTCAATAATATATACAACTCTCTTCACGTCTGTATCAATATGTAACTTCTCAGCTCTCGTATACATATCCACACGAAGAAGGTTGTCCAAAAGAAGATTCTTGATAAAGTTATCCTTATCAAAACGTTCCTTATAAGCAACTAACAAATTCTGAATCTGAAATGCTGCCAGCTTGCCAAGCATATACACATCATCACTTGTTCCCTTTGCCAATAATATATATTCAAGATTTCCGTCATCTGTCACCTTAAAGAACTGGTATCCATTCACCACCTGACTCTCTGCCGGTGAATCTATAAATGCAAGCGCATCTGCAATACATCCTGATGCATCATCAAATGTCTTTGCAGCCATCTTGCCATCTGCATCAATCACGCATAAATCAATTCGTGAGATTGACTTTAACCCATCCACTGTTGTCTGTAAAATTTGGTTTGAAATCATATTAAACTCCCTTTCTCACAGCACGTTCTATTCTATCCTCTGAACCACCTGATAACTCATTCTCTACTATTGTAAAGCAAAATCGCAAAAAAAAAAAGAGGAAATGCATAATTTCTATACATTTCCTCTAAATTTAATACTTTGATTATAATATCACTGATAATTAGTGAGTAATTACCTGCTCTGTTTCCTTATCGAATACATGAACTCTTGCGATATCCATAGCGAACTTAACCATATCTCCAGGACGAGCTGGTGTACGTGGGCTAACCTTAGCTGTACATGTCTGCTCTGCAATATCGAAATGTAAGTTAACTTCAGCACCTAATAATTCGTAAACCTTACACTCTGCTTCGAACTGAGTCTTAGGATTCTTAGCAACGAATTCTTCGTCATCCTTGATATCTTCTGGACGAACACCAACTACTACTGTCTTACCAACATATCCGCCATCGATAATCTTCTTGCTCTTAGCATCATCAAGTGTAATTGTAACTGTATCACCCATAACAAGCTGAACGTCGCTGCCATTCTGTGCAACAGTAGCATCGATTAAGTTCATCTGTGGAGAACCAATGAAACCAGCAACGAATAGGTTGTTTGGTGTGTTGTAAAGGTTCTGAGGTGTATCTACCTGCTGAATAATACCATCCTTAAGAACTACGATTCTTGTACCAAGTGTCATAGCCTCTGTCTGGTCATGTGTTACGTAGATGATTGTTGTAGCAAGTCTTCTATGAAGCTTAGAAATCTCAACTCGCATCTGAACTCTTAACTTAGCATCCAAGTTTGAAAGAGGCTCATCCATAAGGAATACCTTAGGCTGACGAACGATTGCACGTCCCATAGCAACTCTCTGTCTCTGACCACCTGATAAAGCCTTAGGCTTACGGTCAAGTAAATGCTCGATATCAAGAATCTTAGCAGCTTCATGAACTGACTTATCAATATCAGCCTTAGAAA
>JAQUVV010000241.1 GCA_028693195.1 Lachnospira sp.
CTGTTTCACCAGTACGAACCGATAGAACAATCTTTACATCATATACTATAATCCTGCCATCACCGATATGTCCTGTGTAAAGAGCCTTTCTGGCTGCATTGATAACATCCATGGTAGGCACCTTGGAGATAACCATTTCAAGCTGTACCTTAGGAAGCAGCTGAATCTCCATTGGAACTCCTCTGTAAAATTCTGGAGCGCCCTTCTGAGTACCACATCCAAGAACCTGAGTAACTGTCATACCTGTAACTCCCAGCTCGTTCATGGCCTTCTTTACCTTTTCTAACTTCTCCTGCTTCATAAGGATTTCAACCTTCGTAAGCTTCTTGCTGTCTGGAAGATCTGAACTCTTCACTGCTGTAGGAACTGCAGCTTCCATCTTCACATCACCAATTACTTCAACATCTTCATCCTCACCTAAATCATAGATTTCATGAGATGCAAATTCAAATCCATCATATGCACTTGCAAGACCATGTTCACAGATGTCAAGGCCTTTGATTTCTTCTTCTCTGGAAGCACGAAGACCGATTGTTGCCTTAATCACTAAGAATGTAATTGTAATTGTAACTGCTGTCCATGCTGCAACTGATGCAAAACCAACTAACTGAATTCCTAAAAGCTTAAATCCACCACCATAGAACAAACCTGTCATCTCATTACCTGCTGCATCTGCAATTGAATATCCTGGAGCAGAATTTGTAGCAAAAAGACCAACTGCAATTGTTCCCCAGATACCATTCATACAGTGAACTGCAACAGCACCAACTGGATCATCAATCTTTAACTTATAATCAAGAAGCCATACACCGAATACCACTAATACACCAGCTACTGAACCAATAATCAGAGCACCAAGTGCATCTGTAACATCACATGGAGCTGTAATAGCCACAAGACCTGCCAGTGAAGCATTTAAGCACATCGAAACATCTGGCTTGCCATAACGAATCCATGTAAAAATCATACATACAACCGTTGCAACTGCTGGAGAAATTGTTGTGGTCAGAAATACGGAACCTAACTGTTCTACTGATGTACAAGCTGCACCATTAAATCCGTACCAGCCAAACCAGAGGATGAATACGCCAAGTGCACCAATTGGAATATTGTGCCCTGGGAAAGCATTGACCTTACCATCCTTTGTGAACTTACCAATACGTGCGCCTAAGATTTTTGCACCAATCAGAGCTGAGATACCGCCGACCATATGAATTGCCGTGGAACCTGCAAAATCGTGGAATCCCATCTGAGCCAGGAAGCCACCTCCCCAGATCCAATGTGCTTCAACTGGATATATCAACGCTGAAATCACACCCGAATAGATACAATATGATAAGAACTTTGTTCTTTCAGCCATAGCACCTGAAACAATTGTTGCTGCTGTTGCACAGAATACTAAGTTAAATACAAAACTCGAAAAATCAAAATCAGCATATGCAGTGAAAATATCAAAACCAGGTTTTCCAATTAAACCTACCATATCTTCACCTAAGAATAATCCAAAACCTATAAAGATAAACATTACTGTACCAATACAGAAGTCCATTAAGTTCTTCATAATAATGTTACCTGCATTCTTTGCTCTGGTAAAACCTGTTTCTACCATTGCGAATCCTGCCTGCATGAAGAATACCAATGCAGCACCTATTAAAAACCAGACTGCAAATACCTGTTCGCCAACGGCGCTTGTTATAAGATTCATATCCATAACCATTTTCCTCCCTTATTCTGGTTGAATTTAATATGATGTCCTTCAGAAGCCGGATCCATAAACTCCTGACTGACCATTGAATATATAAGGATGTTTTATCGGAAATATAATTTCCAATATAACAAAAAAGACGTGTAACCCAATTAAGGTTACACGTCTTTGTGCATCACATATTCAATTTATGTTATTTATTATACATCGTAATTTTCATATTTATTGAAAAAATCGGACATATTTTATTGACTTTTTTAAGAAAAGCTTTATTATTATTTTAGAACTTGTACTTTGAATTAAAAATCAATGGAATAACAAGAAATTAACTTTTTGATTATTTTCATGTATAAGTCCAATGCAAATCAAAGGATGAAATAATTATGGAAACAAAAATCAAGCTATACCAGCCATTGTTTTATTCAACACTAAAAGAGAAAATCATGAATTCTACTTCCATTAGCAAACCTGCAAGAATGGATATCTGCGAGTTCTCCCTGAATGTGAAAGACCCCCACTCACTCTCCATTATCCCATCTCCATTCTGTGAATGGATCATTGGATACAATAAGAATAATATGAAATCCTCCTTCTATTGCCTCGGTTCTGTCAGTGAACTGACAACCATCGAACTAAAGCATTATGATTACTACATAGATATCCGTTTTGATGACAATGTATGCTATGTCAACAAACTGGCGTCCTCTTCTGCCAACTCTTCCGGTATGCGAAACCAACAGTTTGAGTACGCTCCAAAGCCCGATTCTTTTGAGTACACATTGCTGAAAGAGTTCAAAGAATCAACATCTTTTTCAGACAAAGTTCAATATTTTACGAAGTTCCTGCTTGACAGCAAACGTTTTTGTTTTATTCCTGAACATGTAGATGATTTATATACAAAATTAAAAAGATCAAATGGTGCAATAACTGTACATGAGCTTTCCGAGGAATCTGGTTATTCGGAGCGCCATATCAATCGTCTTATTAGCAATCAATTTGGATACGGCCCAAAGGATTATTGTAAATATATCCGTTTCCAACGTGTTTTAAATGAGATGATTAATTCCCCTGATCAAAGCAACAGCGAATTTATCCAGAATATTGGTTATTCAGACCAGGCTCATTTCCAAAGAGAATTCAAACTATTCATGGGCATGACACCAAAGCAATTTATCCGTCTATTATAAAGATTAGTCAAGATAATGTTCACGAATGCTTATCTAAGGAATGCACCATTCTTTCGCTCATAATCAATTGCAGTATCATAAAAAATGGCAGCATTGGTATACACCAGATAGACTCACGAAGTACCTCTAGCATACACATTTTTAAAATCATACTTCTGTCCGCTCCTAGGCGCAGCATTAGCACATATTCGCTGCGTCTTCTCTCAAATCTGCTTTTTATTAAAATCGCACTAATTAACAATGCAACTATAAAAACAGCAAGAAATGTAATTCCATATTGTAAGAACGCATTGATTGTCTGTGACCGATATATCACCTTTTCTTCTGTATTTGAGGCATAAACAATCCCCAAATTTCTACAATAAGCCTCCACAATATTACTAGTTGCTGATACTGCACTTGAAAGTGTATACCGAACCTGCATCTGGTCTGGAGTATACGTGCATTTTACATCTTCAGGCAAATCCTCCACTTTCATTTTCAATGCATCTGCCATCAGCTGGTTCTGACTGTCGCAGGCTTTCTTTGCCATTTCATCAGATGCAATCACTGTATAATATCCATAGTCCACTACAATATCTTTGAGCATATCCTTCACAGAATCATCTAACTTAACGACCCCTGCCGCAACTGGTGATACGCATGGCTCAAAATATTGTCTATAAGTGATTGTATCTACAAACTCATCCTCGACAGTCCTTGGAAGAATTTTCTTTTCCTGTGCATCGCTAATGAGTCTTCGACCAATACTAAATGCAGTAGGAATTGCGTAACTTTCTATTTCACCATTCACATATGCCTTATTCTCATTGTATGCTTTCTCATCCGCAACCAGCCCCATCCCAAGTTGAATGAAAGCGTTCGTATATGGATAAGTCTTTGCATATTGCTTGGTAGCTCCGCGAAATGTCGGCAGCTGTGTATAGTGATAATTCACAGCATCTCCTGCTTTCAATGTATCATCATATTCTCCGTCTGGATTGTCGTTGACTATGACTAAAACCTGCTCACCACGCGCCCACGCTTCATAATCCACATAGGAAGAATCCAGCAATTCGCGAAAACTGTTATAAGTATCTTTAGAAGGTGTCACATAATTGGTTTCAAACAAATACCGTTCTTTGTAAACAGATGTCTGACTCCTTTGCTTCTGTCCCTCAATAAACTTCAGTCGTCCCATCACCTCATAATTCATATTGTCCCAGGTCAATGTACGCTCTGATTCAACCGATCCAAACTGAATGCGGTCAATACCTGGAATGCTCTGAATATCATCCACGATTTCATCTGAAATTCCTTCATAAATATTATTATTACCATCTTTTGCATACTT
>JAQUVV010000242.1 GCA_028693195.1 Lachnospira sp.
CTTTTGATTCCTGAATTCTATAAAGGAACAAAGAGTCTCACGGAATGTTTTTGATTTATAAAAATGCAAATTCTAAAAATCAAAAAGCCTCCGAACTGATATGAAATTATCATACCATATTCGGAGGCTTTTTGTTCTACATTTTTCTAATTCCCTGACACAATTCCATCTACAATGGTCAATATACTGTCTGCATAATCTGCCATCTGCTTATCATGAGTCACCATAATGATGGTCTGCTGATAACGCTGTGCTGCCCTGGAAAGCATCTTTGCCACGATTCCCGCACTCTCCGCATCCAGATTTCCAGTTGGTTCATCTGCAAACACCACTGCTGGATGTGTAATCAGTGCCCTGGCTATTGCCACACGCTGCTGCTCGCCACCAGACATTTGACCCGGAAACTTGTCACTGCAATGACTGATTTCCAACAAGTCCATCATCTCCCGAACCTCTGATTCTTCCGGGTTCTTGTGATCTAGAACCAATGGAAGAATAATGTTCTCATAGGCGGTGTATTCTGGAAACAGGCTGTAATCCTGATAGACAAAACCAATTTCTCTTCTTCGAAAGATAGACAATTCCTTATCCTTTAGCTTCAGAATATCCTTGTCTCCAATCGTAATCGTTCCCCCATCCGGTCTGTCCATGGTTCCTAAAATTCGCAGAAGAGTTGATTTCCCTGATCCACTCTTTCCTACAATTCCTACAATAGCAGTAAATTGACCTTGTTCAATATGAATACTGCACTTCTTTAAAGCCGGCACATCTACAGAACCTGCATGGTATGTTTTTGAAATATCTTCAGCCTTTAATATGATTGTCATATTCAATCCCTCCTACATTTTCTACATTTTCCTCATATATCTCCAATAAATCATCCAGTGAATCAGCAGTACAATCGGTGCGATTGGCAGGCACCAGATAGATTCCCGCAAACTCTCCAGCATACATATAGAAATCATCGTAGATTGCTGTGCCCCTGTCCTCTGTAGAATCTGCAGCCGTCCTCTTCTTCGATCTAAACGGTTCTTTATTAATAGAATCCCTACCAGAATATTCGTTACAATCGCAGCCAATAATGTAATCCCATAAAGAATCATGGTCTCGTTTGTCTTTGCCTTCAATAGATCCTTCTCCGCTGAGTAAGATGTATAGGTGAATCCCGCCTGTCCCAAGTAGGAACATACCACATTATTGGTTGAGGCAAATGTGGATGTGAGATCATAACGAATGGCAAGTTGATTCGGCTCCATTTTTAAAGTGATTTCCTCTGGCAGCTCGCCGTTTTCGAATTGAAACATGTCAGAAAGTAGTGCATTCTGGTTGTCCAATGCCTGCTGACCAAGATTCTTTGATGCAATGGCAGTATACTGTCCATATTCACCGACATAATCCTTCAAGGCTTCCTTTACCTCATCGGATAAATGAACCACACCTGCTACCTTTGTCGTTGCTGCTGGAGTAAATAACTGCTTATAATTAGAAAGTCCCTCCAACATCGTTGCGTAATGTCTTCGCATATTATCGTACGTTTCTTCATACCCGTAATTACTTAAATTACTCTCTAAAGATTCTTCATCCATATAGTCCTCTGTCCAGAATCTTTTGATTTCTTCATCTGAAACATGTCTGGTCAGAAAACGATATGCGTATAATCCCAGGAAATACCGATGTTCCCCATCTCTTGTGAAATTCACATCATTCACAGAATCATTTAACATATTTCTTTTTACATAGGTATATAATTTCGTTCCATAAGTACTATAATCATCGGCTCCTGCGTTAGATGCATCATAGAATGGATTCTTATAGTTCATCTGCTTTAGTGTAACTCCTGCGTTCATGGAGTCATCGTATTTACCTTCACCATTTACATCCTCAACCACAAGCACCTGCTCTCCTCTTACAAATGCATCATAATCAATCTGACTTGGATCTAGATATGAACTGATTAAATCATATATTTCTCTAGTTGGTTCCACATACTCTGTAGCATACAGATATTTACTTGTTTTTCCTGTATACTGCTGATTAGACTTGCTATAATATCTTCGCAAACCCATCTGATCATAATCCATGGAATCCCACTTCCAGTTCCTCTCTGTTTCAAAATATGAATATTGAATATCCTCCACTCCTGGTATGTTTATAATATCCTGTAGTAATGAATCATTGACTCCTGAGGACAAGCTGGTATTTCCAGTCTTGATTCCTCCCCGATTCATAGAATAGCTCATCAGTTGATACGCTTTTGTGTCATACCAGCTTCCAGAACGACCTTCAAGCATACCATTCCACAATAGGGATTTCCATTCTTCCACAGACTTGTCTGCAGCAGCATCCTGATTCATCATATCATATATCTCTAAAGCTTCATGCTTCATTGATTCCTGAAACAATTCATAATCCAAAATATAATTCACTTCATAGGAAACCTGCGCATCCTCCTTCATAAATCCCACGAAATCCGTCTCATCATTATTTGCTTTGTATGCACGAAAGGCAGAATATATATTCACAACACAGACTAACATAATCACGGTCATTGTCGCCGAGAACAGCCGAATCAGCAGATTCTGGAAGATTCCATTTCCTCGAATCATACGTTTATGCGTTTCTCTAATATAATTACCTGCTTTCAGCTTTCTTCTGACAGATATTACTTTGGTCTTCTTCGCTGACGTATAGTACTTTCTTTTCTGTGCCATCAGAATCCCCGTCAATTCTTCTACTGCCACAGCAGTCAGCATAGACAACAGAACCTTCAAACATACTCCTGTACCAAGCACATAGAAGCTTACACCTTTCTTTGCCTCTATGCCCCCGCAGATTCCCTTCCCCACAATCACTGCCACAAGAAATCCTAAGAGACCTGAAATCAGAACTATCACAACATTTTCAATGAATGTCACTAGATACAGCTGGCTCCTTGTTGCCCCTAGCCGCTTCAACTGATTGAGTATCTCCTGCCGACTTCTCTGATAGCCAATAACCTGATAAGTAATTGCCACAATCCCGATGAGCATGGTCAGCAGGTACATATAGTTATAAACCAGTGAGCTCTCCCACGGTTCATAGTTGTAGACGCTGCTGTTATAGGTCATATTCAGATGATACTGTTCCTTCATTTCTGTAAATATTTTCTCATAATCTTTCGTCTTTACAAAACTCTTTAGAGGATAAATATAAGTTTCTGTGACCGCGTTGGTCAAACCTTCCACAGTATTCCTTAACTCCTCGCTGGTAACGACTGCACCTGGAACATTGACACCACCCTGCCACATATTGGTATAACTGGTCATGATTCCTACCAGTGTATATTCCTTCTCCACCCGATTGTTCTCATTGGCATCAGCCCCATGATAGGTATGAATCGTCACCTTGCTACCAATCTCTGGATTAACATTCAGCTTCAGAAGTGTACTCCAGTCCAGCGCAATCTCATCATTGTTCTTGGGCATTCTTCCCTGCTCGATAGTGATATTCCCCTGTCTGATAAAATCATCAGACATACTTCCGATACAATAATTCGTCTTTGTCCATAAATCATCATATAGTGAGCTTCCAGTCAATGCAGTCGCGCCTTTTTCCAGATATGGATGTTCCTTCACTGCTGGAGCTTCATCAATTTCCTTCTGCACCCGCATCACGAACCAATCACCGAAATGCTCCTTCGACGATGCCATCTGCCACCGGTACATATTTTCCTGAAACAGTAGAATGCCCGTAATGAATATAAATGAGAAGAACACCGCCAGCGAAACACGTATTATCTGCTTTCGTCTCCGTGCCATACTTTTTAAAATAAATTGTATCAGCTTCATTTCCTCAACCCCCTTTTTCATATTCAGTGTCTACTCACATATCTAATACAACGCTGAATAATAGCAAAATATCAGTAACAGTCTTTTCTGATCTGTTACTGATATTATAAAAAATGAAACTTACAACTAACTTACAAAAATCTTAATAATTGCAATATTTGTAATTTTCGTAACTATTCAGAAGGTACCATTCCGCGAGGTGTTTTTGCAGTTTTACTGCATAAAACCCGAGTTTACCAGCGCGAAATTGCATTTTAATGCAATTCCTGTGCATGCGAAGCTTTGTGACTGTGAAGGTACTGAACAGTTACTAATTCTCTATAAAACAGACTGCATATC
>JAQUVV010000017.1 GCA_028693195.1 Lachnospira sp.
ATTCCTTTTCCGGGAATCTGCTTGGTATTAATGCACCAGGTGGAATTAATTATGGACAGTTGGGCAAGGTCAATGAAGTGAAGTTCAATAATGGGGAACTTGCGAAAGTTACCACGATTTCAACAGGAAGGAATCAGTACTTTAAGACGTTTACTGGAAAGGATTACGAAAGAGATCAGTGGACAGCTCTCGGAGAACTGGAGGAACGAGTTACCGAATATGCATTTAGTATGATGGATGCGAGCGAGCAGATGCAAAAGTATGTAACAGGGTTTTCGGGGGATGCGTATTACAATCATACAAAGTTCTTCACATATATTTTGAAGGAGAATTCTAGTCAGAAACAATGGACCAATTACGGATTTAGTATAGATGAGGCAGATTATTCTAGATTTCAGGATATTGCAGAACAGAAGGTTTGGATTGAAGATGTGAATCTGAATTACAGCGGGCAGGGAAGTTCTTTACTAAGTCCCTATACTTTTGGAAGTTATGAAAGAGAATATCGGGCAAAGGTACGGGACAGCTTTACGAATATGCCGGATGATATCAAGAGTCTGATAGAGGAATTGATGGGACCAGTATCTGCTGGCAGTTATGCAGATAAAGTTGCATACATTGAGCGTGTAAAACAATTCCTTCAGGAAAATTACAGCTATACAGTGAAGCCAGGAAAGGTGCCGGAAGGAATCGATTTTTTGGAGTATTTCCTGAAAGAGAGTAAGAAAGGGTACTGTACGTATTTTGCTTCGGCAGCTACAATGATGTTTCGGTATGCAGGCATTCCGGCAAGATATTGTGAAGGATATGTTCTGACAGATGATAAGGTTATTGGTGGAACGGCTGCATCTATGGAGAACGCACGTTTTACATATGATGGTAAGAAAGCATTTGTATCAGAAAATGCATATGAAGTTCAGCTTACGGACCGAAATGCTCATGCATGGGTCGAGGTTTATATGAATGGATATGGCTGGATTCCAATTGAAGTGACACCGGGAACAGGTAGAAATGACAGTTTGGCAGATGCGCAGATGCAGGACGGACAACAGGCAGTGGCAACACCAGAGGAGTCCCCGGAACAGCAGACGGCAGACATATCAGAAGAAGAGACGACACAGAATGCAGTGGAAACACCGCAGGATCAGGAAGTACCAACAGATCAGGAACCATTACAGAATGATACAGGCAATGCATTCCCGATTTATATAGGAATCGGCTTATGGATTATGCTATCTGTAATTGCCGTATTCATGATAATCTGGCTAATGATAACGAACAGAATGAATCGTATTGTTAGGAAACGAAATAACTACATGAAGCGCAAGGATGAGAAGCATGCGGATGAACAGATTTCCTGTCTATATGACTATTTCGTGCATCTGTTAAAGCAGATGGGATATAATAAGCCGGCAGGTATGGATTATGAGCAGTATGTACAGATGATTGAGATAGCAGATGAACAGCTACAGAAGTGTAACGTTACACAGCTGATGAATCTGCTGTTGAAAGCAAGGTTCTACAGCTGTGAAGAGATTACAGATGAAGAATTCGCACAAATTAGAAGCTCGTTGGAACTGTTGCGAAATCTTGTGTATGCACGAAATAAAGGTGCAAAGAAAGTTAAGATGAAGTATATTGATGCGTTGTAGAACGACATCACATCGCATTTTCAATGGTTGCTTTTACCTGAGCGGCAAGTTCGTGAGTTTTTAAATCTTTATATTCTTCATATGGAATCGGTGGCAGATACTTGACAGTAACTGTCACCGGTTTTGTATCACCGGTATCTAGTGGTTTGAAAGAATCGATGAGTGCGACTGGAACGACCAGACATTTGGCTTTGTAGGCAGCTTTAAATGAACCGCCCTTGAAGTCTAAAAGTTCATTTCCCTGACGGCTTCTGGTTCCTTCTGCAAAGATCAGGAAATTGTTTCCATTCTGAACGTCCTTTGCCATCTCATTGATGACAGTCAAAGACTGGCGTATATCTTCCCGGTCAATATCCAATCCATATAATAACTGAAATACATATTTTAAAAATGGAATATTCTTCAATTCCTTTTTGTATACCACGGAAAATGGAGTGTTGCAGCCGGAAATAATGGCCAAAACATCGAAAAATCCCTGATGATTTGGGTAGAAGATGAAGGCTTCATCTTCGGGAATATTCTCCTGACCTTCGTAGTTCACCTTGACCTTACCGCCTTTTAGGGCATGGAAAGTAATATCCTGTAAGAAATCATACAGGAATTGTTTTGAATATTTGTCCTGATGATGGGCATAATACGATAATTTAATAAGCATTCCTGGAACGTATATGAAGTTACGCAGGAACATAAGAATTAAGCGTTTCATGATGGAACTCCTTTTTACAATTATTATAGGTAATTGCGAAACTATCGATGTTATCTAAGATGTCCAGCAACAATATAGTTTAGTATATGAGTTTCGCAAATGTTTATAAGTTACTATGATGAAATAATTATATCACGGTCGATGCAATTAATAAAACAATATAAACTGATAACGTGATATAATGAGCATATATGCGAATTATATCACTGCACATTGATTTCTGCGGAACCGCAGAAATTGGGTGCTAAAAATCCGCCGGAGGCATCATGTCTGGAACGGACATGATATAATGAGCATATATGCGAATTATATCACTGCACATTGATTTCTGCGGAACCGCAGAAATTGGGTGCTAAAATCCGCCGGAGGCATCATGTCCGGATCGGACATGATATAATGATAGTAATTATTTAGAAGAATATATAGATGAAGAAAAACGATAATAGGTGAGATATGTTTGATTTAGAAGAAGAATTAAAGAAGCTGCCAGGGAAGCCTGGATGCTATATTATGCATGATCGTAAAGATAATATTATATATATTGGGAAAGCAATCAGCTTAAAGAATCGGGTGCGACAGTATTTTCAAAGCAGTAAGAATCATTCACCGAAGATTCAGAGAATGGTTTCCCATATTGCATATTTTGAATACATTATTACGGATTCAGAGCTGGAGGCATTAGTTCTGGAGTGTAATCTAATTAAGGAACACAGGCCGAAGTATAATACCATGTTAAAGGATGATAAGACCTATCCTTTTATTAAAGTTACTGTCCATGAGACCTATCCGCGAGTGCTTTTTGCAAGAGATATGAAGCATGGAGACAGCAGATACTTTGGACCATATACTTCCGCAGGGGCGGTAAAGGATACTATCGAACTTCTCTGTAAGTTATATAAGATTCGAACCTGTAACCGGAATCTGCCAAAGGATGAGGGGAAGGACAGACCATGCTTGAACTATCATATTGGACAGTGTTCTGCACCATGTCAGGGGTATATCTCAAAAGAAGAGTATGCCAAGTCCATTCATAGTGTGATTGAGTTTCTGAACGGAAATTATAAGCTGATTCTAGATCAGTTGACAGAGCAGATGAATGCGGCTGCAGAAAAAATGGAATACGAAGAGGCTGCGAAATTTCGGGATTTGATTGGAAGTGTGAAGCAGGTAGCTCAGAAGCAGAAGATTACCAATGATGATGGTACAGACCGAGATGTGATAGCATGTGCATCAGACGGCTCGGATGCAGTTGTTCAGGTATTCTTTATTCGAAATGGTAAGCTGCTAGGAAGAGATCACTTTCATATGAGTGTGGCAGAAGGAGATACCAGAAGCGACATTTTATCAGAATTCTTAAAGCAATATTATGGGGGAACACCTTATATTCCAAATGTGGTCATGCTCCAGGAGGAAATCGAGGATAACGAATTGCTGGCTGATTGGCTGAGTAAGTTAAAGAAGCGAAAGGTTGCTATTGTCACACCCAAGAAGGGAGACAAGGAGAAGCTTGTGGAGCTTGCCTATAAGAACGCCCAGATGGTACTGGTTCAGGACGGAGAGAAGATTAAGAGAGAATTACAGCGAACTACGGGAGCTATGAAGGAGATTGCGGGATGGCTGAATTTACCAGGCATTCGGAGAGCAGAAGCATTTGATATATCCAATACCAATGGAATCGAATCAGTTGGTTCCATGGTTGTTTTTGAAGATGGAAGACCAAAGAAGAATGATTACAGGAAGTTTAAGATAAAGACTGTTAAGGGACCGGATGATTATAAGAGTATGAGAGAGGTGCTCACAAGGCGATTCACAAGAGCAATGGATGGTTCGGCAGGGTTTGAAGTTTATCCAGATATTATTATGATGGATGGTGGACGAGGACAGGTCAATGTGGCACTGGAGGTTTTACAGGAGTTAGGATTGTCGATCCCTGTCTGTGGTATGGTCAAGGACGATAACCATAATACTAGAGGTTTGTACTATAATAATGTGGAGATTCCCATTGACCGTCATAGTGAAGGGTTTAAGCTGATTACCAGAGTACAGGATGAGGCACATCGGTTTGCAATTACCTATCATAGAAGCCTGCGAAGCAAGGCTCAGGTCAGCTCTGTGTTAGATGGAATTGAGGGCATTGGTCCAGCAAGAAGAAAGGCTTTGATGAAGCATTTTCTGGACATTGAGAAAATCAGGGATGCCAGCGTGGAAGAACTTATGGAAGCGGATGGAATCACAGAAACAGTTGCCAATAATATATATAGATTTTTTCATTGATATTTGTTAGAATATAGACAATATAAACAGAATTTTTAACATGACAGAGATGCATACGAGATGTGCGGGAATGGAGAAGATTATGAACGAGAATGAGAGAGTGAAGTTATCCAAAGTGATAGAAAAGATGCAGCTGGAGAATCTGACACCGGAAATCGACGCGTCAGGAATCTGGCTTCATGTACCAGAGGTGAACAGACCGGCGTTGCAGTTGACAGGGTTTTATGATCAGTTCGATAATGACCGTATTCAGATTATTGGAAATGTTGAGTTTTCATATCTGAGCAGTCTGCAGGGGAATGAACGATATGAACGCTATGTACAGCTGCTGTCCAGCAATATTCCTTGCCTGGTGTTTTGTAGAGACTTAATGCCAGAGGAGGACGTCATCAGACTGGCGCAGAAGTATCAGATTCCGATTCTTCGAACAAATCAGTCCACATCATCATTCATGGCTGAGGTTATTCGTTGGCTGAAGGTACAGCTGGCACCATGTATTGTTATTCATGGGGTACTGGTAGATGTATATGGTGAAGGCGTACTGATTACAGGAGAAAGTGGTATTGGTAAGAGTGAGGCTGCATTGGAACTGATTAAGAGAGGACATCGATTAGTAACGGATGATGCAGTGTAAATTCGCAAGGTCAGTGATGAGTCACTGATTGGATCAGCACCTGGAGTAACAAAGTATTTCATTGAGCTTCGAGGCATTGGTATTATTGATGTAAAGACATTATTTGGTGTTGAGAGTGTGAAGGAAACACAGGAAATCAACATGGTCATTAAGCTGGAAGACTGGAATAAGGATAAAGAATACGACAGACTTGGTCTGGAAGAAGAGTATACGGAATACCTTGGTAATAAGGTGGTCTGCCATTCGCTTCCAATTAGACCCGGACGTAATCTTGCAGTTATTGTTGAGGCGGCTGCGGTCAACCATAGACAGAAGATGATGGGATACAATGCTGCACAGGAGCTTTACCGCAGAGTGCAGGAGAACTTAATGAAAGGCGACGAGGAGGACGAATAAAGTGGCAAAGGTAGTATTTGGGATAGATATTGGGGGAACAACAGTAAAGTGTGGATTGCTTGATCCAGAAGGAAATATGTTGGAGAAAAGTGAGATACCAACCAGAAAAGAGAACGTGGGAAGCTTGATTCTGGATGATATTTATGCACATATTCAGGAAATCTGTAAGGCAAGAGGCATTACGAAAGAGGATGTTTTAGGAATAGGAATGGGAGTTCCAGGTGCAGTAAGAGAAGACGGCGTGGTTAATAAGTGTGTCAACTTAGGCTGGGGCGTATTCAATGTTGCTGAGGAAATGCAGAAAAAGACAGGATTTCCTGTGAAAGCTGGAAATGATGCAAATGTGGCAGCCCTTGGTGAATTCTGGGTTGGAGGCGCAAAGGGTTATTCCAGCATGATGATGATTACAGTTGGTACCGGAGTTGGAGGCGGTATTATTGTAGACGGAAAACCAGTTGTTGGTTTTAATGGCGCAGCAGCAGAAATCGGACATATTCCAGTGATGGATGATGAGACAGAGGCATGCAACTGCGGAAAGAAAGGATGCCTGGAGCAGTATGCATCAGCGACAGGGATTGTTCGTGTTGCAAGAAGAATGCTGAATCAGGAGGATACACCATCTACCTTAAGAAATGTAGATGATTTGACAGCCAGGGTTGTATTCGATGAGGCAAAGTCAGGAGATACTATGGCGATTAAGGTTACAGAGTATGTTTCTAAGGTACTTGGCAAGGGGCTTGCCTGTGCGGCGGGAATTGTAGATCCTGAGTGTTTCCTCATAGGAGGCGGCGTATCTGCAGCAGGAGATTTCTTTACAGATAAGATTGAAAAGTATTATAGAGAGCAGGTATTCCATCCAAGTAAGAATACAAGAATACTGAAAGCAGCATTAGGAAATGATGCTGGTATGTATGGTGCAGCAAAGCTGGTGCTGGGATAGATTAAGAATTAGAATGGAGTTAATTATGCAGGAGATACAGAACAGACTGATTCATATATTTGGACAGGATAATATTAGGTATGATGAACCGATGATGAAACATACAACCTTTCGAATTGGTGGTCCGGCAGCAGTCTATGTGACTCCGCAGACAAAGGAACAACTTGCTGAGGCAATATACCTGTTGCAGCAGAGTAAAGTCCCTTATGAAGTAATTGGAAATGGCAGTAATCTTCTGGTAGCAGATCAGGGATTTGCTGGAGTTATATTTGATATGTCACAGTATTTTACAGGATATAAGATTCTTCATGACCATTGTAATACCGCAGTGGATAAGAGTAATCGAGTATATGTGTCTGTTCAGGCTGGAATGATGCTGGGGAGACTTGGAAAGGAGCTGGCGGGATATAGTCTTGCTGGCTTTGAATTTGCTACGGGAATTCCGGGAACAATAGGTGGAGCTGTCATGATGAATGCAGGAGCCTATGGCGGAGAAATGAAGGATGTACTGGTGAATGCAACAGTGATGGATAAAACAGGAGAAATCAAAGTGTTGTCCAATGAAGAGTTAGAACTGGGATATCGTACTAGTATCATCGCAAAGGAAGGGCTGATCGTACTTGAGGCCGTTCTGGCATTAGAACCGGGAAATCAGACTGAGATTCAGGAAAAGATTGCTGATTTCGCAGGGCGAAGAAGAGAGAAGCAGCCACTGGAATATCCAAGTGCAGGAAGTACATTTAAGCGTCCAGAAGGATATTTCGCAGGGAAGCTGATTTCAGATGCAGGATTGAAGGGCTTTACAGTGGGTGGAGCACAAGTATCAGAAAAACACGCGGGCTTTGTAATTAATATTGGAGGTGCAACGGCAGCAGATGTCATTGCATTAACAGATCAGGTGTGCGACAAAATATATGAATTAAATGGTGTAACATTGGAATTGGAAGTAAGGAAGTTGGGATTCTAAGAACGTTCAGAGTCATGAGCAGCATACAATATAGAAAAGGCAGATGAGAGCATATGAAGATGGTAATTGTGACAGGAATGTCAGGAGCAGGAAAATCAACAGCATTAAATGTCTTAGAGGATGATGGCTATTATTGCGTAGATAATATGCCCATTTCTCTGGTTATTAACTTCGCAGACTTGGCAGAACGACAGAATGAGGGATATTCTAGGATTGCGCTTGGAATAGACATTCGAAGTGGTTCGGCTCTGAAGGAATTTGCAGAAGTCTTGGATAAGATGACAGAAAGAGGATTCCATTATCAGATTCTATATCTGGATGCAAGTGATGACACATTGGTAAAGCGATATAAGGAAACGAGAAGAACACATCCTCTGGCAAAGGGAGACCGTGTCGATAAGGGGATTGCTATGGAGCGTGAACAGCTGGAATTTCTGAAAATGAGAGCTGATTTTATTGTAGACACCAGTCAACTGTTGACCAGAGAGTTAAAGGCAGAATTGTCTAAGATATTTGTTGGAGAAAAGGAATATCATAATCTATATGTGACTGTACTGTCCTTTGGGTTTAAGTATGGAATTCCAGTAGATGCAGATATTGTTCTGGATGTACGTTTTCTACCGAATCCTTACTATATTGACGAATTAAGACCGCTGACAGGAAATGATAAGCCAATTCAGGATTATGTGTTGAAATGTCCTGAAACACAGGAGTTTCTCACAAAAGTAGAGGATTTGATACATTTTTTACTTCCCAATTATGTGAAAGAAGGAAAGAATAGTCTTGTGATTGCCATTGGCTGCACAGGAGGCAAGCATAGATCTGTGACATTAGCGAATGCCATTGCAGAGCGAATTGCGAAAACAGAGTATGGATGCAAGGTAGAACATAGAGATATTGAGAAAGATGCAAAGAAGGTGTCTGGAAAGTAGAACGAGGTACAGCATATGTCTTTTTCATCAGATGTGAAAGAAGAATTAGAGACAAAGATTGATACAGCAAAGCATTGTCAGATTGCAGAGTATGCAGCGTTGATGGCGTTTGGAGGAAGAATTAGAAGAAACATTGGCGGAGAGATGCAAGTGGAATTTGCAACGGAGAATGAACTTGTATCTAAAGTTTATATTGAGATGATATCGAAGCTTTTTGGAATTAAAGAGCATGATATAGATGTAACCATTGAAGGCAAGACCAATCGGATTTTTCATATGGTTATCAAAAAACCGGAACATGTGGCACAGGTGCTTATGACATTAAAATGGTGTGATGAGCAGTTCACCACAGTGCAGCCAGTATTCGTTGATGCGAGGCTGATACAGAAGGAGTGTTGCAAAAGAGCATTTATTAGAGGTGCATTCTTAGCGGCAGGTTCGATTAGTGATCCTAATAAATTCTATCATTATGAGATTGTATGTGAATACGAAGAAGATGCAGAGATTATGAAAGACATTCTCTGCTTCTTTCATCTGGATGCGAAAGTGATTGCCCGGAAGAGAAGCTATGTGGTCTATATGAAAGAAGGAAATAATATCACGGATGTGCTGAATCTTATGGGGGCATTTGTTTCCCAGATGAATCTGTATAATGTGATGATTTTAAAAGGGATTAGTAATGATGTAAACCGTAAAGTCAATTGTGAGACGGCGAATCTGAATAAGACAATCGAAGCTGCGGTAAAGCAGATTAGAGATATTGAATATATCAGAGATACCATAGGACTGGAAGAGCTGAAGGATAATCTGAAAGAGGTAGCATATATTCGACTGGAGAATCCAGATATGAATCTAAAGGATATTGGAGACCTATTAGACCCAGTAGTAGGAAAATCAGGCGTTAATCACCGGCTTCGTAAAATCAGTGAAATTGCGGAGGAACTTCGAGTGGAACGTGGAGACGAATAACGTTATTGAGAATCTAAAGAATTTGTGAATATTCTAATCTAATTGGGATTGACAAGTTGAGTATAATATATTTAGGTAAATCATGATAAATGTATCAAGGAGTTGATGATGCAGATTAATTCATGAGATTCTACGAAATCTATATGGAAAGAGGTATTATAAAATGACAAAAGTTGACATAATTTCAGGATTTTTAGGTGCAGGTAAAACAACATTAATCAGTAAGCTGCTAAAAGAAGCATTGGCGGGAGAGCAGGTTGTACTCATTGAGAATGAGTTCGGAGAAATCGGTATTGATGGTGGATTCTTAAAGGATTCCGGCGTGGAAATTAGAGAAATGAACTCAGGCTGTATCTGCTGTTCATTGGTTGGTGACTTCGGAACATCCTTGAAGGAAGTTGTGGACAAGTATCATCCAGACAGAATTATTATTGAACCATCAGGTGTAGGTAAGCTTTCTGACGTCATTAAGGCTGTGAAGGATCTTCATATTGAGAATGAAATCCAATTAAACAGTGCATCTACTGTTGCTGATGCATCCAAGTGTAAGGTATACATGAAGAACTTCGGTGAGTTCTTTAATAATCAGATTGAACATGCTGGAACAATCATCTTAAGCAGAACGCAGAACATCAGTGAAGAGAAGTTAAACAAGGCAATTGAACTGATTCGTCAGTTAAATCCCAATGCACATGTCATCACGACGCCTTGGGATGATATTGAAGGGGCTCAGATTTTAGGTGCTATGGAAAATGTGACAAATCTTGAATTGGAGATGCTTGCAGAGGCAGCTGAAAAGGCACATGCAGAGCATGAACATGAGCATCATCACCATGACGGAGAAGAATGTTGCTGCGGACATGATCATGACGAAGATCACGACCATGAGGAGCATGAGCACCACCATCATCATGACGGAGAAGAGTGCTGTTGCGGACATGATCATGACCACGAGCATGACCATGAAGAACATGAGCATCATCATGATGGAGAAGCGTGTAGTTGTGGACATGACCACGATCACGAGCATGACCATGAGGAGCATGAGCATCATCATCATGATGGAGAAACATGCAGCTGTGGACATGATCACCACCATGATCATGAAGGACATCATCATGCAGATGATGTATTCACAAGCTGGGGAACAGAGACACCTAATAAGTATGAGAAGGCAGAGCTGGATGATATCTTAGATACATTGGCTAATTCAGATGAATATGGCAAGATTTTAAGAGCAAAGGGTATGCTTCCAACGGCAGAAGGAACTTGGATGTACTTTGATCTTGTTCCAGGCGAATATGAAATCCGTGAAGGAAAAGCTGATTTCACAGGAAGAATCTGTGTCATTGGTGCAGAATTGAAGGAAGCAGCTATTAAGGAATTATTCCGCGCATAAAGCAGGGATTGAATGATAGAAGGAGATTAGAAGATGGCAGAAGAGCAATACCAGATTCCAATATTTTTAATTAATGGGCAGTTAGATAGTGGTAAGACAAAGTTTATCACAGAGACCATTGAAATGGGTCAGTTCGAAGACGCACAGAAGAAGCTGTTGATTGTCTGCGAAGAGGGTGAAGAAGAATACGACGAGAAGATGCTGAAAGACAATGCGGTGGATATGGTCGTATTAGAAAAAGAAGAATTGACAGCAGAGAAGCTGAAAGAATTAGACAAGCAGTATGATCCATGGGTTGTGATTGTAGAATACAATGGCATGTGGGAACCATCTCTGATTTTAGAGACAGCGAAGCCAAAGGGCTGGGAGATTTATCAGTCGATTACAGTCATGGATGCCACTTCATTTGCAAATCAATGGGCAAATATGAAACCAATTATGGCAGAGACAGTGAAGTATGCAGATATGGTCGTATTCAATCGTTGTGAATCCGGCATGGAACTTGGCTCCTTTAGAAGAAGTATGAAGGCATTGAATTCAGCACTTCAGATTATATTTGAAGACAAGAATGGAGATATGATGTCTACGGCAGAGCAGCTTCCATATGATATTAATGCGGATGTGATCGAGGTAGAGGATGGCGATTATGGCATCTGGTATATGGATGTTTCTGAGCGACCAGAAATCTATAAAGATAAAAAGGTACGGTTCAAGGGACAGGTCTTAAAGAATAAGTACTTTAAGGATAAGAATTTTGTTCCAGGTCGTAAGGTTATGACTTGCTGTGCAGATGATACACAGTTTATTGGATATATCAGCTTTTATGACAAGATTTCTGAGCTGGAAAATAAGCAGTGGGTTACTGTGACTGGAACAATCAAGTATGAATTTCAGATGGCTTACAAGAAAAAGGGACCAGTTCTCTATGCCAGCGAGGTTGTACCAGCAGAAGCGCCAGCGGATGAGCTGGTGTACTTCTAAGCAGGATGCTGTTTGGCTTTATGGGAAAGATGAAAGAGAAGGGTTCAAAGATACTGAACATTTAACGTAAAAGAGCACGCTCATAGTGTAAGTAGCAGGTAGGAAGGATATAGGAATAAATAGATGATACAGGATATTTTACCAAAGCAGCTATACAATCAGTATGCAGAATATCAGCCAAGAGAAGAGGATACAGTCTTTATCTTTCAAGGGTCAACAACGCTTGCAAAACAGGAGGGTGATACCTTTGTGTTTCCGACATACGGACAGATCAAAGAACATATTCAGGGCGCAGGCAGAGATGCCCTATTGAATGAAGACGCTAAGCTTCATGATATGACAGGAATTCAGTACAAATGTATCTACTTGTTTGCTATAGATGATCAGCGGTTTTTCCTTGGACAGAAGGTGGAGAAGAGACCGGATGTGGGCAGTTTTAAGGGAGATGAATCTGATGATCAGATTCATGATGAGCAGGTCAGTTTTCTGGATGGATATGCATTTGCTGGAGTGAATTCATTTCGAAGAATTACGCCACAGCATATGGCATTTGCAGTGATTACAGCATATCATCTCTATGGCTGGTATCGGGATAACATGTTCTGCGGCAGATGTGGCAGACCGATGGAACACGACGGTCATCAGAGAATGATGCGTTGCTATGAGTGCGGGAATATGGTGTTTCCAAAGATTTGTCCAGTTGTGATTGTAGCAATTACAGATGGCGACCGTATCGTGATGACCAAGTATGCTGGAGGAAATTACCGCAATTATGCTTTGGTTGCTGGATTTGGTGAGATTGGTGAGACCATTGAGGAAACCGTCCACAGAGAGGTCATGGAGGAAGTTGGACTAAAGGTCAAGAATCTAAAGTACTATAAGAGTCAGCCATGGGGATTGAGTGGTTCTCTGTTGTTCGGGTTTTTCTGCGAGCTGGATGGAGATGATACGATTAAGCTTCAGGAAGAGGAGCTTTCGGTAGGTGAGTGGATGCATGCCAGTGAAATGGATGAGATTCAGCCGGATGATGTCAGCCTGACCAGAGAAATGATGCTGAAGTTCAAGGAAGAGCATCAGAAGTAATACAAAAAGAAAATAATGTGATAGAGTTAAGCATATACATTTTTTAAGAAGGTTATCTTTTTAGGAATTGTATATGCTTAATTATTTATGGGGATTTATGATTGTAATTGGCATTGTGTATGCGGCTGTGACAGGGAATCTAGGCGCAGTTTCGGACGGGGCACTGGATGCAGCCAAGGATGCAGTCAACCTGTGTATTACCATGCTGGGGGTGATGTCCGTGTGGACAGGACTGATGAATATCGGGGAGAAATCGGGACTGATAGGAAAATGCAACCGGGGAATTCGTCCGCTGATGCATTGGGTGTTCCCAGATGTTCCAACGGACTCCAAGGCCATGGAACATATGACTATGAATACCATTGCAAACTTTCTGGGGCTCGGCTGGGCAGCCACACCAGCGGGAATTAAGGCAATGGAGGAGCTGGGAAAATTAGAAGAGGAACGAGGGCAACGGGATTTGGTGTCGAGGGAACATGTAAATAAAAAAATTGCCAGTGATGAGATGTGTACTTTTTTGGTAATGAATATTTCTTCTTTGCAGCTGATACCCGTAAATATAATTGCCTACAGAAGCCAGTACGGAAGTGTGAACCCGACAGCAGTCATTGGACCGTGTATAATGGCGACGTTATGTAGTACGATGACAGCGCTGGTGCTTTGTAAGATTATGACGAGGAAGCGTAGGCGCTGAATGATTTCCGCGTGATTGTGGTGTTATAGGAAAACATGTGCGTAATATTTTTAAAGAAGATGAATTGGTGAAAGAATAAGTGTGGGAAAAAATTGCTTATACTGACTCTGACGGTAAATCATATAGCAAAGAGAAGAAACAGATTTAACAGCAAACATTTTTCAAAAGAGTTAGTCATAGCAGGATAAAAACTAAAAACTTACATATGGTATTATATGAAATATAGCGTTATACTAAGTATAATTTAGATAAGATTGGTGCAAAGAGGTGAAATCAATTGATGTAAAGGAGATAATTTATGGCGGATAATAAAGATTGGAAAGTGGAACTGGAAGAGTATATTCGTCAAGGGGAACCAGATGAAATAGAAAAAAGTAATGCCTGGAAAACAGCAATAGGACTTCAAGATGTAGATGGATTAAAAACCTCTGAGTACCTTCTCGATACAGCAAAGGAACATATTGAAGGTAAAATCAGCATTACTGATGCGGATAAAAAAATTCAAAGTTACTATGAAGAGAGAACGGATCGAAATGAAATTGAAGCAGATACAAAGGAAGCAGATATTGTTTCTGTGAGAATTGCAAGACTTTTGAGTGAAAAGACTTTTCAATTTTCACCTGTAGAACTTAAAAATATTCATAAAAAATTGTTTTCAGGTGTTTTCAATCATGCAGGAAAAATTAGAGATTACAATATTACAAAGAAGGAATGGGTATTGAAGGGAGATACAGTTGTGTATGCTTCTTTTGAAAGTATCCGAGATACGTTAGAGTATGATTTTCAGCAGGAAAAGGAATTCTCTTATGAGGGATTGTCCTTGGAAAAATCAGTGAAACATATTTCAATGTTTACTTCTGGAATTTGGCAGATTTATCCATTTTGTGAAGGAAATACCCGAACAACAGCAGTTTTCATTATTAAATATTTAAAGACTTTTGGATTCAATATTAGCAATGAAACATTTGCTGCTAATTCCTGGTTTTTTAGAAATGCGTTGGTAAGAGCAAATTATAATAATTGGCAGAATAATGTACATGCGACAAATCAATTCCTCGATATGTTTTTTGAAAATCTGTTGATGGACATGCATCATGACTTGAAAAACAGGTATATGCATATTGAATATAAGAGCAAAAGTGCCATTCAAAGTGCCAAAGAAAACAATTCAAAGTGCCAAACTGGCACTTTGAAACTGACATTAGAAGACTTGGCATTGTTGAATATTCTAAAAGCGGAGCCAGCAGCAACGCAGAAGCGGATATCGGAGTTGTCTGGAAAGTCAGAGAGAACAATCAAGCGTAGAACAGTCGAATTACAAGAGAAAGGTTACATTCGCCGAGAAAATGGAAAGCGCAATGGTAAGTGGAATGTTTTGATTGAATTTGAATAGAGCAAAAACCTCGAATTTTCAAAAGCTATTGTGCTTGAGTGTTGAGGTAGATGAAAAATAAAAGGATAAAAGATTGTGAAAGATTTTAAAAGCTTTATGAAGATGGTCATGGTGCTGGTAGTTCCCATTGCCCTTCAAAATTTAATTAATGTAGGTGTCAATGCGGCAGATGTGCTGATGTTAGGCAAGGTTAGTGAAGAGGAGTTGTCAGGAGCCTCACTTGGCGGTCAGGTACAGTTTATCATGACGCTGATTTTCTTTGGCCTGACATCGGGAGCATCGGTTCTGGTGGCACAGTATTGGGGGAAAAAGGATGTTGTGACCATCGAGAAGGTGCTTGCAATCGCTATACGATTGAGCATTGCAGTGGCGGTTTTATTCACATTGATTACGTATGTATATCCGGAATCCATCATGAGACTGTTATCTAGTGATGCCTTGGTGATTCAAGAAGGTGTGAAGTACTTAAGAATTGTGTGCTTCTCATACATTTTTACAGGAATGACGATGGTATATCTGAATATCCTGCGAAGTGTTGAAAATGTTATGATATCCACACTTGTTTATCTGAATTCGCTAGTTATCAACATTATTGGAAATGCAGTGTTCATATTCGGACTTTTTGGATTTCCGGAAATGGGAATTCAGGGTGCAGCGTTGTCTACATTCATGGCAAGAGTCATAGAATTTGTTATTGTGGTGTATTACGATAGACGAAGAAACAAGATATTCCAGTTCAAGCTGAAAATGTTGTTTCAGAGAGACAAGGTATTGTCAGCGGATTTCGTTAAATTCTCTATGCCAGTTGTGGCAAATGAATTGCTGTGGGGATCTGGAATGGCAGTAATTGCCGCAATCATTGGACAGATGGGAAGTGCTGCTTCTGCGGCTAATTCTATTGTTCAGGTGGTTAGACAGCTAGCGACGGTTCTGTCTTTAGGAATTGCATCTTCAGCAGCAATCATTGTTGGGAAGACTCTTGGGGAAGGAAATATGAAAGCTGCGAAGGTGTATTCAGACCGAATGGTGGGACTGAGTATAGCAACTGGTTTACTTGGCTCTGCGGTAGTCTGGATTGTAAGACCAATCGCACTCTCAACCATGACATTATCGGCAGAAGCAGCAGGATATTTATCTGTGATGATGTTTGTGATGTCATATTTTGTGGTGGCACAGGCATTCAATACGAATATGATTTTGGGAATATTTAGAGCTGGCGGAGATACCAAGTTTGGATTGATGATTGATGTGGGATTTATGTGGTGCTTTTCCATTGCATTTGGTGCATTGGCAGCATTTGCACTGGGGTGGAGCGTTCCAGTGGTCTATGTGATTCTGCTTTCTGATGAGCTTTTCAAAGTGCCGTTTTCTGTGAAGCGATATCTTAGTGGGAAATGGCTGCGGAATGTGACAAGGTAAGATATATACAGACCGCATCGTTGACATTTCACGAAAAGTAACATAGACTAAATACAGAAACTAAAAGGGCATGAAGTGCACTGAATCACCAATGATAGCTGTGAGCTATAAAAAAGAAAGGCTTGTTATGAACGAAGGAAATATATTTCAACCACAAAACACTCCGAAAAGTACGCCAGAGAAAAGAAAGAGAAAGCTGAATATTCCTGCATTGGTTCTGCTGGTGCTTTCCATGATACTTCTGACGGGATGCATTCTGTTGGCAGTACGCTGTAAGAACCTTTCGAAGCAGACATCTGTGCAGGCAGTCGAAGAGGAGAAAGAGGTACTGGAAGAAGATGGTGAAAAGGTTATTCTTGATACGTTAAAATCAAGACTTTCATCAGGTGGAACAGTAATGACATTTCTGCAGGACTATTATCCAGATAATATAGTGTATGTGGATGACGGACATTACATATTTGCAGATAAGATTAGCAGTTTGGCAAAGAATAACTTTGAGAATGGTACATTTCAAAAAGATAGCAATAATGAGATTACATACTCAGAGAATGGGACTGTAATTACACATAAAGGAATTGATGTATCTCAGTTTCAGGGAAATGTTGATTATGCAAAGGTTAAAGCAGCGGGGGTAGAGTACGCGATTATTCGTCTGGGATTCCGTGGCTATGGTTCAGGGACTATCAACGATGATCCGAATTTCACAGCTAATATGGAAGGTGCTTTGCAGAATGACATTCAGACAGGCGTGTATTTCTTTACACAGGCTATTACGAAAGAGAAAGCAGTGGAAGAAGCCGATTATGTCATTGATAAGATTAAGCCGTATCGCGTGACTTATCCGATTGTTCTTGATGTGGAGGAAATTGTTGGAGATACTTATCGTCAGCAGAATCTCACAAAGGATCAGCTTACGGATGTAATTATTGCTTTCTGTGAACGCGTGAAGGAAAAGGGATATACTCCAATGATTTATGGAAACCTGAAGTGCTTTATCGGCAAGATTGATTTGACAAGACTGGAAAGTTACGATAAGTGGTTTGCGTATTATGGTGATAAGCCATATTATCCATACGAAATATCCATGTGGCAGTATACGGAAAGTGGAACAATTGACGGAATTGAAGGAAAAGTAGACTTTAATATCAGCTTTAAGAAGTTCGGAAACTAATTTGAATAAATCGGACATCCATATCATAGAATGATAGAAAGATACTCGGCAGGTTAGATAAGTATGAATCTTGTAATTACATTTTCATCCTGTATTATTCCAGTCATTATATTGTTTATTGTAATATATGGATTAAAGAGAAATGTAGATGTGTATGATGAATTTATAGAAGGTGCAAAGGACGGAATGAAGACGGTAGTCGCCATTGTACCTACATTAATAGGCCTGATGGTCGCGGTAGGAATATTGCGGACATCAGGCTTTCTTGATTTTCTATCTAAGATGCTGGGGGAATTTACTCACTATATTGGATTCCCATCAGAATTAGTTCCGCTGGCAGTGGTCAGACTTTTCAGCTCATCAGCGGCAACAGGATTAAGCTTGGATATCTTCAAGGAATACGGAACGGATTCCTATCTGGGATTGGTAGCATCCATTATGATGGGCTGTACAGAAACGGTATTCTACACCATGTCTGTTTATTTCATGGCAGCAAAGGTCAAGAAGACCAGATGGACGCTGGCGGGGGCTTTGATTGCAACACTGGCAGGGATTGCGGCAAGCGTGGTGATAGCCAAAGCGATAATATAAGGAAGCATATAGGATTCCGCACGTTGCGGTGAAGCTTGTGAACATTGATGAATATCAGAGGGGATTAAAAATTCACAATTAGCTGCATTGAAAACATAGATGAATGAGTATATACTAGAAAAATGTGATGCAGGTATTAAATGAGCATAGACCTGTATGTATATTAGAATTAGGGAGGAATTTATGAAGAAGTATGTAGCAGAATTTTTAGGAACCTTTATTCTGACTTTCACAGCTTGTGGAGCAGCATCATTTACAGGAGGATATCAGCAGGGATTTCTGCAGACGGTCGGAATTGCGTTGATTTTCGGACTGGTGTTAACAGCATTATGTTATTCCATCGGAAATGTATCAGGATGTCATGTGAACCCAGCAGTATCTATTGCTATGTTCGCAGCAGGAAAGATGAGATTGTTAGAATTCGTTGGGTATATTGTAGCACAGTTCCTTGGAGGAATTGCAGGTGGTTTTGCATTGTATGGTGTAGGTCAGTCTTTCAATCAGGAAACCATTGCAAAGTATAGTGGAACAAGCGTAGATTTCTTAAGTCTTGGAACAAACGGCTTTGGAACCAATGGTGGCTTCCTTGAGATTAATGCGTGGGGTGCAGTTGTTGTAGAGGTGATACTTACATTTATATTCGTATATACAGTGCTTGGAGTAACATCTAAGAAGGAATTTGCAAATGTAGCTGGTATCGTGATTGGTATGGCGTTGACAGCAGTACATCTTTTCGGAATCTCCATTACTGGAACCAGTGTGAATCCAGCAAGAAGCTTAGGTCCAGCATTAGCAAAGGGAATCTGTGGTGGAGATTACGCTGCACTTTCACAGGTATGGGTATTCATCGCGGCGCCATTATTAGGTGGTCTGTTGGCAGCGGTTGCATTCATGGTCTTAAATTCGACAAAGGATGACAAGATGGAGAATATTGCTGAGTCAATTCCAGTAGATGAGGAAGTTTCGGAAGATGAAACAGATGAGCAGCCGGTGCTGGATATTGCAGAGGTAGAGAAGTAGAAACGAACTACTGTGTATGTGAACATAGTGACTGTGAAGGTGTTGAACAGTTACAGATAAATAATATTATAGAATGAATGTAAATAAAAAAGAACGGTGTCTAACTTTGAAAGAGGGACATCGTTCTTTTTCGATGATATCTCTGGAATAAAAAAATTTTAAAATTGGTATTGACAAGTGGTACGCAACGCAGTATTATATGAATACGATATATCGTTAATCATGAATAAACAGTTTCTACAACTGATTCTATTTCAGATTCTTTTGCCTTCTGCAGAAGGTATTTATAACGCTTTTGTTCCGAATTTAATTGATAGATATAACAGTCAATTAAGTCTGGGTCAGTGGCATTGTCAAAGTTAGAGTAAGCAGCAGCAAGTGCAGCTTTCGTCGAGTTAATTTCCTGAACAAGATATTTTTCATCATAAGTAACAGGTTTTTTATCAGAATGGAATGGATTTTTCATAAGAACCTCCTTAATTAATTATTATATTCTGTTTGAGAGTATAGGCAGATTTTGGAGTGTTTATACAAAAGGAGGGAGTATTATTAGATTTTTTCTAGCAGCAGTGATATCAGTATGTGCATTAGTAGATGATGTCCACAGATATCGAATTTCTAATTATATTAT